>CAITDR010000413.1 GCA_903891165.1 uncultured Pseudomonadota bacterium
GGGCTATCTGGCCTCTGCTGGAAGGGCCGGGCGACAGAAAATCTAATTCCGTCCGCATAGTTCCACTTCCAGGACCGCAGCGCATCCACGTTGTGTTTGCGTACCAGTCGCATTATTTCGCTGTCCTGGCGTAGTTCGGCCTCTTTGGCGAGCCGTTCGTACTCGTGCTCGCGGAGGTGGAGGCACAAGTCGGTGGTCTTGGGCGGGCGGCTCATTTCGAGGAGGTAGGGAGGAAAGTTCAACACGGCCTCCAGCGTCGCCTCGATGTCGGTCAGGGTCGCTTCGGGGCGCGGTATCGCTTCAATGATGTCCATCCCGTTGCGCCTGCTCAACAGATAGTCAAAGCGTTCGGGGAGGTACGGACCATCCTCCTTGATGATCACGCCCACTTCATCGTCGGAATGGTGCCCAGCCGCCCGCCAGTGCATCAACGCGGCGCCATCCGATGTCCACATGCGGAGGCAGCCAGTGCAGGTGTACAGAGTCATGTCGAGGTACCCCTCCACACCGCGATCCCGGCATTGACTACGGCTTTGACCGCAGTCTGCTCGTGGCCACAGACGCAATCAGCGAGCAGCACGCCGTGCTGGTTGCGTAGTTCCGCCTTGAATGCTGGTTTACATTTGAATTTGTTTCCAACCTGGAATTGTACCTCGATACCCTCCACCCGAATGTGGAGGCAGCCGGCGGACCTGGTGGGTGCGGGCGCTGCTGCCGCCTCCGGAGCGTCACCAATCTGGCCCAGGGGCAGATCATGGTCCCCTTCGCGGATCATGGCCTCGCAGGTGAGGATTCCTGGTGAATGCTTTGTGCGGCAATACGGGCAGATGATGGCATCTGCGGCCTGGGGTTCTTCGGGGGGCAGTGCCTTTGCACCCTTTCTCACTTGGAAAGTATGTTCGCATTCGTTACACAAAACAACGTCACTTACATCCGCGTCATAGGTGCAGATTTTGCCACATCCCAAGGTTGGGCAGCGGCTGGTTTGTATGTTCACTGGTTCTCCCCATGGTTGGAGCCTTCCCCAGATTTTTGGATCAGCCATGGCCTCTGCCCACTCCCGAGGGGGCCTCCCGAGCAGTCAATCGTGACCTGGATGCCGCACTTGGGGCAGATCGGCCGGCGCAGGAACAGCTCCATCTGGCTGTCGCAGTCCTCACAGGCAGGTAGCGCCTGGCCCCGTGGGGCATCCGCAGCTGCCGCGAAGTTCCACTTCCATTTTTTCGGGTCGGCCTTCCGGTAGGCGTCCAGCACCAGTCGCACCACCAGCTTGCCCAGCTCGGTCACCCGCCAGACGGTTCCGCTGTCGGACTTGCCGCCGTGGCCCGCCAGGCCGACCGCCAGGGCATCTCTCCAGTCCAGGTCCGCGCTGTCCCCGACGTAGTAGTTCCGGTAGGGCTCGCTCCAGTAGCGCTGGCTCGTTGCCGGCCAGCCCAGCGCGTGCGCCAGCTTGCCTACGGCCTGCGGAGACAGGGTGGAGGCAAGGCGTAGCAGCAACCTGGGGGTCACCACCGGCCCAAAATCATCTGTTTTCGGGCCACCTTCTGGGCCGGGTTTCTGGGCCGCATTCATGGGGTCTCCGAAGGTGGGGGATTTTGGGCCGCCTCTTCCAGGTGCCGTTGCAGGGTGCTCCGCTTCACACTCAGCGTGCTGGCGATCCGTCGGGTGCCCCACCCGAGATCCTGGAGCTGCCTCGCGCCGGTGAGCTGATCGTCGGTCAGCTCGACGGGGGGACGGCCCAGCCGCACTCCTTTGTTCCGCGCATTGTCCACACCTGCTTGCACCCTCTCCCGGATCATGTCCCTCTCCATCTCGGCGAAGGCGGCGATCATGGCGGCCATCGCCCGCCCGCTCGGGGTGGTGGTGTCCAGCCCGGCGTCCCTCACCGACACGATCCCCACCTCCCAGCTCCGCAGCGTTTCCAGCGTGCGGATGACGTGGGACAGCGACCGCCCCAGCCGGTCCAACTTCCACACCACCACCGTCTGCACCTTCCCGGCCTGGCAGTCGGCCATCATCTGATCCAGCGCCGGTCGGCTCTGGCTGGCGCCGGAGTGGCCCAGGTGTCCCAGCCCACCAATTTCAACCCCTACGGTCCCACCCCGCCCTACCGGTACAAATCCTGGGACCTCCTGTCTCACTGTGTCCCAGGCAGAAAACGAAGAC
>CAITDR010000414.1 GCA_903891165.1 uncultured Pseudomonadota bacterium
CCCGCGTGTCACCTACACCCAACCCGAGGTGGCCGCCGTGGGCATCCCCGCCGCCGAAGCCGCCAAAGACCCAACCCTGCGGGTATACACGGTCGCCGTAGGCGACACCGACAGGGCCCGCACCGAGGGCGAGACCGAGGGCTACGCGCAGGTGATCGTGGACAAAAGGGGCACATCCGGGGGGCCAGCATCGTGGCGGAAGACGCCGGGGATCTGCTGGCCCCGCTCACGCTGGCCATCACCCACAAACTCACGATGGGGCAGCTCGCAAGCACCATCGTCCCATACCCCACCCGCGGCGAGGTGGTGTCCCGGCTGGCCTCGGCCTGGAACAAGGAGCGGCTGACGCCCACGGTGGCGGGGTTGTTGCGGCGGTGGATGGTTTTTATGCGGGGGTGAGGGGGGACCGGATGGCGTCGTGATGTGTGGCCATTTGGATCGGTGCCGGGGGTGGGAAAAATGTTGGAATTTGGAGGGAGATCGGGGGCGGCGGACGGGACCTGGCCCTTGCCGAAGCCTGCGGGTGCCTCGTGCGCGAGGCGCACGCAGTCCGAACGGGGCTGCGTCGCGACAGGGTGAACCCGGTGGTGATGGGGAAGATGTTGCAGCGGCGTGGTCTGGAACTGGGGAGTTTGGCCCGATGAGCGACAGGTGGCCCGCCTTTGTCGTCTGCCACCCATACTCCTTCAACCTTCGGACCAGCTATAACGAATAGTAAGCCTTTGCGATGCTGTTCTGCACATTGTGATGCCGCCATGACTTGACAAATTGATGTACGGTATGGGATAAGGCCGTGGTTGAGAAGTCAGAGCGAAACGCCCGCCCGGAGTAGATTCCCGAATGAAATATCACCTTGAACTCTCCTTTATCTCGACGCTTCTTGTTGCCTCTCTCGCCTGTGGGGGGACCGGCCAAAGGAGCCAGCAGAACGAAGGTGCCACCGCTCCGCCGACCCAGCAGGCCCCCGCCGCCCAGAAAATCGCCGGACTCTCTTTCGGCATGACGGCCGCCGAAGTCCTGCAGGTTTTGGGTCCAGTATCCGAAACGAAAGAGGCGATGGGAACGCAGGTGCAGGTTCATAGTTTGGAATTCATGGAGAGAAAGTGGGTGGTTCGCGTCTTCTACGGCTCTGCGGGGGTTTCCGCTTTCCTCGCCAGCTCACTTCCGGATGTGGGCGGACCGATTTCCGATGTCCGAGGTTGGGCCAGTAAACTTTGTAAGCTCCCGACAGAAGAACCACAACGTTTTGTGAATTGGCCAAAGTCACCGCAAACCCGCTACACGCTGCCGTTCTCCGACCATCGCGCTAACGGAGTCACACTGATCTGCCGCTCCGAAGCTCCAGACCCCAATTTTTTCGCAGCAGTCGCCCACGACATGCTGGTATTCGTCGCGTCATCGTCCGTGCAGGAGCCGATATGGGCGCAATTTGTGAATTCACTTACACAGGTCGTACCTTTTGACTGGCGGGTTGGAAAGCACATTGGGGATCCGATCCAGCTCGGTGGCTTCACCTACACGGTGTCTTCGATAGTTCCGAAGCAACAGGTTGGAACCAATCGCTATCTGCGAAAAACCGCCACGAAGGGGGCAACCTTCATTGAAGTCCGGTACACCATCGAGAACACGGGAAACGAAACCGCGACCGCGCTTGCTGGTGGCCTCTTCCTGCGCGACGCGCAAGGTCGTACTTTCCGGCAATCGTCGGAAGCCACCATGGCGGCAGCGTCAGATGCTGACATAGACATCCTCCTTTCGGAGTTGCAACCTGGAATCCCACGTGATCAGGTCGTTGTCCTGGAAGTCCCCGACGCGACCCTCGGCCGACTGGATCTGGTGATTCCTGCCAAGGGGTTTCTCGAATCCAGACCTCCTGACCCCAGGCAGTCAAAGATAGGGTGAACCAGGATTTTGCAAGACCCCTCTGTCATCAAAAATAGGCATATTCTTGGCGTCCAACGCGCTCGCACGCGTGCACGCGCGAGATATATTCCAGTATGGCTGATACTCCTTCCCTTTTCCCGGAACTTTCCCTCCTCTCCTTGCCGGGACGCTTCG
>CAITDR010000415.1 GCA_903891165.1 uncultured Pseudomonadota bacterium
AGCGTTCGCCGGCGAGGATGGGCGTGTGATCCAGACCCCGTGCAAATTCCGGGTCCAGACAGGCGCAGAGCCAGAGCCACCAGACCATCGGATGCTCTCCCTCGGCCAACAGGGTAGCATAGCTCTGGGCCGGCCGCAGGTCCGGAGGGGGATTCTTGGTAGTGCAGACACAGAATTTGGCCTTGGAGGTCGAAGGGCTGGGCAAATATTTTGATATCTATCCCTCGGATCGGGCGCGGCTCCTCGAATTTCTGGGAAACCGCACCCACCATGTGGAGCACTGGGCGCTCCGCGATCTGTCCTTCCAGGTGGCGCGTGGTCAGGCCTTCGGGGTGATCGGCTCCAACGGGGCAGGAAAAAGTACCCTTTTGCGGGTCTTAGCGGGGATCACCGAGCCCTCCGAGGGGCGTGTGCTGGCCCATGGGCGGGTGGCGACGCTCTTGGATCTGGGGGTGTCCTTTCACGATCACTTCACCGGTCGAGAGAATATCCGCCTCAACTGCGCACTTTTGGGTCTGGGGGAGGAGGAGACGGAGATCCGGATCCCGGAGATCATCCGCTTTGCGGAGCTGGGTGCTTTTATCGATCACCCGATGCGCACCTGGTCCACAGGAATGAACCTTCGCCTTGGATTTTCCATCGCCGTCCACTCGGATGCGGATATCCTTCTGGTGGACGAAGTGCTGGCGGTGGGAGACCAGTATTTTCAGCGAAAGTGTATCCGGAAGATCGAGGAGCTGCTGGGGCGCGGAAGTACCCTCATCCTGGTCACCCATGATCTGCACGCAGTGCGCCATTTATGTCAGGAGGTGCTGTGGCTGGACGGAGGGCGCTGCCGGGCCATGGGAGACCCGCGCGAGGTGGTGGAGCGCTATCTGGAGCTGGATCGCCTGAGATCGGCCACCACCCGTATGGTGGCGGCGCCGCGGACGCCGGTGGAGCCACGACCGGTGGCCCTGCCTTCCTCGCCCAGGATTGAGAGTGATCCTGAATTTTTGAAAAAGTGTGCGGCCGCCTGCGCCCTGAGCGAGCCGCAACAGGTCTTTGAGGAGGAGGCGGGGGATGCCCCAAGACGGATGAACGGGGAGGATCCGGTGGTGGTAGGTACCGGAGAGATCCGCATTCTTCGGGTGCAGTTCCTCGATGGGAATGGAGTGGGTCGCAGCCATTTTCAGACCGGCGATGATCTGGTGGTGGCGGTAACCATACGCACGACTGAAGCGGTAGAAAGCCCGGTTTTTGGGGTGGCGCTGTTCCGCGACGATGGCAGCTACCTCTATGGCCCCAACACCCGCTTCGACGGGGTGCTGGAGGGCACTTTTCATGGGGTCTACACCTTTTTTATCCGCTACCCGGCGCTGCCCCTCTTGGGTGGAACCTGGCGGATCTCGGTGGCTTTTTTCGACAAGGGCCATGTGCGCCCCCATGTGTGGCACAACCAGCTCTACGAGATCCGCGTCAGCGCCGCCGCCGAGGATCACGGGATGGTGCAGCTCCCGCATCGCTGGGGGCTGCTCACCCACTATGAGCCGACGTGAAAAAACTGGCGCTGATCGGGGATCTTCGAGGGCCGGGCTTTGCGGCCCTACGGACCTGGCACTTCCGACAACTCCGGCCGGATGCTGAAGTATTTGACTGGCGGGATCCCGGGCTGGAGCGGCAGGTATCCTTTGCAGAGGCGATTGTAACCGCCGGTATCTACGGACCCACCCGTGCAGCGATGCGGGTGGTGGGCGATCGGCCGCTGTGGCTGGATCTTCCAGGAGATCCCTTTGCCGATGCGGAGGCGGCGGCGCTGCGCGGGCAGACGGAGGCGCTGGTGGAGGCACGGCGTGTTTTTGTACCGGCGATCGGCCGTGCCGATGCATTTTCCAGTGTCAGCGGCCGCGCACGGGATGCACTCCAGGGGCAGCTTGGGATGCTGGGGCGGGAGGTGCCGATCGTGGTGATCCCGGTGCCCTACACATTTCCGCAGCCGGAGGCGGCGGTGAGAGGAGCCGTTTCAGCGGGGGTAGATGTATCAGGTGTATCAGATGTATCAAGTGGCCCGGATGTATCGGGCGCTTCCGATCCGATCCGAATTGCCCTGATCGGCAGCTTCAACACCTGGTTTGATGAGCAGACCTTGGCCAATGCTCTGATCGGGCTGGCCCGGCAGCGCCCGGTAGGGATCCGGGTGATCGGCGGCGATGTTCCGGGGCATTTTTCGACCGGCTACCAGAACTTCCGGCAACGGATGGAGGCAGCGGCACTTCCGGTGACCTGGCTTCCCGTCCAGAGCGACGCCGAGCTGCCCACCGCTTTGGGCAACTCCGAGGTAGGGGTCGTGCTGGATCGTCCTGGATGGGAGGCCCATTTTGGCAGCCGCACTCGGCTGCTTTTCTACCTGTGGATGGGCATGCGTGTGGTGGCCACCTGCCGCTGTGAGCAGGCGCAATTGCTCACGAAACAGGGCTTTGTACAGGAGGTTCGGGTGGGTGATACAGATGCGGTGATACATGCCCTGCAGCAGCGCCGACCTCTCCCCGACCGGGCGCAGCTGCGCCGCGACTGGGACCCCGATCGGCTGGGCCGCCCTCTGCGCGACTGGCTGCCGGAGCGCCGGAAATCGGCCCGGGAAGGGGAGCTTCTGGCGGAGCTACTACGGGAGCGTGAGCAGCTGCGCCAGGAGCTGGCAGCGCTGCGGGCCTCGCCCAGCTGGAAATTGTTGGATGGGCTGAACCGGCGGTGGCGGGGGATGATATGAGCGGGAAGGAGGCCAATTGCGCAATGTGATCGTTGGCAATGGAGTGGCGGGTGTGGAGGCGGCCATGGCGCTACGGCAGCGACAGCCGCGTGCGCAGATCACCCTGCTTTCTGCCGAACATCCGCACTTTTTTTCGCGTACCGCGCTGATGTACATCCTGGCTGGGCAGCTCTCCCTGCGCGATACCGAGCCCTATGGTCGGGAGTTTTTCAAAAAGCGGGGGATGGAGCTGCGTGTGGGCCGGGCCAGCAGCCTGGAGCCGGGGCGGTTGATCCTGGAGGGGGGAGGGGAGCTGCCCTGGGATCGGCTGTTGATCGCGGCGGGATCGGTGGGGCGTCGGGCCCCCTGGATCGGGGCGGAAGGGCCACGGGTGCATCGTTTTGTGACCCTCCAGGATCTGGAGGGACTGGAGAAGGGGATCCGACCGGGGGGGAGGGCGGTGGTGATTGGGGGAGGCCTGATCGGGGTGGAGGTGGCGGAGGTTTTGAAGCAACGCGGGATGGCTGTTGATTTTGTTATCCGGGAGCCTTGGTACTTTCCGGTGGCCCTGGACCGTCGGGAGGCGGAGGTGGTGGGGCGGCATATTGCCGGCCATGGAGTCGGGGTCCACTTGGAGGAGGAGGTGGACTTTCTGGAGCGGGATCCTTCGGGAAGCCTGAGGGCGGTCTGTCTGAAGAGCGGAAAACGGCTGGAGGCCGAGCTGGTGGTGGTGGCCATCGGGGTACAGCCGAACACCGGCTGGCTGCGTTCGTCCGGGCTACGGCTGGATCCGGAGAGTGGGGCCATCGAAGTGGATAAGCAGCTACGGACCTCCATGCCGGGTGTATGGGCAGCCGGGGACTGTGCACAGGTGGAGTGGATCGACGGCAGCCGACGGCCCGAGCAATTGTGGTACACGGCCCGGGATCAGGGGCGGGTGGCGGGGGCCAACATGGGAGGAGAAGAGCGAATCTATCGGCGGATCCACTGGTACAACTCGGCGAAGTTCTTTGATGTGGAGTACACCACGGCGGGCTTCATCCCGCCAGAGGTCAACCGGGGCGGGCGGCCGGGCTGGTCGCAGTGGTACCAGCAGGTTCCCGGAAAGGCCGCTACGCAGCGGATCCTGGTGAAGGAGGGCCGGGTGGTGGGCTTCAACATGCTGGGGGGCCGCTGGGACCACAGCATCTTTTTGCGGTGGATCCAGGAGCGACGTAGCCTGGAGGAGGTCTTGGAGCATATGGAAGAAGCCTGCTTTGACGAGGAGTTTGAGGCGCCCTTCCGGGTGCTTCCCCAGGCCATCTTCGAGTCTTTGGAGGCGCCATGCAAGTAGGGCTGTTGGACACCTATCGGCGCCCGGCGCAGAACCGGAGCTTTTTTGCATGGGCGGCCTCGGCCCTGCTCTTTGCCTTCTACTTCCTCCTCTATCTGCCGGACTATGGCTATTTCCCGGACTATCTGAGCCAGGGGTTGAGTGCCGCCGGGCTGTCGTGGATGAGCAAGTGGAACCTGTATGGCAGCCTCTACAGCCTTGCGATGATCATCGGTGGCTGGTTTATGCTGAAAAAACACGGGAACAGTCGCTACCAGCGCTACCGTACCCTCAGCCTGATCAGCGTGCAGGTTCTCTTTGCGTTGGCCTTACCCTGGATCTTAAAAATCCTCGGGCACCCAGAGCTGTATCTGTCGTACCTGTGGCCGCTGTCCTACGACAAGCTCTTTCCCGACACCCTGGCGCAGCTTCCCGGCTATGCCGCCGTCTATTTTGTGGTCAGCTCGCTGATTGTGGCGCCGCTGATCGGCTGGTACAAGGGCAAACGCTTTTATTGCTCGTGGATCTGTGGCTGCGGGGGACTCGCGGAGACTTTTGGAGATCCCTGGCGGCATCTGTCGGACAAGAGCCCGAAAGCCTGGAAGATCGAGCAAATCTCTATCTACAGTATCCTGGCGCTGGTGCTGCTCACCACCGGGCTACAGATTGCCGATGCCACCTCGCGCGCCGGACTGCTCCAACGTGCCGCAGGGACGGAGCAGGCGGAACGGCTGGAGCTGGCCACCCTTCTGATGGACGAAGGGCAGCGGCTGAAGTCTGTATCGGATTCCGATTTATCTGCTCGCTACAAGGATTTTCGTGATACATTGGCGATGTATCAACTGCCGGAAGAGGTGGCTGCGGGCCTGCCCGATGTGGAAGGGAAGTCGGCGGCGACGGTGGGGCGGGAGGTGGAGCTGTTGTCGTACAAGGTGATTCCCCGCGGGCCCCTGAGCGGTGCCGCCGAAAAAATCAAAGGGACCTATGCCTTTTTTATCGGAGCCTTGTTTTCGG
>CAITDR010000416.1 GCA_903891165.1 uncultured Pseudomonadota bacterium
CCTTGTCAGAAGGCAGCTAAGCTGCGTAGATGCCCGACGTAGAGCTGCCCGACCGGGAGAAACAGGCGATGTCCGAGCACTCCACCCTCTCCCCTGAAGGCACCCCGGTCCGACGCCTCGCCGGGCGCTGGCGGGTGGGCACCTTGATCGGCACCGGTGGCTATGGCAGCGTCTGGTCGGCCACCGACGAGAGCACAGGCGAGGAAGTAGCAGTCAAATTTGTCACCCCGCGTACCGAAGCCCAGGCCAAACGCCTGCGCAAAGAGGTGGCCGCCCTGCGTCTGCTTCGCTGCCCCGGTGTGGTCCACCTGCACGCCTCGGGCGAGGAGGATGGCCAGTACTACATCGTCATGGAATATGTGCGCGGCTTGCCCTTTCCTGGCCAACATCGTGGGTGGGAAGCCATTCGGCCGCTGGCTGTTTCTATGCTCCAGACCCTGAGGGTTATCCACGCCCACGGCGTGGTGCATCGGGATTTGAAGCCCCCCAACGTCCTGGTCACGGCGGAGGGCCGGGTGGTGCTCCTGGATTTTGGCATCGCCCGCGGGGAGATGTTGGGCACCACGGTCACCGGAGCCGCCGATATCCTTGGGACTCCCGCCTATATTGCCCCGGAGCAGGTGGATCGGCGGGCACCCATCGATGGCCGCGCCGACCTCTTTGCCTTTGGGGTGATGCTCTACGAGGCCCTCTCCCGAAATCTTCCCTTCCACGGGGCCAATTACCGGGATCTCATGCTCGCGCGGCTGGTGCAGGAGGCGCCCCCGCTGGATCTGCCTGGCCTCCCGCCCGAGGTCCCCCAACTGGTTCGCAGGTTACTCGCCCGGAATCCTGCCGACCGGCCCGCCTCCGCCGAGGTCGCCCTCTCCGTTCTCCACGTGGGCGAGGCAGGTCGGCCGCCCCCCTGGTTGGGCGGACGGGAGGGCATCGACACCTTGGCGGCTCGCCTCCGGGCAGGGCGGGCCTGCGAGCTGTGGGGCCCCCCCGGTAGCGGAAAAAGTCGGGTGGTAGAGGAGATTGTCAAGGTGCTTCGGGAAGAAGGGCGCCAGGTTCACGTGTTGAAGGTGGGCCACCGGCCCCTGGAGAGCCTATCCGCGGTGCTGGGCAGGCTCGGTGGCGCCGAAGCACTCCAGCAGGCCGAAGTGCGGCTGAAAGAGAAGTTGAAGGAAGGGAATATTCTGGTGGCCGACGACGTGGGCCGCCTCGATCGCTGGAGCCGGGGCCTGTTGGAGCGCCTTCGCCCCGAGGGCGCCATCCTGCGTGTACAGCCCTCTCCCGACGCTCTCCTCCTGGAAGCCCTGCCCGAAGAGGCCCTTTGGAGCCTCTTTCACGGCCCCGACCAGGTGCTGCATCTGCGGGAGGACGCGGCGCGGGTGCTCCGGGACCGCACCGGGGGTATGCCCGGCGGGGTGGTGGCCGAGATCCAGGGCTGGGTGGCCTCCGGCGAGGCGGTGTGGTCGGGCGATCGCCTCCGCCTGGATCGTCGGGCGGTGGAGCGGGTCGCAACCGGGCCTACCTTGGGTGGCCGGGGTGGACCCATGTTGAACCTGGAGGATCTTCTGGACGAGCTCCTGGGCTGGGTGGTGCTGGCAGGCACGGCAGCCACCGCAGCGCTGCTGGTGCGGGCCACTGATCGTCCGGAGTGGGAGGTAGAGGCAGAGCTGGAGGCCCTGGAGGAATTGGGGGCTTTGCGGCGCCTTCCCGGGGGTGGCCTTCAGCCGCTGACCGTCCCCCGGGTGCTCTCCATGTGGACGGAGGAGCGCCGTGCCGGGGTCCACTGGGCGCTCTCCCGTGCCCTGGATCCGCACAGCATGGACCGCCTCCTGCACCTTTTGGCCGCCGGCGAGTCCGAAGATGTGCCGGAAGCAGCCCTCACTTTTGCCAGTAGTGCCCTGGACACCGGCGGGGCAGGCCGTGCCATGGCGGCACTGCGCCTCGCCGTGGAGGAAGCACCGCCTGATCCTCGGGTTCTGGAGACCCTGGCCCAGGCAGCGTTGGTGGACGGCACGGCCCGCGCCCTGGCCGAGGCACGCCGGGTGGTGGAAGCGGCGGGTGCCGGGGAGCTGGGGGCACTGTTGGCGGGCTGGGAAGCCGCCGGAGAGCGGCGCTACACCGAGGCGGAGCTGGGGATTACGCAGGTAAATCCGTTTCAAAACCCGGAGCTGGAGGCTTGGCGGGTGGGCCTTCCCGTGCGGATCGCGGTAACGACGGATCCGGCCGTGGCCGAAGATCGGTTGCGGACGCTGGATGTGGATCCGGAAAGCCCGGTGGGGAGGAGGAAGACGGAGTGGTGGGGACACCTGCGCTATCGGCAAAAGCGTTTTACCGAGGCCGCCGAGCTGCACACGGAGGCGGCGCGGCGTGCCGAGGGTGTGGCGCGGCGCTGTAATTCCCTGGTCAATGCCGGATTATCCTGGCGGGATGCCCATCAGCCTCAGAAAGCGCTGGTGGCCTTCAGCGAGGCGGCCGAGCTGGCGGCCGAGGCGCGCCTGTGTGTGTTGGAGGGTCATGCGCGGGTAGGGCAACGTTCGGTGTTGTACCGGCTGGACGCCCTGACCGAGTTGGACGAGGAGCTGATCGAAGCGGTGGCCGCGCTGGGGCAGCCGGCATTGTTGGCCTCGGCTTGCCTTAACGAAGCAGCTGTAGCCTGGCGTACCGAAAAACGCGGCGCTGCTGAGCGGCTCGCGCGGGAGGCGGCGCGGCGCTGGGACACCCCGGCGACCCGGGATGGATGGTTGTTGGCCTCGGCCCTGGCCTGTGCAGCGGGTGGCCATCGGGAGGAGGCGGCCACACTGGTGGAAGAATTGCGGTATCAGCAGCGAGAGATTCTCCGTTGGCAATCCGGCGCTTTGATTGCCGCGGCGGGTGGCCGTGTCGAGGTGGATACCGGCGAGCTGGAGCGGCGGGTAAAAATGCAGAATCACCGGGAGGCAGTGCTTGATCTGGAGGAGATGCTTCGGTATCTTTCTATCAAGCGAAGTTGAGTCATGAATTTCTGTGGCAGGGTGCTGGTGGGGCTGAGTCTGCTGGGGTTGGGGGGCTGCGGTGTGGATCAGCGGTACCTGGAGCTGGCCGACCGGTATAAGCAACTGAGTGATCGGCTGACCCAGGTCGAGCTGGACCTTCGGACGGTGAACCCGAAGTTGGATCAACTGGTCGGTGCGCTCCCTCTGGAGGGGCCGGAAGACGGTCCCTGGCAGATCCGGGTGTTGACCTTCGACGGACAGAAATGGACCGAAGGCCGCGACGCCTACATCGGGGTGGTGGTGGACGAGGGGGCGAATCCGGAATTTGCCGCGCCCCAGGACCATGACTGGGACGAGATTGCCCCCGTAGCCCTGCCCTTTCGCACCGAGAAGCTGGGCTGGCATGTGTGGGTAGACAAAGATGCGAAGCTGACGTGCAAGAAGGAGGCCCCCTGTCGGACCCTGAGTTCCCACAGCTTTCATGGCCGGGGCACTGGCTCGCTGTCGCCCGCCGATGGTCCCTGCGGCAGCGGCAACCCGAACTGTATCTCTGAGCTCTCCTACCACAAGCCCGGCGTGTACAAGGTCTACGACAAGATGGAAGACGGGGGTAC
>CAITDR010000417.1 GCA_903891165.1 uncultured Pseudomonadota bacterium
ACCGCCGCATCGTTGCAGGCCCGGGAGACGCCTCCTTCACAAGCTGTGAGGTAGTTTGCCGTCGCCATGCCAACATCTTTGGGAACCCCGTTGCCCAGCTCAAAGAGGTTGCCCAGGAGCATACAGCCATACAAAGTCCCGGCCGCGCAGGCCTGCTGGTAGAGGGGGGCGGCGACCGCCGTATCTGTGGCCACGCCGACGCCATACTCAAAAAGCTCTCCCAAAATCATGCAGGCCAAGCCATCTTTTGCCGTACATACCTCCTTCAGGTAGCCTCGGGCGGCCTCCGCATCGGGGGCAAGTCCTTCGGCCTGGATCGCCGCAACACAGGCCTCCGGCGAGTCTTCGCAGGGCAGGGGGAGGGCCGCAAAGGCGGGGAAGAATGCAAAAAGGGTCAACATAGTGACTCCGACGAACCAACTTCCTAACACTCTTGCGGCCACAACGGGATATAGAAAAGGAATGCACCCTCTGGATCCCTTCGGCTTCGGTCGCCCCGGTTTTGAACGCCATGCTCGTTTTTTCCGGGCGGAGGAGGATAAAGCGTCGCTCAGTGGGCTGGTGGTGGCCATCACCGGTGCCAACGGCGGGCTGGGGATGGCGGCGTCGATGGCCCTGGCGGCGCGGGGGGCGACCGTATTTATGTTGTGCAGGGACCGAAAGCGGGGAGAGGCGGCGGCGGCACAGGTGCGGGGAGATGTGCGGGTGGCCGTGTTGGATGTGGCACGGCGGGAGAGTCGGGCCGCACTGGTGCTTCCAGAGCTGGATGTGTTGGTCCACAACGCCGGGGCGCTACACGCCAATCGGGAGGAGGTGGAGGGTCTGGAGACGACGGTGGCCACCCATGTGGTGGGGCCATACCTCTTGAGCCGACGCCTTCAAAGTCGGCATAGCATCTGGGTGAGTAGCGGTGGCGGACTGACGCAGAAGCTGGATGTGGCTGCCACCTTCGACCCACCTCTGCCCTTTGATGGGGTGAAGGCCTATGCAAGATGTAAGCGTGCGCAGCTGGTTCTGGCGCGGCGCCTCGGCCACAGTGTGATGCACCCCGGCTGGGCGGACACCGGCGGTGTGTCTGGCAGTCTCCCGGCTTTTCACAGGCTTACCCGCAGTATTTTGAGGAGCCCGGCGCAGGGGGCCGACACGATTGTGTGGCTGGCCGCCCAGCGTCCGCCGCCGCCCCCGAATTTCTGGTTTGACCGGCAGATAGTGGCCGAAAACCCGCTTCCCTGGACCCGCGCCGCGGCCGGGGAGGAGGATCGGCTGATGGAGCGGCTGGAGGGTTTTCTCGATAGAGAAGGTTAAAGAAGCAGAATTTGAGCTTTTCCACTTTATAGATATCTATAAAGTGGAATTCCGGCGGCGCGGGAGGATTTTGATGCTAAAATCAGGAAGGGAGGAAAGATGGAAGCAGGAACCAGGGATTTGGTGTTGACGGTAGCGGGATCGCCAGAGGGGCGGGCGCAGATCCTGCGTTTTTTTGCGGCAAGGCAGGGGGAAACAGAGCTGATGGTGGAGCTTCTGGGCCGCCTTGCGCAGCCGGCGCAGCTGCACTCTCCGGCCATTGCCAGCCTTCGAGAGCTGGTCCCGCGCCCGGAAGTACAGGTGTTAAAAGCGGCTTTAGCGAAGGGAGAGCTGCCCGCTGCCTTGGATCCGGCGGTGGTGGAGCAGTGGGCCGCGGCCCATCATGCGCTGATTGCAGAGCTTCGGGAGCGTTGGACGCAGCTTTCTCCGCAGGATCTTCAGGTGTTGGCCGACCTGGAGGGCCTGGTGGTGTAGCTGGTCGCCATTCGGAAGGCCAACCAGTATCCCGGCGCCCTGTCGCCGGTGGGTCAGGAGCTGCTGAACCGGGCGGACATGGAGCTCGCCGATATCTCCATGCTGCTCCGCCGGGCACTTTTAGAGCGGATCGGTTCGCTGTTGCAGGGGTAGGTAGGCGGAGAAGGGGGGGTGGAAATAAGGGGAGGATCGTCTAGATCCTGTCAGGCGCGTGCGGCCAAAGCGCCGCAGGCGCCTTTGGGGGGCATAAGCTTTCCTCCTCTACCCCTCCGTCGGCCATGACGGAATCGAGGTGGAGCCTGAATTTCCACCACCCCCCCAATCAATTCCGCCTTCACATCCTCCCCCAGCGCGAGAAGATCCGCGA
>CAITDR010000418.1 GCA_903891165.1 uncultured Pseudomonadota bacterium
CGATGATCTTGGTGTCCTTGACGATCCCCTGGATCTCCAGGAGGAAGTGGTAAGAGCCGAACAATTCTTCGGTAGGCATAGGGGAATACTCCAGGTTGGAACGTCGAGCCAGACGCGAAGGCGAACATGCGGCTCAATTCCCCAAGGCCATTTGACTGCCCTCAGTCTCGGGGTGGTTGAATCTTCCCACGCTCCCCCGCCCACGTCAATCTTTTTGGCTTTTTTCCCGAAATATTTCAAAATGACACGATACAGAAGCGTCATGTATCAACAATCTTCAGGAAGAAGCCACATTCTCGTGATACATACCCTCAGCCCGAATCCGCCCCGGAGTCCCCTCCCGAGGTACCCGAATCCGCCCCAGAGTCCCCTCCCCCTCCAGAATCTTCATAGCGACGCGGCTCCCAGTCCCGCTCATAATACACGAGATCCCAGTCATCCCCCCGACCAAAGCGGATCGGGCCTACGTCGCGGGCAAAAACCAGCTCGCCACTCCAGCCACCGCCGGAGATCTCCACCTGCACGGTGTCGGGAAAGGTGCCGTACCAGGTCGTAAATGGACCCGTTCCGGTCACCTCGGCATCTTCCGCAGCATCCCCTGCCGAAATTCCCGGCAACAGAAGATCCTGGCCCACCCAGAAGGCGCCCTCCTTCACCTCGGTGGTCCAGCGGTTGCCCTCCCCCGCCTCCTCCCAGTCCTCGCCGTCGCGTAGCTCCCACTTCTCGGCGGTGATCCGCAGCAGCCGCACCGGCCCATCCGGTTGATCCAACGGGGTAAACTGGAGATAGGTATCGGCAGCGCCCAGGTAGTCGCGCATCGTCGCCGGCTCCACGCTGCCACCCCCCGTCGCCTTTCCGCCACATGCAAGCAGGAAAAGAATCATCGCTGCGCCCATGCCGGAATGTGGTTGCCCTGGGCCACGTCCTGGCCGGGAAGCCAGAAGGCCGGCCAGGAGGGGTCTTCGCCCTTCTCCGCCTTGATCGGGTCAAAACCCGCGACCCAGATCTGTGGGTTGCCGATGGTAAGGTTGTTGCCGTAGATCCTCTTGCTGGAGAAGGCCAGCCAGAGCACGTCGTCGTCCGGCAGGGGCCCCCAGCGGGGGATGGAGTTGGTGAGCCCATCGCCCATATTTGCGGCCGACAACACAATGGGGTTACCTCCCGCGGCGGGGATGACCCACACCGCCGCGTCCACATCGTCGTAGGAGTCGCCAGAGGAGTGGTTGAAGGCGATCCACTCGCCATCCGGCGAAAAAGCCGGGTAGTAGGCGTTGTAGCCCGGAGCGGCATCGTAGAGCAGCGTAGGCGCACCGAATTGTCCGTCGCCGTAGTAGTCGATCAGCACCAGGTTCCCCTCGGAGGAACACCAGTCGCAGGCATAACTTCCTGGGTTCACCGCCACGATCTTGTCGCCTAACGGCGACCAGTCCGGGTGGGTCAACTTCATGCCGGTGGGCAGCTCATACAGAAAGGCACCGGTGTGCGCATCCCAGAGCAAAAGTGATCCCTGGAAGGTAGAAAGAACGTAGTTCCCATCCGGGGAAAAGGTCTTGAAGTTGCCATAGCCCACCGAGTAGGCCACCACGTCGCTGCGGTCGGCCACCCGCTTCACCCCCAGGTAGCCATCGCCACCGTCGTAGGTGAATGCGATCAGACCGTTAGAAACGGTATGGCAGCCTACACAATGGCCGGTGGTGGCCGCGGTGAGGTATTCCGAGGCGCTGCCGCCATAGGGAATCTCCATGATGCCCGAGGTGGAGGTACTCCAGTAAAAAACCGAGCCGTTGGCGTCCATCCGGTTGACCTGGAAGGTGCGCACGCTGTCCGCCCAGACCTGGCCGTTCACCGCGAGGCTCAGCTCTACCTGTACGGAACCTCCGGCGTTGGAGGCCACGATCAGCGGCCAGATCGTCTCGGATGCGGTCCAGGAATTGCCGGTGGTGTACACCGTCAGATCGGTGACCTCCGAGCGGAAGCGCAGTCGCGCCGCCTGGGCTCCCGGATCGGCCCATTGAAAGACGATCGAGGGGGTGTTTCGGGGAAGGTTCACCCCGTCCTGAGGATAGGTCCACATGCCGGGCTGGTTCACCTTGGGCGCATCAAAAAGGCTGGTGTCTACGCCCGCTTCGTTCATTTCGTCCTGGAAGGTCAGGTGCAGCTCCGCGCTGGCTTCCAGGCCATCAAAACGGGCGGTCACCCAGGTCACCCCGCCGTTGGTGGAGGAGGGGGTGAACAGCCCGGTCGCGTCAATCGTGCCGGAAGAACGGTTGGAAACCTCCCACTCGGCCTGGGCAAGCTCCTCGCTGGATCCATCGTCAAAACGCGCTTTGGCGATAAATTGAACCGGATCGGCGCCGCGGGAGCTGGTCTGGAGGCTCAGGCTGCCCGGCTCCACCGTCAGCTCGGTGGCGTGGAGATCGGGAATTTCGGGGCGCACCGGGGCACAGGCCACAAACATCGAGAGGAGGGGGTACCTGAGCATCATCTTCTTATGGTATCAAAGAAGAATGATCCTTGCGCTGCTCCTTGCCTGCTCCGAGTACGATGTGGAAAACTTCTCGGTCCACGACGCCTTCCAGAGCCCGGAGGAGGTGCAGAAGGCGGACATCCTCTTTGTGGTGGATGACTCCGCGTCGATGTCCGAGGAACAAGGCCGACTTGCCGACAATTTTGAGGCCTTTGTGCAGGTGCTCGGAGACAGCAAGGCCGACTGGCAGTTGGCGGTAACCACCACGTCTTCGGTGGGCACGGGGATCCTGCAGGGCGAAATTCTGCTCCCTGAACGCCGCGATCTGGAGACTGCCTTTCAGGCGCAAGTGCAGGTGGGCACCAGCGGCAGCCGGGAGGAGCAGGGCTTTGCCTCGGCCCTCGCGGTGATCCAGACCCACCCGGAGCTGCTGCGGGAGGGGGCAGACCTCCATATTGTTTATGTATCTGACGAGGACGATCACTCTCCGGCGCCGGTGAAGACCTACCTGGAGAGCTACCAGTCGGCGGCGGGCACCGGAAGTGTGGTCCTGCACGCGCTGGTCGGCGACCTTCCCGAGGGCTGCGCATCGGGCTTGCTCGCCGCGGACGCCGGGAAACGCTACCTGGATGCCGCCGACCTTTCCCATGGTCTGACCGAGTCCATCTGCGCGGAGGACTACAGCGCGGTCCTGGAGCGTGTGGGCCTGGAGGTGGCGGGTTGGCAGGCCGTTTTTGCCCTCTCCACCCTGGCGGCACCGGGCACCCTGACCGTCCATGTGGATGGTGTGGAGATCCCCGAGCGCGAGGTGGACGGCTGGATCTACTCCGTGGGCGACAACGCGGTCAAGTTCAGCGGAAGAGCCGTTCCCCGGCCAGGAATGTGGGTGGAGGTGGACTACACACGCTATCTGGGGGGGCAGGAGGCCGGGTAGAAAAAAATACACAGGTCTCTGACAGCGGACAGCCGACCCGCACAGCGATAGTCTGTAAGCGCCTGCGGGCCCCGGAGGATCTATGCTTCTGCTGATGTCGATGGCCTTTGCGCAGGCTCCCCTGCTTCGTCCCAGTCCGCTCTTGCCGCCTTGGGTTGACCTGTCAATGGTTGCGCCGCCGGTCGTAAATGGGCAGACCACCTCGGACTATCCCGAGGTGCCCATGCTCTACATGCGCGACCGCAATGGCTACGGCGCTCTCTGTACCGGCTCCCTGATTGCGCCGGAGTGGATTCTGACCGCCGCTCACTGCGTTTCGGACGACAGCAGCTTTCGTATCGCCGCTATTGACGTGGGTTTTGGCGCTTCCGTGCGCTCTCTGGAGACGACAACCGAAGCCGCAGACTGGATCCCCCACCCCAATTACAACGGCACCGGCTACTACGACATCGGCTTGATCAAGCTGGACAAGCCCATCAACGACTATCCCCTGATGAAG
Organism: uncultured Pseudomonadota bacterium; assembly: GCA_903891165.1. GTDB lineage: Bacteria > Myxococcota_A > UBA796 > UBA796 > SXON01 > CAITDR01. Next base: position 3,901 of record CAITDR010000418.1, read on the forward strand.
CTCTCGATCGAGGGCTTTACCAGCCAGGATCGGGGCGAGGACTTCCGCGTGGTGGGCTTCGGTATCACCTCGGACACCGATACCAACCCCAATGCCGCTAAACGTTTTGCCGACCTTCCCCTGGTCTATTACGAAGATCGCCTCTTTGTGACCTGGGATCAGGCGGGTGGTAACAACAACAGCAACGCCTGCCATGGCGACTCCGGCGGCCCGGTGCTGCGGATGTACGACAACGGCAGCTATGCGGAAGCGGGAATTGTGAACTTTGCCTCTGGTAATACCCAGAATGGGGACTGCGAGGGCAACGGGGTGGCCAACGCCCGGGTGGACTACTACCTGGACTGGATCGAGGGCTATACCCCCGTCAAGATCTTCGGGGAAAGTCCGGCGGACGAAGTGGGCGACTACGACGAGATCGAGATCGGCCCGCCCTTGGGCCCCATGGAGATCGAGAACCCCATCCGTCCCAAAGCGGCCGGGGAAAACTACGATACGAGCTGCAACAGCGTCGCCGGGACCTCTCCGGCCTGGCTGGGCCTGCTGGGTCTTTTCGGCCTCCGTCGTCGTCGCTCCTGAGCGGGGATCTTCTCGGACCGTAAGGCAGCCGGGAGGGAGGAAGAGGTCGAGCCTGTTAAGCGGCCGGGATGAACCTCGATAGCCTTGTGCGCAGCGTGGGCTGGCGCCTCCAAAATTTGCCCCGAAAGCTCTGGTTGGTCCGCCAAGGAATCCAGGTGGAACAGGTGGATCTGGAGCTGAGCTCCACCGTGGGCTACAAGCTGGCCGCCCGCCTCACCCGCCCCACAAATTTCCCGGGGAAGCTGCGGCCGCTGACCATCAGCCCGGCGATTCACCAGGGTATCGAGGCCTTGGAGGATCAGCGCTCTCCCGTTTCCCCGGCCGAGCTGGCGGCCCTGGGCTACGTGGTGCTCTCCTGGGATCCGGCCGGTCGCGGCGGGAGCTGGGGGGTCGAGGATTTTGGCGGCGCCGAGCACCAGGATGACCTGCGCTGCGCCATCCGCCACCTCGCGGCGATGGAGGGGCTGGAGGGCCGCGTGGGCGTCCTCTCCCTCTCCATGGGTCTGGTGGCGGCGGCGGGCGCCCTGGCGCGCTGGCCGGAGCTGCCGGTGAGCTGGCTGGTGGACTGGGAGGGGCCCTGTGATCGCGAGATCCTGACGGCCGGAGGGACGATGATGGAGCCCGCCAACGGCCACGATCTGCAGGACGAGAGCTGGTGGCCCCCCCGCGAGGCGGTGCGCCATGTGGGGAGCCTTCGCTGCGGCTATGTACGCCTGCAGGCGCTGCCGGACCACGCGCAGGACCAGGAGATCCGCCACGCCGAACGGATGATCCGCGCGGCGGCGCTGGGTGAGCTGCCCTGGTACCAGCTCAATGATCATCCACGGAACAGCCTGCCGCCGCGCCCGATCTGGCTGCCGGGTGGGCCGTTTGCCGCCAACCGCGCCATCCTTCGGAAGCTGCGGGCGCTGCACGGAACTTTGTGACGGTTTGGGGGGAGAGGGATAGATACAACTATTGACAAGTCAAGAGCATTTGGTGACGGCCAAGGCACCAAAGTGACGATTGGAAAAAATTTGAAATTACCATAGCTATTTCTATCGAGAACGTTGGACTTCCTCCGCTCCCTTCCATAGAGTGCGGCGGCACCTTGGGTGCGTACAGGAGTACCATGGAAGCATATATCGGTCAGATCATCCTCTTCGCGGGCAATTTTGCCCCGAGGAACTGGGCATTCTGCGACGGGCGACTGATGTCCATCGCGCAGAACACCGCCCTCTTCTCCATCCTCGGCACCACCTATGGTGGCGACGGTCGAGTCACCTTTGCCCTGCCGGATCTACGTGGCCGTGCGCCCGTACACATCGGTGACGGCCCCGGGCTGTCGTATGTTGCCCAGGGGGAGACCTACGGGACCCCCCAGACCACCCTTCTGCAGTCCAACCTCCCCACCGAGAGCGCCGGCGGGTTCATCCAGGCCACCAACGACCCCGCCACCACCAACGACCCCAGCGGCGCGCTGTTGGCCTCGGGCGACGAGGAGATCTACTCCAACGGGTCCACCTCTGCGACCTTGAACCTGGCCAGCTCGGTGAACCCCGGCGGTTCCCAGCCGATCCCCGTCGGCGGTCCTCGCCTGGTTGTCAACCACATCATCTGCCTCTACGGCATCTACCCCCCCCGGAGCTGAACATGGAACCCTTTCTCGGACAGGTCATGCTCTTCGCGGGCAATTTTGCGCCTCGCGGGTGGGCACTTTGTAAAGGTCAGTTGCTGAGTATCTCCCAGAATCAGGCACTCTTCTCCCTTCTCGGCACCACCTACGGGGGCGACGGGATCAGAACCTTCGCCCTACCCAACCTGCAGGGTCGGGTACCGATGGGCGCAGGCCAGGCGCCGGGGCTTTCCAACCACACGGAAGGCGAGACCTATGGCCAGGAGTCGGTGAGCCTGACGACGGCGAACCTGCCGCCTACCGTCAACCAGATCGTCGTTTCCCAGGACAAAGGGAACGTAAACGCGCCCGGGGGCGGCACCCTCTCCAACGCCAAAGGCAACGCCTTCAGCAGCAGCGGCGCTTCCAAGCAGCTCAGCACGGCCTCGATCAGCAACATCGGCGGGAACAGCCAGCCCATCCCCACCATTGGCCCCCGCTTGGGCCTGACCTACATCATCGCCCTTCAGGGCATCTTCCCTTCCCGGAGCTGACCATGGAAAGTTTTATCGGGTCCATTTTTGCCTTCGGGGGGAATTTTGCTCCCCAGGGCACCTTCCCTTGCGATGGCAGGCTCCTGGAAATCAACGAGTACTCGCCGCTTTTTTCCATCCTGGGCACCACCTACGGTGGCGACGGTGTCACCACCTTTGCGCTGCCGGACCTGCGGGGTCGGGCCGCCACAGGCTGGGGCGACGGGCCGGGACTCACGCCGGTGGAGCTGGGGCAGGTCTATGGCGCGGAACGTGTATCGCTGCGCCCGGGCAATCTGCCTCCAGTGACGCCGCCTTTGTACGCGGCTGGCGACGCAAACAGCGCGACCGCGGCGAATCACCTTCTTGGAACCGCCGATGGCGGAATGTACGCGCATGGCAGCCCGAACAGTACCCTGAGCCCCTCCAGCTTCCGGTCGGGTCTGCAGGGCGCCGGGGCTCCCGTGGGGACCGTCGGGCCTCGCCTCGGGGTGTTTTTCTATATTGTTGTGGCTGGGATCTACCCGAATCGGGACTGATCTCGGCTTCGTAGTCTGGACTACATTGTAGTCCTGGTTACAATGGAGGGAATCCTGAAGGGGATCCTCTCTTTTTTTAACCAATCGCCCTCGGCGCCCCCTCCTCGCAATAGCCCGCCTGAAGGATCTCCCGCTCTTCCCAGATCAAGCCCGTCAGCTCTCTTCCGTAGGTACAACCAGAGTCCAGGCCAAAAGTAGAGTCATGGATCTGGAGCCCGCGCACAGCGTCGTGCCCGTAGATGATCGGCTGTGTACCGGTGTAGATCTGCCACCAGAAAGGATTGTCCAGATTTTTGTCATCTGGCCAGCGGCGAACGAACATGGCCGTGCGGGGGTCGGTGCCCTCCACCCCCAGGGTGGGGTGGACCCCGGCGTGGACACAGCTCCAGTCGTCGCCATGCAGGAACAGGGGGAGGGAGGAGGTCCAGGCGCGGGTGTCGTCGCTCAGCAGGCGATAACATTGATGGTGAGCCGACTTTCCCTCAGTGCCCCAGGCATCCAAAAGCCGCTGGTCGTGGTTGCCACGCACCGCCTCGGCTGCATAGTCGCGGATGAGGTCCCAGACCCCGGCGGGATCGTGGCCCTTCGCAAACAGGTCGCCTACCAGGATCACCCGGTCAGCGCGGGCTTTTTCCAACAGTTTTCGTAGGGTCTTTGCGCATCCATGCACATCCCCTACAAAAAGAGTCCTCATCCCCCCGCCTCTCCCAGCTCCTGCAGCTTCACCACCCGCCGCTCGCCCCGGGCCATACTCTCAATGGCAGCGGGCAGGCACAGGGCGGCCTGCAGGTTGGTGACACAGGGAACGCCAAAACGGAGCCCCGCCCGGCGCATCGCCGCTTCGTCGTATTGTGCCTTGCGACCCAGCGGGCTGTTGATGAGGAGCTGGATCTCTCCGTTCTTCAGCAGGTCCACCACGTCGGGACGGCCTTCGCGCACTTTCCACACCTTACGCACAGGAATCCCTGCCTTTTGAAGTACGGCGGCGGTACCCCGCGTGGCCATGATTTGGAAGCCCAGGCGATGCAGCGGCTCAGCAATCGCCGGCGCCTCGTGCTTGTCGGCCTCCTTCAGGGACAGAAAAACGGCGCCGGTTACCGGCAATACGAGTCCGGCGGCGAGGAGCGCCTTGGCATAGGCCTCGCCGAAGTCGCGGCCCACCCCCATCACCTCGCCGGTGGAGCGCATCTCGGGCCCCAAGAGCACATCCGAGCCGACAAAGCGTCGCCAGGGAAAGACGGGAGCTTTGACAAAATAGTAGCCTTCACCCCAGGGCTTCAGCGAGCCCATATCCTTGAGCTTCTCGCCCAAGACAATCCGGGTGGCGATCTTGGCCAGCGGAATACCGGTGGCCTTGGCCAGGTAGGGCACCGTCCGCGAAGCGCGAGGATTGACCTCGATCACAAAGACCACACCCTGCTGCACGGCAAACTGCACGTTCACCAGCCCAATCACCCCGACGTGAAGGGCAACGCGGCGCACTATCGCCTCCATCTCCGCGCGATTTTCCGCGGAAAGACGGATCGCCGGGTAGACCGTGGTCGAGTCGCCGGAGTGGACCCCCGCCTCCTCGATATGCTCCATAATTCCGGCAATATGCACCTGCTCTCCGTCGCAGAGTGCATCCACATCGTACTCGACAGCCCCCTCCAGGAAGCGGTCGATCAGGAGCGGGTGCTGGTCGGAGACGCGGATGGCCTCGTCCACGCCGGCCTTGAAGTCGAATTCGTCCCAGCAGATGGCCATGGCCCGACCGCCTAAGACATAGGAAGGACGCACCAGAAGGGGGAAACCCAGTCGTGAGGCAGCGGCAAAACCGGCCTCTCGGGTGGCCACCATCTCGCCCTCGGGCTGCCGGATACCCAGCTCCTTCAGCAGGCTATTAAAGCGGCGGCGATCCTCGCAGATGTCGATGGCATCGGGCGAGGTACCCAACACCGTGCCCACCCGATGCGACAATTTGAGGGGGGTCTGCCCGCCAAACTGGAGGATGGTGCCGCGTGGCTGCTCGCGGTGGACCACCGCGCGCACGTGCTCGGCGCTCACCGGCTCAAAATAGAGCTTGTCGGAAGTATCATAGTCGGTGCTGACCGTCTCCGGGTTGCAGTTGACCATCACCGAGACCAGCCCAGCCTCACGCACGGCAAAAGCGGCGTGGCAGCAGCAATAGTCGAACTCCAGGCCCTGGCCGATGCGGTTGGGGCCGTTGCCCAGGATCACCACCCGCTCACGGTCACTTTCCCCGGCTTCATCCTCGTCTTCGTAGGTGGAGTAGAGGTAGGGCGTGTGGGATTCAAACTCGGCGGCGCAGGTGTCCACCCGCTTGTAGACCGGGTGCAGTCCTAGATTTTCACGATGTTTGGTCAGCTCTGTATCGGAAATACCGATGAGTTTGGCGAGGCGGATGTCGGAGATCCCCATCCGCTTGGCCGCGTAGAGATCCGCCTTCTCCGGCATCTTTCCCTTCTCGAAGCGGCGCTCGGCGCGGACCATGTCCTCCATCCGCTCCAGGAACCAGGGGTCGATGGCGGAGATGGCGTGGATCTCCGCCGTCGGGAAGCCCCGCACCAGACCTTCGAGAAGGGCGGGCAGGCGGTCGGGGGTGGGGGCAGCGATCTTCTCCCACAACACCGCGTCGGACAGGCCGGTGCTGTCCATATAGCCACCTTCCAGCGAGGCAATGGCCTTGCCGAGGGCCTCTTCAAAGGAGCGGCCGATGCCCATCACCTCGCCCACCGACTTCATCTGGGTGCCCAGCCCCCGCCCGGTGCCGGGGAACTTTTCAAAGTTCCAGCGCGGAATTTTGACGATGGTGTAGTCGATGGAGGGCTCGAAGCTGGCCGGGGTCACCTGAGTGATGTCGTTGGGGATCTCGTCCAGGGTCAGACCCACGGCCAGCTGCGCCGCGATCTTGGCGATGGGGAAGCCGGTGGCCTTGCTGGCCAGGGCGGAGGAGCGGGAGACACGCGGGTTCATCTCGATGATGCGCACGGCGCCGTCGCGGGGGTTGATCGCAAATTGGATGTTCGATCCACCCGTTTCCACACCCACCCGGCGGATGATCTTCAGGCTGATGTCGCGAAGGTCCTGGTACTCCCGGTCGGTCAACGTCATCGCCGGGGCCACGGTGATACTGTCCCCGGTATGCACACCCATGGGGTCTACATTTTCAATCGAACAGATAATGATGACATTATCTGCCAGATCGCGCATCACCTCCAGCTCAAACTCCTTCCAGCCCACCACACTCTCTTCCACGAGTACCTGCCGCACCGGGGAAAGATCCAGCCCATTGGCGACGATTTCTCTCAATTCCTCCAGGTTATAGGCGATGCCTCCACCGGCGCCGCCGAGCGTAAAGCTGGGCCGGATGACGGTCGGGATGCCTACCCGTTTGGCGATGGCTTCCGCCTCCTCCACCGTATGCGCCACCTCGGCCATCGCACATTGCAGGCCGATCTCTTCCATGGCGGCTTTAAAAAGCTCGCGATCCTCGGCCACACGGATGGCCTCGGGTTTGGCGCCGATCAGCTCCACCCCGTAGCGCTCCAGCACCCCGGCATCAAAGAGCTCCAACGCCAGGTTCAGGCCGGTCTGGCCGCCCACCGTGGGCAGGATGGCCTCAGGACGCTCCCGCGCGATCACCTGCTCGGCAAAAGCCAGGGTCAAAGGTTCAATATAGGTGGCATCCGCGACTTCCGGATCGGTCATGATCGTCGCGGGGTTGGAGTTGATCAGGATCACCCGATAGCCCAGCTTGCGCAAGGCTTTACAGGCCTGGGTGCCTGAATAGTCAAATTCACAGGCCTGGCCGATGACGATGGGGCCAGAGCCGATGACCAGGATGCTCTTCAGATCAGTGCGCTTGGGCATGTCAGGTCAATCCCGCAAAGTGGAGGTAGCGCTGCAGGAGGAGGTGGGCAGAGTCGCGTGGCCCGGGAGAGGCTTCCGGGTGGAATTGCACACAGATCACGCGGAGATCGTCGTGGACAAAACCTTCCAGCGTGCCGTCGTTCAGGTTCACATGGCTGACCCGACCGCCCGCCCGCTCGACCCCCTTGGGATCCACACAGAAGCCGTGGTTCTGGCTGGTGATCTCTACGCGCCCCGTCTCGATGTCCCGCACAGGATGGTTGCCGCCGCGATGCCCGAAGCGCAGCTTGAAGGTGTCAGCCCCCAGGGCCAGCCCCAGGAGCTGGTGCCCGAGGCAGACGCCCAACAGCGGCACCTTGCCCAAAAGGGAGCGGACTTCCCGGATCATGCCCGTCAACGACGCCGGATCCCCCGGCCCATTGGACAGCAGCACCGCGTCGCAACCCACTCCGAACTCGGCAGCCGGGCTGTCCGCCGGAAAAACCTCGATATGGCAGCCGCTCTGGGCCAGAAGGCGCAGGATGTTGCGCTTGACCCCGCCATCCAGCACATGGATACGGCCCCGATTGCCCTTGGCAAAGGTGTAGTGCTCCTTACAGCTCACCTCTCCGGCCAGGGCCCGTCCCTCCATCCCCGGCCACGCAAAGATCCGTTCGCGAAGCTCGGCTTCCGAGAGATCCTCGTTGGAGATCACCGCCCGCATGGCCCCACGCGAGCGGATATGCCGCACCAGAGCGCGGGTATCCAAGCCGTGAATGCCGGGAACTTTTGATTCATGCAGGTAGTCCTGCAGCGTACCCGTTGCGAGGTGGCTGCTGGAGATCCGGGAAAAACTGCGGCAGACAAAACCCGCTGCCCAGATTTTTTCCGACTCGGCATCTTCAAAATTGACGCCGTAGTTACCCACATGCGCCGCCGTCATCACGACGATCTGTTCATGATAAGAGGGGTCTGTTAAAACCTCCTGGTAGCCGGTGAGGGAGGTATTGAACACCACCTCTCCCACGCGGGTGGTGGGGGCGCCGTAGCCCTCCCCTTCAAAGCGGGTCCCATCTTCCAACAGCAGCCTGGCCATCGGCCCTCCGTCGGGCACCGCGTTTAGCCGGATCCGGGGTTCGGGGCCACCTGTGCGGGCGGATTCGTCCAGATTGTGGGGAAGCGCGGAGCCGAGGAGGCCTCTTCAGCCCGCCTTCAGCTTCCGGATCACCTCCTCCGTCAGCCGGGCTGGATGCCCCCGCCACACAATAATTCCGTCCTTGACCACCGCCGCCGCCGGAATACCGGTCACCACATAGGCTTCTGACATGGCGCCATCCCGCTCCAGGGCCGTCGGGAAAGAAATTTTGTTCTGCCGGTAGAAGTCGCGGACCTTTTCCTCGGTTGCCGTTTTCGTAAGGCGGGTCATGCCTACCACCGTGATGCCCTGGCTCTTCCAGGCCGCCGCCCGACCGGAAAGCTCGGGCAGCTCGTTCTGGCAGTGTGGACACCAGACCTCCCAGAAGACCAGGATCTGCATGGAAGAAGCCGCAGGGGCCTCGCCCTCCAGCCAACGCTCGACGGCCAGCGCCGGCGCGGGCCGCCCCAGAATCTGCAGCTCCTCCAAGCGCCGCAGCGCCACCGCCGCGGACCGCCCCGTAGGCCAGGTCGCCAGGATCCGCGCATAGATCTCGCGTGCCGCCAGCCCGTCGCCCGCCTCGTCCAGCGTACGTGCCTCCAGGAGCGCCTGCATGGCCTCCACCTCCTGCCGGGCGGCCTCCTCCTGGTCCACCGGCGGTCCCGGTGGCCTTCCCACCGTTCCCCCCACCGTCCCCCCCAACACGCCGCCCGCCCCGCAGCCCTGGGCCCGAAGCAAGGCCAGCTGGCTGCTGGCTGTGGATAGGTCCTGGCGAAGCCGAAGATTCTCCGCTTCCAATGCTTGGATGCGATGGGTGGCACAGCCGGAGAGGAGAAGGGGGAGGAGGAGGAAGCGGAGCATTTGCCCTCCTTAACCGCCCCGGACCCGGTCGGTGCGCTCAGACCCCCGCCACCTTCTTCCGCCGCGAGAACAGGTCGATCAGCTCCCGGCTGCCCATCAGCCCCTGCGGACGCGCCAGCATCATCACGATCAACACAAAGGAATACAGTACCATCCGGTACTGAGCGATCGGCCGGAGGACCTCGGGCAATGCAGTCAGCACCGCCGCTGCGATCAGCGGCCCGCTCATCGAGCCGGTGCCACCGAGCACCACCATCGCCACCAGCTCGATGCTCCGATCATAGGAAAACTGAGCAGGAGAGATGGAAGCATTGAGAAAAGCGATAAGTCCACCGGCGATACCCGCCCAGAAAGCACCCAGCACAAAGGCGGTGACCTTGGCGCGGGTGGTGTCGATTCCCAGGGATCGAACCGCAATCTCGTTGTCCCTGACCGCCATCAACATCCGCCCGTGCGGGCTGCGGATCAGGTTACGCAAAAACACCCCGCCCAGCAGCAGCCAGGTGAAGGTCCAGCCGAAGGAAGTGGCCTGGGGCAGTCCGATCATCCCCAGGGCCGCCCCCAGCGCTTTGGTATTCTGGATTACCACAATGATGATACCGTTGAAGCCCAAGGTCACCACCGCGAGGTAGTCCCCCGAAAGCCGGAGCGAGGGCAGGCCCACGGTCAAGCCCCCGATCGCCGCCGCAAAACCGCCGATCAGCGTCGCCAGCATGGGCGGCACACCCATATGCAGCGCCAGATAGCCTGAGCTATAGGCCCCGATCGCCATAAAGCCAGCGTGCCCCAAGGAAAACTGCCCGGTGAAGCCCAGGACCAGCGACAGTGCCATCACCGCCAGCATGTTGATGCCGATGCGGATGGCCACCGAGGTAAAATAGACATCCGTCCAAGGGATGACGAAATAGTGGACCGCCCAGATCGCTGCCAGCCCGACGACCAAGGCCCCGTAGCCAACGATGGCACTCCGTAACATCAGACCTTCTCCACCGTGTGGCGACCCAAAAGCCCCGACGGACGCACCAGCAAGACGATGATCAGGATGCCAAAGGCGATGGCATCCCGATAGGTACTGGCCAGATAGCCACTTACCAATGTCTCCGAGATCCCCAACATAAAGCCGCCAAGCACGGCGCCGGGGATCGAGCCGATGCCGCCCAACACCGCCGCCACAAAGGCTTTAAGCCCGCCCATCGCCCCCATGTCGGGTTTGATGACGTGTTTGTCCATGGCGACCAGAAAGGCCGCCGCCGCCGCCAGCACCGAGCCCAGGGCAAAAGTGAAGGAGATCACCCGATCCACGGGGATCCCCATCATCGCCGCGGTGTCCCGGCTGTGGGATACCGCACGCATCGCCCGGCCCATCTGCGTCTTCTCGACGATGTGGCGGAGCCCCAGCATCAAGCTGAGGGTCACCCCCAAGGTGATCAGGTCGTTGCTGCGGATTACCAGCCCCACCATCGGCTCCCACTGGGTCTCCGGCACAATGGTCGGAAAGGTGTCGATGGGTCCAAACAACAACAACCCCAGGTTCTGCAAGAGCAGAGAAACCCCAATGGCCGTGATCAGAATGTTCAGACGTGTACTTTTGCGAAGCGGACGGTAGGCGAGGCGCTCGATCGTCATCCCCAGGGCCGCACAGAAGGCCATCGCACCCAACAGCACAAGCGCCACACCGGGAATACTCGGATTATCCACCACTCCTGTCCAGCGTGCCAGATAGAGAGCCACAAAGGCCCCCACCATATAGACCTCGCCGTGCGCAAAATTGATCAGCTGGAGTGTACCATAGACCATGGTATAGCCCAGCGCGATCAATGCGTAGATTGCGCCCAGCGAAAGCCCGTTAATCAGCTGCTGAAGGAAGACCGTCAAGCTACTTTGTCCCCGTCGGCGTTGGCCCGGGCGCAGGCGCCGCACCCGCGGGCTCGGTCGGCGCAGAAGCCCCACCCGGAGCGGGCGCTCCCGGGGTCGCTCCCCCCTCCACGGTTCCCCCGGCGGGCGCCGCGGTGGGAGCCTTCATCCCGTCCGGGTACACCGCTTCCACAAAGCGGTACTGCCCAGCATCGCGAAGCACTTCTACCACCACTGCCGGCTTCTGTGCGTTCCGATTGGCATCAATGGAAATGCTGCCCGTGACGCCGTTGAAGTCGGCAATGTGGGTCAGGCGCTCCCGGATCGCTGCCCGCGCCTTCTTGCGACTTTCCTCGGTTGCAGGCGTGGAAGAACGATCCCCCAGTGCCGCTGCCATGGCCGGATCGGCGGCAACCCCTTCGATCGCCGAGTAGAGCACCTTGGCCGCGTCGTAACCCAGGGCCGCAAGCCCATCCGGCTTCTGCCCATACTTCGCCTGGTAGCGCTTGATGAAGTCCTGGACCGTGGGGTTGGGATCATCGGTGGAGTAGTGGTTGGTGAAGAAGCCGCCCACCACCGCGTCCTCGCCCACCTTGGCCAGCTCCACCGAGTCCCAGCCATCGCCACCCAGGAGCAGGCCGGTATAGTTGAGCTGGCGGGCCTGCTTGGCGATCAGGCCCACGTCGGTGTAGTAGCCGGGGATAAAGATCGCCTCGGGACCCGTCGCGATCACCTTGGTCAACTGTGCCTTGAAGTCCAGGTCGCCCTTGGCATAGGCCTCTTCGGCGACAATGGTACCGCCCAGACCGGTAAAGGTCTCAGCAAAAAACTGCCCCAGGCCCTGGGAGTAGTCGGACTTCACATCCTTCAGGATGGCCACCTTGCGTACATTTTTGCTATTGTACGCAAACTTGGCGATGGCGGTGCCCTGGAAGGGGTCGATGAAGCAGACCCGGAAGATATAGTCGCCCACCTCGGTGACCTTGGGGTTGGTCGAGGAGGGAGAGATCATGGGCACGCTGGAATTCTGGGCCAGCGGCGCCGCGGTGAGCGAGAGGGTGGAGGCCACCTCTCCCAAAAGCGCAACCGGACGGTCGCGGGAGAGGATCTTGGAAACGGCCGATGCGGTCTCCTCGGGCTTGCCCTGATCATCCTCGACCACCATCCGCAGCTTCATCCCCGCGATTCCACCCCGGGTATTGACTTCTTCCGTCGCCAGCTCGATCCCGTTCTTGGTGGAGATTCCAAAGGTGGCCTCTGGACCGGTCAGAGAGCCGTACTGGCCGATGACGATCTCTTTGGCTTCGGGGGCGGCGGGCTCGCCACCACCGGCGCAGCCGGAAAGGGCCAGAAAGAAGAGGGCTGCCGATGTACGCACATGGACTCCAGAGAAGGGGGCGATTGTAGATCAACGCGCGCCGCCGTCAAGCTGTCGTCGTCAACCGGCGGGCACAGGGTTAGCCCGATCGGGAGGATCCGTGTATGCACCTGCTTCGTCCGCTGGATAGCGCCGACCTTCCCCTGCTGCTTCCCTTCGGCGAAGATCCAGGGGTCTGGCGCGGGCTGGGGCTGGCGGCTGCGCCCGACGAGGCCGCTTGGCGCAGCCGGCTGGCCAGCCCATCGGGAGACGTATTTCACCGCTTCGGCATCTTTTCCGAGGGCGGACTTTCTGCTTTTGGGGAGCTTCAGTGCAACATGCGGGCGCGCGCACGCCACTGTGCCTGGCTGTTTTTGGGGGGGCGCCAACACGGGCACGCCGAAATCCTCCTCCGGAACATGCTCTCCTTTTCCGACCTCTGGCTGGGGGCGGCCCGGCTGGAGTGCAGCCTGGACGCTGAAGATCCTCTCGGCCCGCTCCTGCTTGCGCAGGGTTTTGTGCGGGAGACCCTGAAGCCGGGCCACCGCGACGGCCCGCGGCGGGATGTGGCCATCTACTCCCGGCTGCGGCCGGGATGGACCCCCGATGCGCCCACCTCCCCTCCCCCCTTCCCTGCCGCAGACAGCCGGATGATCCCGCATATCCGGCCCATCCGCCCCTCCGACGCGACGGAGATGGCCGCGGGAATGGCCGACGAGAGGGTGGCCTGGGGCACGCTGCAGCTACCATCGGCCTGTGGCGACTACTGGCGTACCCGGCTGGAAAAACCCTCCGGTTCCATGTTTGTAGCCGAGGTGAACGGGCAGGTGGCAGGCACCGCCGGCTTCCACCCCTACCCGGCGCCATCGGCGCATGCGGCCGGGCTGGGCATGTCGGTTCATGCACCCTGGCAGGGGCGTGGGGTGGCCGGCCCGCTGATGGAGACGGTGATTGCCACCGCAAAGGCGCAAGGACTCCAGCGTATCGACCTGGAGGTCTACTCCGATAATGAACGCGCGATACGACTCTATCGTCGCTTCGGCTTTGTGAAGGAAGGAACAAAGCGTTACGACGTGTGGCGTTTCGGCGGCCACGCCTCCTCGGACGTGATGGGGCTGCAGCTCGCCTGAGCATGGCAGAAGGCTCGCCCCCATAGAAACGGTGCTTAGACTATAATAATGTCCCAAATTCCGCTGCGTATCGACGGAATGCACTGCGCCGCATGCGTGCTCCGCGTCGAAAAAGTCCTCAAAAAAGTCCCAGGCGTCGCAAGCGCCTCGGTGAACTTTGCCACCGGCCAAGCGACGGTAGATTGTGAAGGAACGCCGGAAGAAGCCTTGATCACCGCCGTGGAGAAAGCCGGCTATGGGGCGAGACTCCCCCGAGAAGTGGTTGAGGCTCGGGAGGATAGCCTGGCGCAGCACCGCCTGCGGATCCAGTGGCGGAAAGCGCTTTTTGCCGGAGTTATCGCCATTCCGGCGCTGGCCATGATGGTACCGGGGCTGATTCCGCATGCCTGGATGGGCCGGTACAACGCGCTGCTGCTGCCGCTCTGCGCGGTGGTGATGGTCTATTCGGGAGCTGACTTTTATCGGGGTGCATGGAAAGGGCTGAAAGAAGGCAGCTTTGACATGAACAGCCTCATCGCAGCGGGCACTTTGGCATCGTTTTTGCATGCGGTCCTGGTGCTGTTGACCTATCCGCATGGGCACAGCTACCTGGACGGGATCCCCGTCACCATCGGAGCGGTGTTGGCCGGGCAGGCGTGGGAGGCTTCCGCCCGTAGAAATACCGGAAAGGCGATGCGGGCGCTGTTGGAGCTGGCCCCGGCGGTGGCCCTGAAGCTGAGCGACGAGGGCGAAGTTTCGGTGCCGGTAGCGACCCTGAAAAAGGGGGATCGGGTGCGGGTGCTGCCCGGAGAGAGGGTGCCGGTGGACGGGGTGGTCATCGACGGGAAAAGCACCGTGGATCGGTCGATGTTGACGGGGGAGCCCATCCCGGAGCTGGTGGAGCCGGGCCAACCCGTTGTGGGAGGAACGCTCAATGGAGGCGGACTTCTGACGATAGAGGTGGGCGCTGTGGGGGAGGATGCGGTGCTCGCCCGGATGGTGGCGCTGCTCCAAAAGGCCTCGGCGACGCGGCCGCCCATCGCCTCGTTGGCGGATCGGGTGGCGGGCATTTTTGTGCCGGTGGTCCTGGGGATTTCCGCAGTCAGCTTCCTGGGATGGTGGGCCACGGGCGATCAGGCGCAGGGCATCGGGGCGGCGCTCGCCGTGCTGGTGGTGGCCTGTCCCTGTGCATTGGGACTTGCGACGCCGATCTCGCTGGTCTTGGGGCTGGGGAATGCGGCAAAACGGGGGATCCTGCTGCGGTCTGGAGAGGCGCTGCAGGGACTGGCCGAGGTGGATACTGTGGTCTTCGACAAGACGGGGACGCTGACGGTGGGTCATCCAGTGATGCAGAGCTGCCAGACAGAGGGGATGGAGGAGGCGGAGTTGCTGCGCCTTGCGGCGGCGGTGGAGCAGCGGGTGATCCATCCGCTGGCGCGTGCAGTGGTTCAGGCCGCGGGAGACAACATTCCCGAGGTGGAAGGGCTACAATCCTATCCGGGCAAAGGTGCAGAGGGGACGGTAGAGGGGAGAAAAGTGCGGGTGGGCAGCCCGGCCTGGCTGGGCCTGAGTCCCCCGGCCGGCATCGGCACGACCATTGCCGTAGAAGTGGAGGGAGGAGGCCGGGGATTTTTGCGGGTGAGCGACCCGGTGCGACCGAACGCGGCCGCCACGGTGGAGGGCCTGAAAAAGCGCGGGCTGAGGGTGGTGCTGCTGTCGGGGGACCAGGAGGCGGAGGCCAAAAGGGTGGGGCAGAGCCTGGGCATCGACGAGGTTTTTGGGGGTGTGGACCCCGCCGGAAAGATCGCAAAGATCCAGCAACTCCGGGCAGAAGGCCGGAAAGTGCTGATGGTCGGGGATGGTGTCAACGACGCCCCGGCGCTGGCCGCCGCGACGGTCGGCGTGGCCATGGGCAGCGGTGCGGATGCCGCCATGGAAGCCGCTGCCGTCACCTTACAGCGTAGTGACCCGCTGGTGCTCTTGGAAGCCATTGACATCGCAAGAGCAACGCTCAGAAATGTCCGGCAAAACCTGGGAGCTGCCTTTGGCTACAACAGTCTGGCGCTGCCGCTGGCCGCCCTGGGCATGTTGCAACCCGCGATTGCGGGGGGGCTGATGGCCTTGTCGTCGGTGACGGTCGTGGGGAATGCGTTGCGGTTGCGGGGAAAAGGATGAAAGAGGTAGATGTAGTCATCGATCTCGCCGACCGGGACGTGGTTTTGGGAAGGCTCATCGCAGGCGAGCTGGAGGTGGAATTTGCCACAAACATCCAGTGGGAAGGGCGGATGATTCATCGGGTGCGGCAATGGGACCAGATGGGACTGGCCCTCGGCGGCCAAGGCGGCTAACCTCCAACCGGGAGGTCCAATGAAGATCATTCGTATCGTGGGAGCTGAATCGAATATTCTCAAGGTTCACCATACCAAATACCTGATGATCATGGGCATGCTGCTTGCGGATGCGAAACATCTGACCGACGACATCCTCGAAGGAAAAGCACGGGAGGTTCCGGTGAACGGTGACCTTGCCGACATTCATGCGCAAACGCTGCGGATGCTGGGGGCGAAGGTGGAGGTCTTGGACCGCCTTGACATCCCCAGCGCACCGGTTAATAGCCGCCCCGCTACGGCTCTGTAGCTCAGTTGGTCAGAGCATTCGGTTCATACCCGGGGGGTCGTCAGTTCAAGTCTGACCAGAGCCATTGATACAAACAAGAGGGTCAACCAGGGTGGTTGGCCCTTTTGGCGTTTTTGGGGGGGCACGCCCCGAATGGGCACAGGCCATTTTTTCAACGCGATGGTGATAACGTGAACTACCGCTTCCTGAGGGTGGTTGGCGCGTTTGTTTTGACTTCGCCTCTCGCGGGGAAATTGAACTCGTCTGCGGCGAGATGGCACTTGTACCGGCTTGAAGGAGCGTACCTTGACCTCCCCATGACGTCGGCGCAGAAAGCCGTGATCGCATGGCTGCTTGACGCCGTGCCTCCCGCTCAGCCGGTACCGAATCGCCCCAAACCCAAAAACAGACGAAGGGCCTCGTCAAGCGCGGCAAGATCCTCGGCGGACACGACACCGTACACCCGACGAATCCGACGTTTGTCGATGGACCGGAGGTGATCCACCAGTGCCCAGGACAGCTTCGTCAAGCCGCTCCCCGTCGGGGAAAGGCTGGGGTAGAGAGCACCTTCTCCCGGTGTTCCGGTGACCGGAACCACACAAAGCACCGGAAATCGTTGGTCCTGGTTGACCACAGGGTCGCTCACCACAACGCAGGGTCGCACACCGCGCTGCTCGTGGCCTACGGTCGGATCGAGCTCGACAAGTACCACACTTCCACGGCACAGGATCATGAGCCGCCAACCTTCCATCCGTCCCCACTGACCCAGCGCACGGGTGTCCCACCGCTAAGGTCCAACAGCTCAGCCGCATCCTCCACCAGATCGGGAAGCCAATCGCCGGTCCCGAGCTTCGCCAGATCCTCCCCACCGGGATGGGGCGAGCGGACCGAACGCAGCAACTCCTCCCGACGACGGCGGTCAAGTTCGTGCTCCACCGCCTGCGCGATAAAGCGGCTACGGTTCTGCTCGAACCGGTCAATGCCGTCTAGCAGCTTGGAGGGGAGCGTCACCGTCACGCGCTCGGTCGTCACCACGGCTACCTCGGGAGTATGACGAAAGATATGATCATACTCCCGCCCCGTCAAGGATAACCTACCCCTCACACCGCCCCAGCCACCACCCCAAATTCCGGAAATATCGTC
The DNA here is from genome assembly GCA_903891165.1 of uncultured Pseudomonadota bacterium. Taxonomy (GTDB): domain Bacteria; phylum Myxococcota_A; class UBA796; order UBA796; family SXON01; genus CAITDR01. Next base: position 21,070 of record CAITDR010000418.1, read on the forward strand.
CGACAACGCAAAACCACCTCCCTGTCCAGCGTAAACAGAGGCACCCCCCGCTCCAGCGCCTCAACGACGCCCCTCCCCCACCAGCTCCACGGCGTCGAACTCGGCCGTCGGACGGTCGATGCGCCGGAGGCTCCCCATCAACGCGCGCACCCCCGCCAGCTCCGCCCCGGTCAGCGGTCGCGGATCGGGCAACACCGGCACCATGCGCACAGCCGGCTCCCCGTCCACCGTGATGATGGCTTTCTCCCCGCTATTTCTCACGGATCGAACCACCTCGGAGAACCGGGCTTTGGCATCGGACAGGTTGACACGTACCGCCATGTAGACCTCTCACCCCCCCTCCACCCAATTCTCCACCTTCAACGCCACAACACGGATGAACTCCCGCGTGTTATTTGTCACAATGGTCCGGCCCAGTGCCAGGGCGTGGGCCGCAATCAGGAGGTCCATACTTCCGATCGGGGTGCCCCGGCGCTCCAGATCAGCCCGGATCCGCCCGTAGACCGCCGCTGCCGCGTCGTCAAAGGCTTCGACCTCCAGCGGCGCCAGAAAAGCCGCCAACGCCAACATATTCTGCTCGGGATGCGTGCTCTTGGCAACTCCGTACTGCAGCTCGGCCACCGTTATCGAGGACAATGCCACCTGCGCGATGTCCACCCCACGCAGCCGCCGTAGCACGGCCTCCGGCTTGCGCTTGATCAGGTAGATGCAGATGTTTGTGTCCAGAAGCCACATCAGAATGCCTCCCGCTGCTCCAGAGGCGGCTGCACCCTCTCTTCCATAAAATCCGCAGAAAATCCGCTCAGGGACTGCTCAAACCCCGTCCAAGGATCCGCTATCGGCACCAACAGCACGGCATTGCCCACCCGCCGTACAAAAACCTCACGTCCAGGCAGAGCGTACTCTTTCGGCAGCCGCACCGCCTGACTCTGGCCATTCCGGAACAATTTTGCATGCGCCAAAGGCCACCTCTGGGAAAGTATATACCACGCAGTATAGACTTTGAGAAGTCGCCTGGAGGACCTGTATGCGAGCCACCCAAGGGACAGGCCTCCCCCCCCTCACTCCAACGGAATCACCTCATCATCGATCGGCGCATCCCCCGGCAGAATCCGCAGCAACAGCGAGCGGAGCGTCGTCAAATCCACCGGCCTCGAAAGCACCACAGCCCCCAGAGAAAGCAGCTTATCCCGCGTTGCAAACTTCAGACCGGGCGACACCATCACCAGGGTGGTGTGGAAGAGCTGGGGTGCAACCTCGGCAAATTTGCCCAAGAGGCGCAGGCCGATCCCATCGGGACGCGGGAAAGATACCACGGCTGCTTCACACCCTTCAAAGCCGTTCATTGCTTCGGTCAGGTTCGAGAAGGACACCACCTCGTGGGTCTCGCGGATGTGCCGCTCAAAGGCCCGACGCAGCAGCTCGTCCTCCTCCACCAGCAGCACTTTTCCGCGCGGCGCACTGCGACGTGTGGATAGTTCCATCGGTTGTACCTGTGCAACCGCCTCCGCGCCTGGGAAGCTCACCCGCAGATGAGTACCCGAGCCGGCCGCCGTGTTCACCTCCAGGCTGCCACCGGCGGCGCGGATAGACTCGCGCGCCATTCCCAGGAAAAGGGGCGCATAGCCCGGCTGAGTGGCCAGATAGACCAGATCCCCCAGTCGCGACTGCACATCCACGCCAAAACCCAGGCCATTGTCCCGGAAGTCCAGGTGGATCCAGCCTCCTTCGCTGTGGCCCTCCACCTGTACCCGCGCTCCCTCCTGCCCCGCACAGGTCTCGGCCGAGGCCAGAAGCAGCAGACAGAGCCCCCGCATCAGCGGTGCCCTTGATGCACGTGCGGGAGGCAAATCCTCGGGAGGAACCTCCACACTCACCTGGTTCTCAAAGGCATGAGCAACAAGCTCGCGTGCCGACTCCAGCTCGCGGATCACCCGCACCGGACCCGGCGGATCCACTTCCCCCGCCTCAAAACGGCCGATGTCGTCCACCAGGGAGCGAAGGCGATGTACACCCTCCCCCAGTTGATACATCGTTTCTTCCAACTCTTTGTCCACTTCCAAGATCCGCGCACTGCGGACGAAACGGTCCACTTCCCGGATCGGTGCCCCCTGCCGAACAATCTTGGCGAGGCTACGCAGATCGGCCAGTCGTGCCAGGATAAAGCGGTGGTCTGGGTCAAAATAGGTGCAGGTATCCTGGAGTTTTCGGATCACCCCATCCAGAAACACCGACTCCAGTGCCCGACGTTTGGTGTGCAGGGCCTCGTCCGAGAGCGACTGCAGCTCGCTCCGATCGGAGAAGAAGCAGACCACACTCAGGATGGAATCTCCGTCCTTGATCGCCAGCGCATCCAATTCGGCAAAAACCCGCGTTCCATTTGGACGCTCCACCTGCACCCGCGCCTGGAAACGTCCGCGCCCCGCGAGGCGGCTGGACAGGCTCTCCCAGGAGTAGCCCTCAGCCCGCATCACATCGTCAAAAAGCATCTTTCCAACGGCACGACTGCCGCCAATCCCGCCCAGACGCTCCGCCCCACGGCCCCAGGTCCGCACCACCCCGTCGGCATCGGTGGTCACCACGGCCACAAGCGAAGTCTGCCCCACCACTTTTTCCAGGCGTACATCTTCACTGGGAACGGCCACCGTCTCCTTAGGCGCCGAAAATGGCGCTACCAACAAGGCAATCCCCACGATCTGCCCGCGCTCGTTCACCACCTTCGAACCGCGCACCCTACACTCGATCGAGTCTCCCGCCTCGCGACGCAGGGCCCGCACCCACTCCGACTCTCCCTTTTCCTGTAGCTCCTCCATCCACTCCTGGACAACGCGGGTACCATCCTCCATGATGATGTTCCCAAGTGGGCGCTCCATTGCAGCACGAGCACCATAGCCCAACAGTTTTTCGCCGCCGCCCGTCCAGTGCAGCACACGCCCGTGGACATCGGCCACGATGATCGCGTCGGCAACCCGCCCCAGAAGCGTATTCTGGAGGCGTACCCACTGCTCCAGCTTGCGACGATCGGTCACATCTTCGCCCACCACCACAAGGTAGCGGTCTTCGGCCTGCTCAACGGTCAGGAATTGCCAGCGTACCTGGCGCTGTTCTCCCTGCCGGGTCGTCATCACCCACTCGACTTCGCGCTTGGGCGCCCCCGCCATCACCCGCTGGTGCGTGAGCATCACGTTGTCGCGGAAGGCCGGATCCGGATAGAGCGCGTTGACCAAGCCCTGAAGGCTGCTGATCGTCGTCGCATCCAGATCTGCACGGCTGCGAAGATTCCGGTTGATCGTCAAGACCTGTTCACGACGATCCACCACATAGACCAGCGCGCCGGTGCGCTCCAGGAGCTGTTCGTAGGCGGAAGCATCCAGACCGGGAAGATGGATACGAATTGGGGACTCCATCCGGGGCAAGTACCCTGTCCGCCGCCAACCCGCTACGTTGCAACGATGAAAGCGGTCTGCCAGAAAACCAACCGTCCCTTGGAGCCCTTTGGGGATTTTTCTCACGCCCTCTTTGTGCTGGATCGAAGTCTGAAAGAGGCGCAGGAAGCGGCGCTTCTGCGTGCCGGCTTTGTGATAGCGGCCGAGCCCCCGGTAAACGAGCCCTACCTGCTCTACCGGGAAGATTGCTGGTTTACCGCAGCCTTCCTCCAAAAACTCCCAAAAAACGGTGCAAGTGGACGGGTCACTTTGAGCGACGCCGTTTACCTTAAATTTTGTGGACCGCTTCAAACCGATGCGGCCCGTCCGCCGATCGCCATTGTTCCGGCGGGTGGCCCGCCTTCTTTAGAAGGGCAAGAACTTCCTATCGATCTGGGCCTGCACGACGTGGACGAGATGAACCTGCATCCCGCCGTCTCTCACGCCTCCATGGGTAAAATGCGCAGCGGCGCCGCCATGGTTCATCCCATCGAGCACTGGACACATCTGCTCCGGGTCAATTTACTGGCCATGCTCAGCCGGGGAGAACAATATCGCCTCGATTTTGAGCGGGCACCGATCTGGAGCAAGCTCTATCAGATTTTGAAGGTGCTGTGGAACAGCAACGGCCTGTCGGTAGCGGGCCTTGCACGTGGTCTTTCTCGTATCGGCAAAGGCTGTAACATCCACCCGACCGCCGTGGTGGAGGCGACGGAGCTGGGCGAGGGTGTGGAGGTGGGCCCCTACGCGGTCCTTCGCGGCTGTGTGGTGGGCGCCGGTGCGAAAATCGAGGCCTACGGACACGCTTCTTTGTCGGTGATCGGCCCCAAAGCACGGGTGGGCGACGGCGCGATGATCAACCTTGCCGTCCTGATGCCGGAAGCATTTGTAAGCCGAGGGGATGGCTTCCAGATGAGCCTGTTTGGAAGCGGAAGTTTTGTGGCGGTGGGTGCCACGATCCTCGATCTCTCCTTCGGCAAAACCATACGGGTGGATCACGACGGAGAACGGCGGGACAGCGAAGTCTACTTCCTGGGCGCCTGTATCGGTCACCGCGCAAAAGTCGGCAATGGCGTGCGAATCAGCTACGGGACGGTGGTGCCCAACGACAGCTTTCTGGTGGGCCCCAGCCACGACCTGTTGCGACGTTGGCCGACCGGCACGGAGAGCCCGGCCCGCGTCGTCGAGGGTGCAGCGTCGTCGGTGCGCCGCGGGGATTCATAGATCGGATCTACGATTTGTAGAGGAAGCCGGGAGCTTGGGGGGAGGAGGAGGAGGCGATCTGGCATCTCCCCTCCTCTTCCCTGGCCTTTTTCGGTTTGGCATCACTTGGCACGCCTCTTGCTACACCCCCGGCAGAGGTACACATGCTCGCACTTCTCACCCTCGCCCACGCCGCCCCCCTCCTCTGCCTCCAGACCAGCCAGGGCCAGAGCTGCGGCATCGCCTGGGAGGGCGGAAGCCCCGAAGAACTATACCTTCCCGGCCGCTATCTCGAAGGAAATGCAGCGACAGCCTGCATCGCCGACGAGCCGACCATCCCACCCGGTGCCGCCCCCTGCCGCAGCCTCTCCACCGCGTTGAACGGTCCGATCTCCGAAACGGCCGCCCGACGTATGCTCTGGTCTTTGGCCGGAGAAGCCCGCGAAGTCCTCGACCTCTGTGAGCGCGCCCCCTGCAGCGCCGGGCTGCGTGCCCTCGCGGAGCCCTTCGAGCGCCTGCAGGGCAGCCTGGATCTCAAGCTGATCCAGGACAATTTCCGGGATGGCACACGCGAATTGGTCCTTACCCAGCCCGACATCACCGCCACCCTGCGCTGCGGCGGCGAGCCCCTGGGCTGCAGCCTCCAGGTGCAGGCCACGGGCCTCCCGGTGGCCTACTACAACGGCTTTGCCGATGATCAGCGTACCCAGGTCCAGGTAGAAGCTCCCGATGGCGTGTTGCGCTACCGCTACGAGCTGGAGCCCCACTGGCTGGCGCTGGCCGTGCGGTAGGCAGCTCCAAAAAAGCGGCGATCCTCGCGCCGATCGGCTACAACAAGGCCGTGTTGCTCCTGCTGCTGGCCTGTGCTCCTCCTCCCGAAGAAACTGGACCTCCAAAAATCCAGCTTCATCGTGAGTTGAGCTTGAGTGGGCCCGACCTGGTAGGCGAGACGGCGGCCAACTACCCGTGGAACCGCGGCCCGGGCATCGCTGCCGCGGATTTGAACGCCGACGGCTGGCTGGATCTGGTGCTGGCCCTGCCCTATGAGCACTCGCTGATTTTCCGCAACCACGGCGGCGTTTTTGGGGACCCCGAGCCGCTCTTGCCGGGTGCTGTGGGCGTGGCCGCCGCCGATCTGGATGGCGATGGCGCGGCCGAGCTGGTGCTGGTGGGTCAGAGGGGCCAGCCCGATCTGCTCTTGCGGAACGACGGCCAGGGCAACTTCAGGGCGGAGGAGCTACCCAACAGCAGCGGCGAGTCGCGTACGCCGGCCTTCGCCGACCTGGACAACGACGGCGACCTGGATCTGGTCACCTCGGGCTTCTCCTCAGACGAAGACGACGATCCCCACGCAGGCACTGGCGATGGCCATCAGCTTTTTATTCAAGAAGATGGTCATTTTATTGACGTCACAGCCGAACGTCTCCCCGCAGACGGCCTCCAAAGTCTCGCCCACCACATCGCCTGGGCGGACGTAGACCTGGACGGCGCCCCGGACTTGATCATCGCCAACGACCACCTGGGTATCAACCGGCTCCTGCGCAACGACCGCCTGGGCGGCTTTGGGATGATCGAAAATTCGGGGATTGAGCAGGCGATGCAGGCCATGGGCGTCGCCATCGGCGATCCAAATGCGGATGGTGTGGCCGACCTGCTGGTTTCCGACATCGAAAGCCTTCGCCTCTGGCAAGGGGACGGTGCCGGCTCCTTTTTTGAAGTCACCCAGGCCGTGGCGTTGAACCCGCCCCTGCCCCTGGCCCCTACCTGGGGGGTGGCCTGGGTGGATCTGGACCTGGACGGACAACCCGAAGTGGTGGCCACGGCTGGAAACCTGATCTGGACCACCGAGCCTGTGGAAAGTGAACAGGACCGTATCCTACGCTACACTTCCAGCGGATGGGAAGACGTCAGCCCACCGGAAAAGGGGAACTCCCGCGCCGTCGCCGTGGGGGACTTTGACCGCGACGGCCGGCCGGACCTGGCCATGGCTGGCATCCTCTTCTTCGATCTCTGGTACAACCGCACCGATGTGGCGCCTGCCTGTACCGTAAAATTGGTGGCGGGACAGACCGAGGGCATCGGAACCCAGGTACGACCTGATCAAGGTGCCAGCCAGTGGCTTTGGCCCTCCACCACCTACTCCTCCTCGGCTCCCGAGCTCTACCTCCCGGCCGGGCACTACCAGCTGGAGCGTGGCGCCCTGGCAGCGGAGCTGCACGCAACCTCCGGCACGACCCTGCGGCTTTTGCTTGAATGAGGACGCCGATATGCCGTTCCCTGTATGGCCAGCGTAAGGATTTTCTTTCGCGGCCGAATTAGCATAGACTTTTTTTGGTCCCACCGGAGTTTCCCATGTCTCACCGCTTCCACCGGAAAGCTCACCGGCGCGGAAACTATACGGTTTTGATGGTCCTGCTCCTGGGTGTGCTCTTTGGCTTTGGCGCCTTGGCCGTGGATGTTTCCATGATCCGGCTGGCCCAGACTGAAGCGCAGGACATTGCCGACGCCGCCTCCCACGCTGCCATCGCCGAGCTGAAGGACAGCCACGACCTGACCCTGGCCCGCGCGGCCGCGGAGGAGGTTGTGGCCGCAAACACCCTGGCCGGCGACGAGGCGGTGCTTCTGGATATTGATTCAGGAACCTGGGATCCCACGGCGCGCAGCTTCACCGGAGGATCGGTATCCAACGCCATCCAGGTGCGGGTGGGCCGCACCGGCAGCCAGGCCGTGCGTCTGGCCTTGGGCACCTTACTGGGCTGGTATTCGGTGGATGTGGCCGCCACTGCCACCGCCGCCACCCAGAGTGTGCAGGTGATCCTGGTGATGGACATTACCGGTTCCTGGGAACAACGGAATTTTGTGAAGGCCCGCGAGGCCGCCATGACCTTTCTGGACTCTCTCCACCAGAACCATGGCCCCCAGGACATGGTGGGGATGGTGGTATTCATGAACCGCTATGGCTGGGAGTACACGCCCATGACCTCGGTGGAGGACTCTTTTTCCAATGCCAGTCTGGTCACCAACAAGTGGGCCAATCTGAACGTGGGTTCCTATGCGGGGGAATACCAGTCCGCGTGGTCCACAGGCGCCAACCGGAACAACATCCATGTTGCCTGCCGGGTCTACGGCAACTTCAACAACGGCACCAAGTGGAACCCCTTCGTCCGGGGGCCGAACCCCTACCTCGGCTTCTGCACCAGCGGTGCCAGCTGCTACCAGCCCGCCAAGCAGAACAACTGGGCGGCCACCGGTGCGGTAGGCGGCTGCTTCCCCAACATGCCCCGCTACTATTCGGATGAAGCGGGGACGGACCACACCACCGGCATTTCGATGGCCGAGCGGATGTTCCAGGAAAATGTCGATCCGACCGCCTACAAAGCCATGGTGGTCTTGACCGACGGCGAACCCTCCCCCTACGGCAGCAGCGAGGGTATCCGCCGGACGCAACGTTGGACCGAACCTTTTCGCCAATACAAGTATCCCGGCGCCCACTCCATCGCCCAGATCGAACGGGACACCCCGATCGTCGCCCAGCGGATCTACAACAACCTGGGCGTCAACACCTGGTTCGTCAGCTTCCGCGATGATCGCCCCTTCATGGCCAACTCGGTCACCGGCGACGGTTGGTACGCACACACGACCAACGCCACCGACATCGTGCCGATCTTCCAGGAGATCGCCCGCTCCCTCCCCGTCTCGATTGTGAACTGACGCCATGCGTAGCCATCCACAACGCGGGGGCGCAGCGGCCCTGGAGTTCTACCTCACCCTTCCCATCTTTCTGACCATGTTCGCGTCGGTCATCGACTTCGGCTGGCTGTTCTACCAGCAGAGTGCCTTGGACGGAGCCGTCCACGCGGCCTGCCGTACCGGTGCCACCGAAGATCCCGGCACCGGCGACGCGCTCATGAACCATGTGGAAGCGGTCACCGAAGGCCGGATCCGTACCGAGATGACGCGATCGTCGCTGGAGTGCCTGTCCTGTGTGATCACTGTGGACGACCTGTACGATATCCCGGCGCGGTCGCTGCGCTGTCAGGTGGACAACACCTTCCAGCCGCTGATCGGCGTGGTACCGGTATCCACCCTGACCGCACGCGCCATTGTACGTATGGAAATCCAGCGATGAGCGCCTACAATCGCCGCTCAAAACGCACCGGTGCGGCGCTGCTGGAGTTTGCGCTGTGGATCCTCCCGCTGTTGATCGTACTGACCGGTGTGATTGAATTGTCGCGGATGATGTCGTTGAAGCATCAGATCTCGCGTGCAGCCCGCGACGGAGCCCGTGTGGGCGCCGGCGTGCTGCGGAATGCGGCGGGTACCGGCGTACCCACCGAGCCGGATATCGAAAACACCGCCACCAACCATGCTCTGCGGGTGCTCGCCGATCTGGACCTGGGTTGCCCGGCGGGCTGTAATGTCTGGTCGGAGTGGTACGACGCCCCCAGCGGACGAAAGATGCTGCGGGTGCGCGTGCAGTACCCCTATGTTCCACTGGTCGGCCTCTACCCCTTGGCGACCAGCGTAGAACGAGACTTTTCCATGGCCACTGAGTATCAGCCCTAGGGCACCTATCGGGTCGATATATATCTACCAGAGAGTGCCGTCGAAGAGGAGGGCAGCGCCGCCTGTCTGGAGGAGGAGCAGGTCGAGACTCCCGTCGTTATTGGCGTCGGTGGCCGCGGATCGGCCTGGCGGCAACAACAACGCTTGGTCCCGCTCCAGGCTACCGCCCGCACCGGCCGCAAAGAGCCAGCTCTCGGTCGCCGTACCCACCAAGAGCTGGTCACCCAGCCAGCCGCACTGCCCGCCCAGGCCCTCCACGGGCTGGGTGCCCATGAGGGTGGCCAGGGGAGTAGCGGACAGCGCAGCGCCGCTCCTGACCGCCGCTGAGCCTGCTCCCGACCCCTCACCAAAGAGGAGATCCGGCAGGCCATCCCCGTTGAAGTCGCCGCCCGCCGCAAGACAGTCCAGGGCGCCCGGCAGCACCAGCTCGGCGCTGCCCAGGTTCAGGCGCCCCGAAGGCCCCAAAAGGACCCAGAGGCCGGTGGCGCCGCCTACCGCCACATCGCCCAAACCGTCGCCATCAAAATCCGCCGCCGCCAGAAGTTCTCCGCCGCGATCATTCAAAAAATCGCCTGTCAGGCGCGTCACCATCCGGCTGACCCGCTGGCTGGGGGCGGGGCTGGGCACCAGGTAGATCTCCCCGGCTCCTCCGGCCGCTCCTGGGGCACCCACCCAGAGGTCGGCCAGACCGTCGCCTTCCATATCCACAGCAGCCAGCGAAGTTCCAACTTCATCGCCGGTGATCTCTCCCAAAAAGGTCCCCTGACCTGGACCTCGGGCGCTGTGGTAGACATAGCCACTCTGCGGACTACGACCGCCACCGGTGGGGGCCCCAACCACCACTTCCGGGCTTCCATTGCCCAGATCTTCGACAAAGAGCAGGGCTGCCCCAAAGCCATCGCTACTGTAGCCGGTCCAGCTCATGCCCGCAGCCGGACTTCCAACAAGAGGGCTGCGAAACTCACGAACTTCGGTGGGAGCCGATAGGAGCAGCTCGGGGAGGCCGTCGCCGTCCATATCTCCGGCGGTGAGCAAGGTTGCACCGGAAAAAATAGCGTTGGTAGAGGATAAAGAGGCATCCAGCTCCACGCAGGACAGGTCCTGGCCGTCGCAGTCCTGATCCAGGCCATCGGCGCAGTGCTCGCGGAGAAGGGGGGACTGAGCGGCGTCGGCATCGGCGCAGTCATCTCCGCGACGCGATCCAGAGGAGGAGCAGGCGTAGAAGGCGGATCCTGCGCCTACCCCATCGCCGTCCATGTCGGGGAACCAGAGGTCGGCGGCGCTGTAGAGGACGGCGGGGTCGGCATCGTCGGAGAGGCCATCGCAGTTATCGTCCAGAGAATTACAGACTTCGGAGGCGGAAGGAGAGCGGGTGGGGTCACGGTCGTCGCAGTCGCCGCCATCGGGAACCAGGGGCAGGGCGGGATCGCAGGCGGCGGTCCAGTGATCGCCAGAGCCGTCGCCGTCTTCGTCGGCATAGCCAGATTGTTTTGTTGAGGGATCTACATTTGAATCTTGGTCATCCGCGGTGCCGGAGCAGTCTTCGTCCTGGTCCAGGGCGTCGCAGATCTCCGGGAGAAGGGGGGAGCGGAGGGGGTCGGTATCGTCGCAATCGCCGGAAAGCGCGGCGGTGGATCCAGGGGGATCGCAGAGGAGGACGGGGAGGTAGCCAGTGCCGTCCCCATCGAGGTCCTCGTAGATTTCGGGGATGCTGGTAGGGTCGAGAGAGGGGTCGTTATCGTCGGCAAGGCCATCGCAGTTTTCGTCGGCATCGAAGGCGTCGCAGACTTCGGGGGAGCTGGGGGAGGAGGCGGCGGTGCGGTCGTCACAGTCTCCGGGCTGGGCAACAAAGCCGGTGGGGGCATCACAGGCCAGGGTCGTCTGCGCAGAATCCCCATAGGCATCTGCATCCGCGTCACGATACCAAAGGGTGGCGCCGAGGGCATCGCTGCCGTCCACCTGGCCGGAGCAGTCGTTGTCCACCCCGTCGCAGTCCTCGGTGGCACCCGGATGGACCGCAGCGTCGGCATCGTTGCAGTCTTCGCCCAGAATAAGAAAGCCCACCGGCGCCACACAAGAGACCAGGGAAGCCCTCGAAAATCCCCAGCCATCCCCGTCGTAGTCGGGGTACCAGGCCGGGGCATCTACCGCATCCGCCTCGTCCACGCTGCGGTCGCAGTCGTCGTCAATGCCATTACAATATTCGAGCGCTGCGGGCGAAACTTCGGTCGTACCGTCGTCACAGTCGGTGGACAACGCCACATAGGAAGCAGGCGCAGTACAGGCCAGGGTGGTGCCAAAAACACTGCCAAAGCCGTCGCCGTCCTGGTCCAGATACCAGGTGGGTGCGTCCACCGCCTCCACCTCGTCCACCAGACCGTCGCAGTCCTCGTCCCCTCCCCCGCAGACTTCGGGGGCGCCGGGAAAGTAGCTTTCATCTACATCATTGCAGTCTGTATTTTCCGATACAAGTCCTGCCGGGGGGCTACACCAGCCCGTGCCGGGGTCGGAGGCGTCGCCATAGCCATCGCCATCGGCATCGGGATACCAGGCGGAGACATCCACCACATCGGGATCGGCGTCGTTGGAGAGGCCGTCGCAGTCCTCGTCCAGCTCCGCCGCGTCGCAGCTCTCCTGGGCGGCGGGGGAGACGGCCGCGTCCGCGTCGTTACAGTCGCGATCGTTGGAAGACCAGGCGGTCTGGAGTCGGCAGCCAAGCTGGGTGACCATCGGGTTGCCATAACGATCGCCATCGGCATCCTGGTAGTAGGTATCGGCATCCAAAGCATCCGGCTCATCCTGGAGGCCATCGCAGTCATCATCCTGGTTATTACACCACTCCGGCGCACCCGGATAGCGGACGGGATCGTCATCCGCACACTCCACACAGGCGACAAAACCATCGGCATCGTTGTCCTCGTAGCCCACCTCGCCATCGCAATTGTAGTCCACCGGATCGGTGCAGTCCTCCTCCGGCGCCTCGGGAAAGACCAGGGCATTGTCGTCGTCACAGTCCAGGCCGTTCTCCGAAAAACCCTCCGTCTTGATACAGGCTTCTTTGGTCGCGAGCCCCGCACCCCAGCCATCCCCATCGTCGTCATGGTACCAGGAGAGCTGCCCGAAGACCGCCGGATCTTCGTCATCCACATTTCCGTCGCAATTGTCGTCCACCCCGTTGCAGAATTCGCGGGCATTGGGGTACACATCGGCCGAAAGATCATCGCAGTCATGGTCGTTGCGCACATAGCCGAAGGGCGGGCTACAACCCTCCCAAGTGGGAAGGGCCCCGTAGCCATCGTCATCCGCATCAATATACCAGTTGGTCTGCGGAGAAAGACTGGGATCCCCGTCGTCACAGTCGCTCGCATCCAGGGTCCAGCCCGGCACCAGCCCACAGGCCAGCTCGGTACTCCGCATGTCGCCATAGCCATCGCGATCCAGGTCGGGGTGGATCCGCATCTGAAAGCAGCCGCTGTCCTCTTTTTTATCCAGATCCTTGCCGCAGCCCAGAAGGGCCAGGGGAAGGAGGAGGAGGCAGCGGCGGGACATCGGGGGAGTATAGATCAGATTGGGCTGGGGGGTGGCACTCCAAACTCCGGACTTATGATGGGTCAGGGGTGACCAGGGGCGACGGAACCCGAATGGGGCCTTCGCCCGCCCGGCGGGAGACGGTGGCGAAGCCGGATGAGGGCTGTTGCAACAAGGAGGATCTTCGGCCGCCAGTCGATACCCCGGGTGTTTCCAGTTGGAAACACCCGGGACTCTTTGGACTTTATTGACGTTCCAAAACAGGGTTTTCCTCAGCAATCAGCCGTTCCAACGCCTCCGCTTCCAACAACTCCGTCATCTGCTGACCCCACTCCTGAAGGCGCGGCAGAAGGAGGTTGGCGTGGGTCAGGGCCAGGGATCGCGCCCGCTCCGTAGCATCCTGGTTCAAATGGACGGCCAAAGCCTGATAGCGGCGATCCTGTGACAGCCGTTTCCGCTCCGCCGCCACTCCGACCGCCACATGGTCGGCATCCATGAGCTCCCGGTTGGCGGCGAAATTGGCCAGAACCCAGGGTGTCCAAGGTGCCTTCGCTACCCCACGTTTTGCGTAATTTCTCACCGCCTCGCGCAGTCCATCCACCGCCTCATCATCCCGAACACCGTCCACCGTCAAAGCACGAAGAGCGCGCGCAACCGGAGCATTTGTCTTTTCAAACTCCAGCCCCAGCGGAAGCACAGGCTGTTGATTTTTGTTTCGTACAATCCCCAGGACGTAGAGAAACTCGGGCGAGAGCCTGGTCCCAAGGCTGCGGTGGTACTTTTCCAGCCACTTCAGATCCTCTGGGCCAGACTGCCCCTGCTGAATTTTTGTCCAGCCATAGATCAACACCGCTTCGGGAACGTGGACAGACCACTTCAGAAGCCAGTCCAGGTATTCCTCGGTTTTGTCGTAGCGACCGAGGCCGAAGTAATACTGCGCCAAATATACGAAAATCTGATTTGGGAGAGGATCCTCCCTGACTGCGGAATACATCCTGAGCCTGTAGAACGGCTGCCCCGGCTGCAATGATCGCCTAGGGCGTTCTTCGTCGGCAGTCGTCGCACTGCTGTAGCGGGTTCTGGCGCGCCCCAGCTCGGGCAGAACAGTATCCGCACCCTCCCCGCGCTTCATCCGGATGAGGCCCCGCAGATAGGCCGCGCGTTGTCCACTCGGTGCAGATCTCTCAACGTTCCGAAACGCCGCAAGAGCAGCCTCGAGATCTCCAGCCTCCAAGGCATTCACCCCGATCAGGTAGTCCACCTCGTCATGCACGGCGCCTAAGATGTTGGCAGAACCTGTTGCCGCTGCGGCATCGCGGAGAATCCACCGCCCGCCGGCTTCCCACGCGATGTTGAGGAGTCTTTGCCAGACCTCCTGGTGCTCTCCACCGCCTGGCGAAGGAACCGCGAGCATCGGCAGCAATTGGTCCCGAGCGAGTTGTGGATAGCCAGCCGCCACTAATTCCTTGGCCAGCTTGAGGCGCGCGCTGGTTTCCTCATTTGCGTGGGCAGGCGCCAAGAAGATCAGCCAGAGGAGGAGATACCAAATGGGACACCTCGATGGTTATTGTGGTCTACTGTACCACCGCGTCCGGCTTCCGGCTGGCCGGACCAGCTGATGCATGACCTGGGAAAGTGCTTCCATACCGGCGACGATGTTGTAGTCAAACCAGGGGAGATCCGCACCGGGGCGGATGTCGGGTGGGTCAATACACATCGGCGGTGGTGTTCTGCCGGCGGGCCAGGGAATCGGAGGAAGCCACGGCGCGGGACGCTATCACAAAAGGGGGCGAGGAGGAAACAGAGGCCCGGCCTCAATTCTCAGATAGCTTCATCCGCGCCAAGAGCTCGCGGAGCTGGGCTTCCACCTCTGCATTGCGGGCTTGCAGGGCCTCCGCACGCGCCTGCTGCTCTTCGGCGCGCGCCTGCTGCTCTTCCCGGGCCACTCGTTCCGCCGCCCAGCCAGCACGCACACGCTCCAACTCCCGATCCTGCGTCCGCTGGATCCGCAGCCACTCCTGCCGCGCTTCATAGGCGTAGGTCGCCGCTTCATCTTCCCGGAATTTGTCCACAGTTGACATCGCTACCTCCATGGCCGGTCGTTGCAATTCTTTGGGTAATACCTCCCACTCCGCCGCCTCCGTAAAAAAGCGGATCCATCCTGCGAGCGGACCCCGGTCCCCACTCCCTGCAAGGTGCAGTTTTCGGGCCTTTTCCAGCTCAAACACATGTATGTCCAGGTCGTCGCATAACACGGCGGAGCTGTTCCGGTCCCGCAGCGAAAACCGGTGGTTCCACACCTCTCCCGCCCAAAGCTGGTCATCACCAGCCAGATCGACACCACCGGTCGCAGCTCCGGGTACTCCTCCCCTTTCTGGATTTGGCCCTGGTACAGCTTCGCCCAATTCCACAACATCCGCCGGTTCAACGCCGTGTGGCTCCAACCCTGCATCTCAATCTGAAACCGTTTTCAGAGGGGCAAGCACGGCGTTCAGAAAATCTATCAGTACCTCGGTATGATCCGGATCGCCCACAATGGCTTTGAAGACCAGATCTTGCACGGCGAGATGCGGCGCAAAAGACGTTCCATCTGCACAGGATAGCGCCGCCAGGGAGCATGGGCAAGCCCTTCCGCAACACGCACTTTTTCAACTCTATCCACGTCGATAGAGTTCAAAAAGTCTTGCGTACCCGAAGGCACTCTCCCCTCAATTTCCCACCTCTAACCACCGACTTCCAGCGAAGTCCCCCTCAGGAAGCCGACACCGGCGCGCTGCTGTCCACCACCGGCTCTACCGGTGCGGCCACAGGCACCGGCACCGGCAGCTTCCCCTCAAAAACCAGCTCCAGCACCTGATCGACGTGATCGACAAAATGGTAGGTGAGCTGGTCGCGAAGCTGGGGCGGTACATCGCGCAGATCGCGCTGGTTCTGGCGGGGCATCACCACCTCTTTGACGCCTGCTCGGCGCGCGGCGAGCACCTTTTCCTTGATCCCGCCCACCGGAAGCACCTTCCCGCGCAGGGTGATCTCGCCCGTCATCGCCAGATCGGGACGCACGGGAACCCCGGTGACCAGCGAGACCAGCGCGGTGAACAGGCAGGCGCCTGCACTGGGACCGTCCTTGGGGATGGCTCCGGCCGGAAAGTGGATGTGGAACTCGGAATCGGCAAAAAGTTTGCTGTCCAGACCCCAGCGCGGCGCATGCTCGCGCAGCACCGACATCGCCGTCTCGCAGCTCTCTTTCATCACATTGCCCAGGCTTCCGGTCAGCTTCAGCCCACGGGGCCCCGGCATTTTGGTCGCTTCGATAATCAGAATATCGCCGCCAGACTCGGTCCAGGCCAGCCCGATGGCGATACCGGGGCGGTCGGTACGTTCGGCCAGCTCCAGGAAATATTTGGGCGGCCCCAGCCAGTCGTCCAGGATCTCGGCGTTCACCGCCATAGGTTCGGTGCGGCCTTCTACAATGGCCCGCGCCGTCTTCCGGTAGAGCCCGGAAAGCTCCCGCTCCAGGTTTCGCACGCCGGCTTCCCGGGTGTAGGAGCGCACCACCGTCTTCAGGATCTCTTCGGGAATTTCAATGTTTTCCGGAGAAATGCCGTGGTTTTCGCCCAGCCGCAACATCAGGTGCTTCCGGGCGATGGCAAGCTTCTCCTCTTCGATGTAGCCGGGCAGAGAAATGACTTCGAGACGATCCCGAAGTGCGGAAGGAACCGGATCTTCGACGTTGGCGGTGGCGATAAACATCACCCGGCTCAGGTCGAAGGGTACGTCCAGGTAGTGATCCCGGAAGGTGTGGTTCTGCTCGGGATCCAGCACTTCTAAGAGCGCCGAAGCCGGATCTCCCCGGAAGTCCGAGCCGATCTTGTCCAGCTCGTCCAACAGGATCACCGGGTTCCGTGTGCCCGCCCGCTTCAAGGCTTGAACCACCCGCCCAGGCAGCGCACCCACATAGGTACGTCGATGCCCACGAATCTCCGCCTCGTCCTTCATCCCACCCAGGGCGATCCGCTCGAATTTCCGGCCCAGCGCCTTGGCAATCGACTGCCCCAGCGAGGTTTTGCCGACGCCCGGCGGCCCCACAAAGCACAGGATCGGCCCCTTGGCGTCCTTTTTGAGCTGCCGCACGGCCAGAAACTCCAGGATTCGATCCTTCACTTTTTCCAGGCCGTAGTGGTCCAGATCCAGCGTCTCCCGCGCATGGACCAGGCTGTTGCTGTCCTCGGTCTCGGCCTTCCAGGGCATCTGCACCAGCCAGTCCAGGTAGGTGCGCGACACCATGTACTCGGCCGCGTCCACGTGGATACGCCGCAGACGTTCCAGCTCCCTCCTCGCTTCTTTCTCTACTTCGGGCGGCATTCCGGCGGCAGCGATCTTCTGCTCGTACTCCGATACCTCGTCGAGTCCCTGCTCTCCGAGCTCCTTCTGCACCGCCTTAAGCTGCTCCCGAAGGTAATATTCCCGCTGGGAGGCATCCATGGCCTTCTGCACGTCGGCATGGATCCGCTGGGCGATGGCCTGGTACTCCTTGGCCCGCTCCAGGAACCACAAGAGCCGCTCAAGCCGCGCCTCTAAGCGAGGTTCAATCAGAATCTCTGCCTGTTCCGCCACGGTGAGGCCAAGCTGAGGGGTCAGGTGGTCACAGAGCCGCTCGGGACCCTCCTGCATCTCCAACAGCGCCAGCATCTCCGCCGGGCGTTCGGGGCCGGCAAACAGCTCTTTGGCGAGATCACGCGCGCGCATTTCCAGCGCCTGGCTGCGCTTGATGTCGCCCACCTGGGTGGCCAGCTTGACGGGCGTGCAGGCCCAGGCCATGGTGGGGTGTTCGTTAAAATCCCGAAGTCCAACGCGCTCTTTGGCCTCCAAAAGCACCCGAACCCCGCCATCGGGCAGGGTGAGCGTGCGCATCGCTTTTGCGACGATCCCGACCGGAAAAATATCATCCACGTGGGGATTTTCGAGGCCGGGATCCTTCTGAACGACCAGGATCAGATCCAGGTTCTGATCCAGGTGGGCATCCAGGGCAGCGACGGCCGGACCTCGCGGCACCGTGACCGGCGCAATCATGCCCGGGAAGAAGACGGATCCACGCAGCGGGAGGGTAGGATAGAGCTTAGCCATAGGCCGCGCCAATTAACCGGTTTTCTCCGCGGCTGCCTCCCAAAGGGACCGCAACCCGATTGCCGGAGAGTGGCGCAGGCCGCAGCGACGGTCTACGCTGGAGCGGCGATGAGTTTTCCGCTCCCCTTCGGTCGCTTCCAGCTGCTTTCCCGAATCGCCGTGGGCGGGATGGCCGAAGTGTATCTGGCGCGTAGCTTCGGCGTAGAAGGCTTCGAAAAACGCCTGGTGATCAAAAAAATTCTCACCGGCCTCTCCACACAACCCCGCTATGTGGACCTCTTTGTGCAGGAGGCCAAGGTCTGCGCAGCACTTTCGCATCCGAACATCGTCCAGGTCTTCGAGTTGGGAAAAGTTGGGGAAGAGCACTATATTTCCATGGAGCATATCCACGGACGGGACCTGACGCGGGTCCTTCGTGTGCTCCGCACCCGCTCCGAGCGCCTGCCGATGGCGGTGGCGGTGGCCATCACCGCATTTGTGTCCCGTGCGCTGGCCTATGCCCACTCCCGCACCACTTCCGAGGGGCGCCCGATGCGCATCGTGCATCGGGATGTGAGCCCTCACAACGTTATTTTATCCTTTGAAGGCGAAGTAAAGCTATTGGATTTTGGGATCGCCCGCCCGATGACCGACCCCGAAGAGGGAGTACGTGGTGCGGGAGGCAAGCAGGCCTATATGTCTCCGGAGCAGGCCCGCGGCGAGTCCATCACCGAGGCCAGCGATGTCTACTCCCTGGGGCTGGTGCTCTATGAGCTGCTGACCAACAAACGTATTTTCACTGCCGATGAAGATGGCGAACTGGACCGCAGCTTTGTACCCGACGTGCGCTCCTACAATCCCGACGTTCCGGCGGTGCTGGCGGAGATCGTGGAGCAGGTCCTGCAGGTGGAGCCCTCCCGGCGGCCCACGGCGGCAGAGCTGGAAAACCGACTCCGTGCCTTCCTCTTTGATGTGGGCTTTCACTCCGCGACCCCCGCGATCTCGGGGGTCATGCGTCGGCTCTTTGCCGACGATCTGGCCGCCGATCCCGCCAAGGCCGACCTCGCCCGCCTTGCCCAGGATCTCGACGATATGCACACCGGTCTGGACCCGGAGCCCACCGCTTCGATCCAGGAAACCGGCACCGAAGGCCGTAGTCCCCGCCTCTTTGCAGAGGCGCGCGGCGAACGCCGCAACGTGGTGGTCCTGGTCGCGGAGGTAAGCGGGCTTACCGAAGTATCCTCTCATGCGGAAACCGAGGAGATCGCCAAGCTGCACTACCGCATGTTGCGGGTGGTGCGTCGTTTGGTGGACCGTATGACCGGTACACCTACCGAATATGAGGATGATACCCTGACTGTTCTCTTCGGCCTTGCACGTGCGCATGGCGATGATGTGGAGCGGGCGCTCTCCTGTGCGCGGGAGCTGCATCGTCTTTCGCTGCGTCTGCGTCGCAAGGCACTTCCGGTAGAGTTTTCGGTAGGTGTTCATGTGGGCGAAGTAACGGTGGGGCGAAAAGTCGGCTCGCGCTACCGTTTTGCGCCCCGCGGCGATACCCTGAAAACGGGTGTTCGACTTGCCTATGCAGCCGATCCGGGGGTCACTCTGGTCTCCGACCGGGTTGTGGCCCTGGTGGGCGACCGCTTCCCCTTTGATCGGGGGCCAGAGCTGCGTCGGAAGGGTGGCCGTGCTGCCCGGCCGAGTTTTCGGCTTACCGGCGGCCGTCGTGCGGGGGCGCGCACCGCTCAGGGACGCTGGTACCGCCGGGGGGCCGAGCTGGAGCTGCTCCGCGATACCATCGCCGGGCTGGGGGAGGGTCAGGGGGCACGGATCCTGATCCGCGGCGAGGCGGGTATCGGAAAATCCCAGTTCTTCCGGGAGATCCGCGAGCTGGCCCTGCGTCGGGAAATTCCGACCTATTTCGGCCGGGCTCTGCCCTTCGGCAACGAGCGCCCCTTTGCGCCCTTCCGGGATCTGGTCTCGGATATTCTTGGTATTCGTGGTGATCTTTCGCCGGATATTCTTCGCGAAAAACTTGGACGCCTCACCGAATTAGGCTTGGAAGCGGCTGAGGTTTCCACCATCGGTACCCTATATGGGGTAGAGCTGATGGAGCGCCGCGAGCCTTCGCGCGATGCGATGTTTGCCGCGGCGGCGCGCCTGATCCGCGGCCTCTGCGCCGATGGCCCGGCGATTGTGTTGATGGAGGACATCCAGTATCTGGAGGGGGTGGAAAAGGCGCTCTTTGAACAGATGTTGCGGGCCGCCGAGACCGAGCCGATGCTGATGCTCCTCTCCGCCCGCGACCCGGTAGACCTGGGTCGCCGGGTGCAGGATCGGGTCTTGGGGCCGCTGAATCCCGAGCAGGCCGTGGCTTTTGCGGCGGAGATCCTGGGTGCTGAGGCCTGCGGGCCGGACCTGAGTCGCCTGTTGCGCCGCACCGCCGAGGGCAACCCGCTCTACATTTCCGAGATCATCAAGGCCCTGCACCGTGCGGAGCGGATCTGGTTTGAAGGTCCGGTTGCACGATTGAAAGACCCGCATGTAGATCCGGGGCTTCCTCCCACTCTCCATGGTCTGGTCACCGAGCGGATCGACAGCCTGGAGTACATGGACAAGGTGGCGCTGCAGGTGGCCTCCATCATCGGCTCCTCCTTCTCCCGCCGTCTTCTTGCTGCTTCGTTGGGAATGGCCGATCCGGAGCGTCTGGTCGAGGGACTCCTGAAGGCGGGGCTGGTGCTGCCCGACCCCACCGACCCGGAGCAGGCCAGTTTTGCCTCCATCCTGATCTGGGAATGTGTGGTACGCTCAATTCCTGGCCCTCTTCGCCGAGAATATCACCGTATGGTTGCCAGCGGGATGGAGCACCTCTACGGCGCGCAGCTCCACAATGTGGTGGAGGCCTGGGCCACCCACTGCCACGCCGGTGGTCGCCTGAAAGATGCGGCCAAAGCCCTTTGTACGGCTGCCGAACAGATGCGCGAGACGCAGTTTCTGGACCGCTCCCTGGAGCGTTTCCAAAAGGCGCTCCTCTGGGTGGAGCAGCTTCCCCGTGACCAGGTAGACAGTCGCCTGGAGACCAGGTTGAACCTGGGTGCGGGCGAAGTGGGGATGCTGATCGGCCACCCGCGCGCCGAACGTTTTCTGCAGGTGGCCCTGGATATCGCGGGGGAAGAAGGACCGGAGGAGTACGAGGCCCGCGCGATGTTGGCCTTGGGACTCCTGAATGTGTCGCGAGGAAAGGACGCGATGGCGCGATCCTGGATCGATGCGGCACTCTCGATCTTTCGCAAGCGGGGAGATGCGGCCGGGCAGGTGCAGGCGCTCGAAGTGATGGGGACGCTGGCGCTGCAAAAAGGGCAGGTAGAGGCCGCAGAGCGGCTGTATCAGGAGGGTCTGGTGGTGGCGGGTCAGGACCGGGCCCTGGCCGCACGGATGCTCCTGGGACTCGCGACGCAGGCCCTTCAGCGCGCCTCCCTGCGCACCGCCGAGGATCTGCTCCGCCAGGCCCTTCCCCTCGCGGAGGGCGACCGAATCCTCATGGGCCGGATTCTGAACAATCTTGGTATCTTACACTACCAGGAGCAGCGCTATCTGGAGGCGCGGGAACAGTTCAGCAAGGCGCTGGAGCTGCGCCAGGGGCTGGGCTACCGCTGGGGCGAGGTAGTGAACCACCACAACATCGGCGACGCCTGGCTGGCCACCGGCAACCATGCCCATGCCTACGCCGCTTTTGAGCAGAGCCGCGATCTGGCCCGTGAGGTGGCCTGGGAACGTGGGGTGGTGATGAACGAGGTGTTTCTCTGGTATCTCCGCGGTCTTCGCGGCGAGCCGGTGCTGCCCGAGCTGGAGCGCCTGGGCGGCGTGGCCAAACGCCTCGGCGACCGCGAAACCGCGATCGTGGCCACTTTTCTGTCGGCGGACATCAAACAGTCACGCGATCTGTTAAATCTTGCGCGGAGTGAAGCCGAGCAGGCGGGATTTGCAGCCCTTGCCAGTCGGATCGATCGTAGCATCGCGGGCATGGGCCCTCCCACGAAAAGCTGAGGTGCTGGCTCTGCTTCTCAGCGCCTGTACGCCACCCCCGCTCTTGGACCAGCCCTACCGCGAGCTCCCCGGCGTAGAAAGTGAACTCCTTTCGCTGGACCTCTACCCGCTGGCCGAGCCGGCGCCGCTGTTGGTCTGGGTACACGGCGGTGCCTGGCAGTCCGGCGACAAATCCAAGGATATCGCTGATAAACGTGGCCTGGCACGACGCAGTGGCTATGCCCTGGCCAGCCTTAACTACCGCCTCTCCGATCCCGACGATTTTGGAGAGCCCACCCACCTTTTTCACCCGGTCCATGTCCAGGATGTTGCCGCCGCCCTGGGCTGGCTTCATCGGAATGCAGAAGCCTTTGGTGTGGATGGAGATCATATGGTCTTGATGGGGCCCTCCGCAGGGGCCCATCTGGTTGCTTTGGTAGCCACCGATACAAGATTTTTGGAAGAGGAGGAGATGGACCCGGCGATCCTACGCGGCATCGCCTCCTACGACATTGATGCCTACGACCTCCCCGCACGCCTCGCCCTTCCGGCGGGACCGGCCTACGTCAATGCCTTCGGCGAAGATCCTGCAGGCTGGGAAGAGGCCTCTCCCCTCTACCACCTACGCCCGGATCTACCCCCCTTCCAGCTGGTCTGCCGTGGCCCCGAGCAACGCCTCACTTTCTGTCAGGACTTTGCCACCGCGCTGCAGGATCAGGGCACCGAAGTAGACATTCTGGACGGCTCGCCGCTGAAGCACCCCGAGGTGGCAGATTCTGTAGGGGAGACTACCGATATGGTGTTGACGCCGGGGGTGGAGGCCTTTTTGGAGCGGTGTAGGGACGATTGACCTGTCGGCGTGCTGGATGGCTAATCCTCTGGATTCAGCTCCCCAAACTGCTCGATCAACCGTCGGGACTCGGCATCCAACCGTTTGGGCACCACAATACGCAGCTCCACAAAAAGATCCTGGGGACTGCCATCGAGGCCGGGGCGACCTTTGCCGCGGAGGCGAAGGCGGGTCCCCGAGTCGGTGCCCGACGGGACGGTCACCCGAACGGGGCCACCCGGGGTCTCCACCTGGACCCGCCCGCCAAGGATGGCCTCGGTCACCCGCACGTCCACCTTGACCACCTGAGGATCCAGGGTATCCGCGGCATCTGAGGGAGGCGTGCGCGGAGGAGTTTGTGTGCTCTCCTCCTCCTCTGCCCCCCTGGGCATCTTCATGCGGCCACGTTTGTGGCTGCTCTGCACGAGGCGCACCCGGCAGACCAGCTCGCCATAGGCGCCCCCGGAAGCCCCCGCATCCCCCATGCCGCGCACACGCAGCTCCTGGTTGTGGGTGGTGCCAGGTGGTACCCGGAGATCATGGATTTCTTCATAGGGAACCAGCGCCCCATCGTCGGCACGGCGAAGGCGGCGGTAGGTAAGCGTAACCATTCCGCCATGCGATGCGATGTCCTCGGGTACATCCACGGTGAGCGGGATGTCTCGACCGGGTGCGGGCCGGGGCTGCGGACGGGGACCAGGTCTGCTGCCAGGACGCCCACCAAAACCGAAGTCAGCCGCCGAAAATCCGGTGAGGAGATCCTCCAGATCGAGATCCTGCGGCGGGGGTGGCGCCCGTCCCCCGGCTTCGGGCGGACGATCGCTGACCCGCCCCCAGGAGGATCCCAGAAAAGGGCTGTTTCCCCTCGGTTCTCCACGGCGGTCATAGCGGGAACGCTGGACCGGATCCGCAAGAACCTCGTAGGCTTCGCGGGCCTGCTTGAAGCGGGCGAGCTTCACCGGATCCTCACCCGCCGTGTCGGGGTGGCACTCCCGCGCGAGCTTCCGGAAGGAAGCCTTGATGTCCTGGGTGGAAGCATCCTTCGGAACGCCGAGGATGGCGTAGAAGTCTTCGGCCACGATCCCCTCCGTTCGCCCCCTAACATTGCGGGCCGCTTCGGGAGAGCGGCGGCAGCCTTCCAACGGCGCCAGACACGGGAATTCGCGCGCCTTCGCATCTGCGGCCCCAGCAGGTTAAGCCCCCTTGCTTCACAGGCGCCTGACGCTATTGACACGTCAAGCTCTCTTCCGAGGACTGAATGCCGAAGTACTCCAGCCCCGCGGGTCTCTCCTGCTCCTTCTGCCACAAACCCCAGCGGGACGTGGAGAAAATCATTGCCGGGCCGAACGTGTACATCTGCAACGAGTGTATCCGCCTGTGTCTGGACATCATCCGGGAGAACCGTAGCCCCACCTCGGGGCCGCTCTCCGGCGGAAAGACGCCGACCCCCGCGCGAATCAAGGCCTATATGGACCAGTATGTGGTGGGTCAGGACAGCGCCAAGCGCAAGATCGCGGTGGCGGTGTACAACCACTACAAACGCCTCGAAGTGAACAGCAAGGCCGGAAACAAGACCTCCGAGGTGGAGATCCAGAAGTCCAACGTGCTCCTGATCGGTCCGACCGGTACCGGAAAAACCCTGATCGCGCAGACGCTGGCCCGGATGCTGGACGTCCCCTTTGTGGTCGCTGACGCCACCACCCTGACCGAAGCTGGCTATGTAGGCGAGGATGTCGAGAATATTATTCTCAACCTCTACCATGCTTCCGGGAACAGTATCGAGAAGACCCAGAAGGGTATCGTCTACATCGACGAGGTAGACAAGATCGCAAAGAAGGCATTTACTTCCTCGGTAAGCCGCGATGTCTCCGGCGAAGGGGTGCAGCAGGCACTTCTGAAGATCCTGGAGGGCGCTACCGCCAACATCCAGGTGAAGGGCAACAAGCGCTTGCCCAACCAGGAATATCTGCAGATCGACACCGCCAACATCCTGTTCATCTGCGGCGGCAGTTTTGAGGGAATGGAGCGGATCATCCAGGATCGGATGGGACGCAAACAGGTGGGCTTCGGGGTGGATCGCGGCGATGCGAACGAGACCGCCCGCCCCGAGAGTGCCCTGCGCCATGCTGTACCCGAAGATCTCGAAAAATTCGGCCTGATTCCTGAGTTTATCGGACGTCTGCCGGTGACCGCGGTACTGAATCCTCTCGGCGCCGACGACCTGATGCACGTGCTCACCGAGCCCCGAAACAGCGTCGTGAAGCAGTACCAGAAGCTGTTCAAGTTTGAGAAGGTCAAGCTGACCTTTACTACAGAGGCGCTGCGGGCAATTGCTGCCAAAGCGGTGAGCCGGAAGGCGGGGGCCCGCGGCCTCCGCACCATTATGGAAAACGTGATGTTGGATGTGATGTACGAGCTTCCTTCGCAGGACAATGTGAAGGAGGTGGTGATCACCGAAGATGTGGTCCTTTCCAAGACCGCGCCGCGCACTGAGCCGCTGCGTGGTACAGCCGGTTGAACGATTCCTCGCCCACCCGGGAGGCCGCATGGAACCTGGATTCCTGATCTCCTCGCCGCAGATGTCCGACGGAAATTTCGCCCGGACGGTGGTGCTGTTGGTACACCACAGCGAGGACGGAGCGTTGGGTCTGGTGTTGAACCGGCCCCACCGGGTCAAGCTGGGTGAGGTACACCTGCCCGGTACCCCACGGCCGTCGCTGGCGCGGCAGCAGGCGCTCTGGGGCGGGCCGGTGGAGCCATCGGTAGGTTTTGTAATTTTCCGCGGGCGCTGCGAAGAAGGCTGGGAATTGCCCGGCGGCATCGGGGTGTCGGCCTCGCTGGATCGACTCTCCACCCTGCTGGCAAGTGGGGCGCCCTTCCACCTGTGCCTTGGCTACGCTGGCTGGGGAAAAGGGCAGCTTGATCAGGAATTTGAAAGCGGCTCCTGGGTCTACTCCGAAGCGCGGCCGGAGCTGGTTTTTGGCTGCCCGGCGGAAGCCTGCTACGATCTGGCGCTGGCCAAGATGGGGCTGTCGGCCTCCTCGTTGTGGATGAACCCCGTCGACGAATAGAGCGCGGCTTCTTCCTATCTTTGGTGGGTTTGGCAGGTTTTTCCGCCCACCATAAGTCTTGACGTGATAAGAGAGCGGTTGATGCGGTCTCTACACCTGCAAAAGGTGCTCGGTGCGGGCTCCTTCGGAACGGTCTACCTTGCTGAATTGGCAGGAGCGCGCGGGTTCAGTCGGCAGGTGGCTGTCAAGGTACTGTTGAACAATCACCCGGATGGAGCTCTCTTTCTTTCACGTGTACGTGATGAAGCAAGACTGCTCGGGCTGCTCCAGGACGAGCATATCCTCAAGGTGCTGGAGCTGACGCAGGTCTCCGGTCGCGACGCGGTGGTGATGGAATATGTGGAGGGCGTGGATCTGGACCAGCTGGTGGCGGCGCAGCAGCAGCCCCCGGCCCGGGCTCTGGCCGAGATCGGCGTGGCCGTGGCGGGCGCACTGCAAAAAGCCCACACCGCGACCCATCCCTCCACCGGCAAACCTCTGGCGGTGATCCATCGGGATGTGAAGCCGGCAAACATCATGCTGACCGTACGTGGTGGCGTGAAGTTGCTGGACTTCGGGGTGGCGTCGGCACGCTTTGACGCACGGGAGAGCAAAACCGGCCAGTTCCTTCTTGGAACCCTGAACTACATTGCCCCTGAGTACATCATCACCGCCGAGGTCAGTCCGAAGGCCGATGTGTATGGCCTGGGGCTCACGCTGTGGGAAGCCATTTGCGGAACGGCCTACGGGCAGCCCCGGATTAAGCAGGATCAGCACGAAAAAAGGCTGAGAGAGCGACTGGCAGAGGTGCCCGCCAGCCATCAGGCTCTGGTGCCCATCCTTCAGAAGATGTTGGCCTGGAACCCCCTGGAACGCCCGGACGCCGCCGCTGTGGAGCGCCTGCTTCTGGCCGCCGCCGACAACCTGACCGGAATGAGCCTGCGCTCCTGGGCCGGCACCTCGGTACCCACGGTCATGACCGCCCGCCCACCCACCCAGGACGCCATCGGGCTTTCCGGAAAAACCATTCCGATCGCTGACGAATCGGCGGACTCTACCGTTTCCCTCCCCTCCCCCCGCGGCGCCCTCCCTGGCGCCCGTCCCCACGCCGAGCCCGGTCGCCAAGAAAAAGAAGAAAAAGGGCGGCATAGATTGGAGGATTGTCGTCCTTCAAGCTGTCCTTCTGGGCGCCGGCTTTGGCATGTTCCTCCTCCTCCTCCTCACCGCCCTCCTCTTCCTCCGGAACGTCCTATGAAGCTGCTCACCACCCGCGCATTCTGGCGCCTGGCGACCACCTCCACTGTGGTTTTTCTCTCGGCCGCCACCGTGGCTGCCTACCCGGACACCTCGCCCATTCCACAGCCGCTGGCCGCCAGCTCGGCAACTCTCCTACGGCCGACTGTAAAATACCGCACCGTGCGTCATACGATTACCGACGGGGAGACGGCAAAAACCGCACTGGCCGCGATGGGAGCCCCCGTGGATGCCGTGCTTCGCGGTGCCGGTTCCGCTTTGGACAAGATCTACGCCGGAGATGTGCTGGTACTGGACTATGAGCCCGGCAACGACCAGCCTTTTCGTGTGCGCTTCGAAAACGACGATCCCATCGTAAAAGCGTTAGAGTTGGATGGTGAGCACTATGTACTTCGGAGCTACCCGATTCCCTTTACGGTAGAGGCCGGGCGTACCGAGCTGACCCTGACTTCGAGTCTGTGGGCTGCCGCCGAAGCGGCGGGCTTACGACCGGCTCAGATCATGGGGCTGGCCAAGATCTTTGAGACCGAGGTGGACTTCAACACCGAGCTGGCCGTCGGCGCCACCATCCGCCTGGTCGCCGACAAGCTGACCGACGAAAATGGCAATGTGCGCTACGGAGATATCCGAGGTGCTACACTGAAGAATGGGAAGGATAGCTGGACCTTTATCCGCTTTACCGGCAGTGATGGCCAGTCGGGCTGGTACGAACCCGGCGGAGAAGGCCGGAAGCGTCCGTTCTTGCGCTCTCCCCTGGAATTCTCGCGGGTGACCTCAGGCTTCTCCAAAGGCCGCTTCCACCCGATCCTCAAGGAACGACGTCCTCATTTTGGTGTGGACTTCGGTGCGCCGACCGGTACGCTGGTGCGTGCCGTGGCCGACGGTGTGGTGACCGAAGCCGGGCGGCATGGTGGCCACGGCAACTATGTGGAGCTGGACCATACCGGGCCCTACGGCACTTCCTATTCACACCTCTCGGCCATTCTCGTGCGGCGCGGCCAGAAGGTGAAGCAGGGCGATCTGATCGGAAGAGTAGGATCCACCGGTCTTTCTACCGGACCCCACCTGCACTATCAGATGACCATCAATGGCTCTTTTGTGGATCCTACCACTGTGGCACTGCCGATGACGGGCGGGCTTTCGGCGCCGGACCTGGCCGAATTCCGGCGTGTGCGGGACGAGATCATGGGGCAGCTCTCCGGCGACTAGGCCGGTCTACCCACTCGGGCCGGAACAGCCAAGCAAGCCGGTGCCAACCGGCAAATCAGGCCAATCCGTGCCGCTTCCGCACCTCACGAAGCGCCCGGTTCATGGCCTCTTCGTACTCGACGGAGCCTTCCTTCACGTTCTTGATCCGATCGCGGGCTTCGATGCGGAGGGCGGACTCGTCCACATCGTTGGACTTCATGGTGTCCAGAACCTTCTTGTAGATGTCCCGGTCCTCGGAAAAGACCTCGTCCACAAAGCGGGTGATCATGAAATTTTCGACGATCTGCCGCGACAGGTAGCGACCGATCTCGTCCCCAACGGGGTGGCCCCACGAATCGGCAACCGCACGACGGGTCTTGCCATACTGGTCGTAGGGCAGCCCTTTTCGCTCCATCTCGTCGCGAGCGGCTTCATGCAGCTCCTGGTCGCGACGTAGGAACGTTTCCAGGATTGCCTGGATATCCTTCGCGAGCTCCTCGCGGTTTTCCAGGGCAACTTCGATGTCTCCCTCGTTGCAAAGCCGCTCCACCACGGCGCGGGCGATGGTGGGAACGCGAGTACGGTAGAGCTTCATCGGGCCTCCGGTGCCGCCGCTGCTAACCGATTCTGCGATCTCAGGCCACTTTCACCCAAGCGGCTTTCAACAGCGCCTCGTCCAGCGGCTGTGATCGGAGCCCCAGCGGGGGATCCCCGACCAAATCCGGCTGCGGCAGGAATCCCTCCCGGATCTTCTGCTCCAGGAAGAGCTGGTGCGCCTCGACCGGCTGGGAAGTCGGGAAGCGGTGATAGTCCAGGAGCCGACTGCCGTAGGTACGTCCAAATACCGATGTACTTCCGTCGATGTACCAACAATAACCTGCCAGGAGATAGCGGAAATCCGGAGGAGGGGGCGGCGGAGGCCGCAAAGGGCGCTGGGCCTTGGGCTTGCTGGTGGGCTCATCGGGAAGCCCCTCGTCGTGAAGGCCCTCGTCGGAGAAGGTGAAGGGTGTTTGGTCCTCCTCCAACACAGCAAAGGCAGCATCATCGTCCAAATCTCCCAGATCCGTACCGGGAAGGTAGCCCGCCGTCTCCTCGGGGCCGTCCAGGTAGCCCTCGGGCTGATCCGGCCCTCGCAGGTAGCCCGCAGGTTCCTCGGGACCACTCAAAAAACCCGCAGGTTCATCCTGATCATCGGGCATGGAGTAGGCCGAGTTGTCGTCGGGAAAGCTGCTCTTTGACCTATGGTCCTCCGGAAAAGAGAAGGAGCTGGGACGATCCGCAACGGACTCGGGTAGCGACCAGCGGGAGCTGGTTTTAGGCTGGTTCCAGGGTGGAAGATCTTCAGTGGGCTCGTCTTCCCACTCGTCGTCCACTTCGATGTCGAAGGAAGGCTCGCCGGTATCCTCCGGCCAGGGATCTTCCTCTCGGGTCGCCTGACCCAGCAGCGCCTCAATGTCGTCGCTCTCGGGCAACATCAGGGGGGGCGGGATCTCCATCGGCGCCGCCATCCGCTCAGATGCCGCCGCAAGGGCTGCACCACCTCGTCGGTTAGGCTCCGCAAAAATATCGGAACTACCAGTATTCTTCCCGTGACGCACCGGTGCTTCGGGCACGATTGCCGGCGCAGGTGGTTTTCCAGTACGGCGGGGAGACTCCTCCGGAACAATCGCGGGGGGCGGCGGTTTTCGAGAGGGACCATCGGACTCCTCGGGAACGATCGCGGGGGGCGGTGGCTTTCCGGAATATCGAGATGATTCCTCGGGAATAATCGCAGGAGGCGGCGGTTTCCCCGAGCTACCGGCCTTCCCCTCCGGTACGATGGCCGGGGCGGGAACTTTCTGCCCCTTCCGCCAGCTCTCTTCCGGCACGACGGCCGGAGGCGGCGGTGGCTTTTTCTCCACCACCGTCGCTTCCGGAACCACGGTGCGGAGCTTGGGCCCCGCTTGGCTGAGATCAGGAGAGTGCGGCGGAAAAGAGCGGTTGGGGGCGGGAGGTACACCGGGGGCGCCCGGGCCTCCCGGACCAAAATAGACGGCCGTACGCTTGGGATCGATGCGGCCGGAGGTGGGACCGAGAGCGGGGCCGGGAGCAACCCCAAAGGCCTCCGACAGCATGGTCTCGAAGTCCTCCCCTAAGAGCTCCCCGGCCTGAGCCACCGGCGCCGATTTCCGGGCGCGCAGGCTGTAGATCCCCGCACTCAATAGGTCCGCTGTGTAGCGCAGCTCACCAAGATCCCATGCGCGGCTCTCCCCGGGCACCGCCCGGCCGCCCAGCCCGACAAGCAGTGGCCCCAAGGCGTTGAGCGTCTCCTCTTCCATACTGATTTCGTCTTTTCGGCCACGCACCATCGCGCGCAGCGCCCCCTCCAGAGGTGCGCCTGCCAAACGGGTCAGGAGGCCGTCCGTACCGCCCTGGACCACTCCGTAGCCAAAGCCCACCGGGATCCCGGCCCCTAAAATGCCCGCCACATCCAGCTGCAATAGCTGCGGCACCTTCAGTGACAGCCCCACCCCAACCACCCCCTGGTCCACCCAGAGTGCCTCGGGAAGCACCTCGCCCAGCTTCTGCCAGGCCAGATCCACCTCGGCGCGGAAGCCACCGGCCCGAAGCGCGCCCAGCCCCACAGCCAGTACGCCCACTTTCAGCTCCTCCAGCCGCGGCCAGCGCAGCTGCTCCACCGAGCGCTCCTCGGGTGCCCGCAGCGCCGCCGCCAGCCGCGCGATGGCCAGGGAGCGTCGCCGTGTGGTGGGATCCCCGTCCTCCTCCAGCTCCTGGTCGGTGTGCATCAGCGCCGACTGCTCCAGGCAGATCACCTTGGCCAGCGCAGGAATTTCGGGGATCACCGCCACCACCGCACCTAGACGGGAGGACTGAAAAGCAGCCTCCATCGCCCGTCCCTGCGGCGGCAACGCCAGCACCTTCAGGCGCATCTGCCGCCAGGTTTCCAAAAGTGGCACCACCGCCGCCCCGCGCGAAAGCATCAGGCCCTGCTCGACAAGGCGGTAGAGCGCCCCCACCAGCGGATCGGCCTCGATCCCGGGGCTGCGCAGCAAGGGCTTTATGACTTCGCGACAGGTGACCACGATAACCGGCGGCTCTCCGGTCATATAGGGCAGGCCATCCATCACTTCCGGGATCGCCCGCACCGCTTCCAGACCGGCATTGAAAGAGAACCAACGGCCCCCTGCCAATACCCGGTTGAGCGCGTCGAGCTGCATCTACTCCCCTCCGGGGTTTACTCCCCCTTCCCCGTTATCCGGTACGAGCAGGAATGGCACCTGAGAGGAAAAATCCATCGGCGGGTGGAGGAGGAGGCGCCCATCGGCCAGACGAGGGGGCTCCGCATCGGCAAGCATGCTGTCCAGGTCCTGGGCCGGAAGCACCGCCAGCGGCGGCCCTTCCCCCAAATAGTGGAGAGATAAGGTCAACTTCTGACGCTGCACGGGTCGAGACGCCCAGCGCACCTGTACGTCGCGCTCCACCACCCAGTTGGCAAACACCACCCGGTCGGTCCGCTGGTCCACCTGCACCTCAGCCTGCACGGTCCCCTTTCGGTTTACAATGCGATCAGACTGAAGAATTTCGCCATCCCAGCGCATGGAGAGTATACTCCCCTCCCGACGCAACACCTGCCCCCGGGCATCCAGTCGGCTACGCCCCAGATCACGATTTTCTCCCACGGGCCAGGAGGTGAGCAGCTGTAGATCAGCACCTTCTCCCTCTACTCTGGGCACCAGCGCGGGCCAGAGCACATCGAATTTCTCCAGGTTTCCCCCGTGCCCGACGCCCGCATCCGCCCCCAGGATCGACAGCACCTCACCGCGGTCGAAGGCACGCATCTCCACCAGCAGTCCCTCCAGCTTGTTGGGCCCCTCCTGGCCATTTATCGCGGCGTGTACGCCCGAGAACTGCACCAGCGTTCCGATGGAACGATCGCGAAAGGTGCGGGTGTAGGCCAGATCCAGCGTGGCCGACATCTCCCAACCCAAAACAGAAGGGCCATCGGCCTGCTCCGCAAGCGCGACAGCCAGCTCGTAGCGCAGCGAGGGTTGTTCCGCTTGCCTGCTCAGCGAATTATGCGGCAGGCACGCGAAGAACAGCGGGATCACGAATCGCGCAGCGCCTTGAGGCGTACCTCATCCAGCAGGATGACCCGCTTACCTTCGGTGAGCACCAGACCGTCCTTCCGCAGATCGAGGATCGCGAAGCTGACCGTCTCGCGGGTCGCACCGATCAACGAGGCGATCTCCTTGTGGGTGAGCTTCAGGTTTACGATCACACCCCGGCTGTCGCGCACGCCGAAATTCGCTGCCAGCTCGATAAAGAGACCAGCCAACCGGGAATGTGCGCTCTTGAAGAGCAGGTTTTCGACCCGATCCTCCAGCTTACGACGCCGTTCACCGACCAGCTTGATCATCCGCATGGCCAGGGTAGGGGTACGCATCATCACGCGGGTGAAGTCATCTTTCGAGAAGGCCAGCAGGTTCGAGTCTTCAAAAGCCTCGGCCACCGTGTCCTGCGGGGCATCGGACACCAGAGACAGCTCGCCGAACAGGTTGTCGCGCGTGAAGAAGTGCAGGGTAAGTTCCCGGCCTTCATCGCTGACTTTGGACACCTTGATGATGCCGCTGCGCAGCACATAGATGGTGTTGGAGGGGTCGCCCGGCTCCCACACGGTGTTCCGCCGCCGTACTTCGACCGTTTCCGCGACCTGCTCCAGCAGCTCAACCTCCCGATCGGGGATGTCGGAGAACAGGGGGTTCTGACGAATGAACCAACCTTTCGGCTTAAGCATGTGGGAGACCTTCATGGGGGGTTTTGCTCGCCTCATAGCACGTTTGCGAGCGGTGGGAGTGCAGAAGAATGGAAAAGGTAGTGACTGCGGTGATTCTCTGCGCGGGGGGATCGCGAAGGATGGGCCAACCAAAGGGTCTACTTCCATTGGATGGAAGTACACTCCTACGGATACAGATCGAGCGTTTTTTCGCGGCCGGACTGCCGGTGCGGGTGGTCCT
Source organism: uncultured Pseudomonadota bacterium (assembly GCA_903891165.1). Taxonomy (GTDB): domain Bacteria; phylum Myxococcota_A; class UBA796; order UBA796; family SXON01; genus CAITDR01. The sequence continues at coordinate 54,257 of CAITDR010000418.1, forward strand.
CGGATCGCGGGCGCGGGAGCATTTTTCCCAGCTGCCGCCCGGCGTCGAGGTGGAGCTGAACCTGCGCTGGGCCAGTACCGACATGGCCACCTCGGCTGCACCGGCCCTGCGTGGAGATGTGCTGCTGCAGCCGGTGGACGTGCCGCCGCCCGCAGCGGAGACGCTGGCGCAGCTTCTGGCCCGCACCGGGAATGTGGTGCCCTGTGTGGCGGGCCAGGATGGCCACCCGGTACGTCTGGAGGCCCCCCACCCACCCGGGCGCCTGGACCACCGCCTGCGCGACGCCGTCCGGGTGGAGGTGGCGGATGTGGACTGCACACTGAACCTGAACCACCCTGAGGACTGGGAAACCTGGCGACTACGCCGATCCACCCGCCTCGGGCAGGCCGGAAAAAAGTAGAGCCGCGGCTCGGAAGAGCCTGGAGGCTTCGGGGTAGGGTGACGATCCGAATTCAACGACCTGTACTTTATGCACAGCCACTGCCTACGGCTACCCTGCACATGCAAAAAGCGAAGAAGAAC
>CAITDR010000419.1 GCA_903891165.1 uncultured Pseudomonadota bacterium
GCTGATGAAGGGCCGAGCGTTTCTTCGGATTTTTGTGCCCTACAAGGAGGGGAACACCGGGCACGGACCAACCCCGGCCAGGGTCGTGCCCGGTGGAGGAATGAAGGGGGGAAGGGGTTCTTGTGGCGGGGCTGTTTGGGGAGCAGAAGCTATCGCCGCCCCCGTCGGGTGTCAATACGAAAAAACCGCCATCTCTATGGGTTTTCTTCAAAGAATCATTTTGCGCGTCAATAGCCATCCATAAGCTATGGATAAGCTATGAGTATGGAGCTTTAACGATATAAAAGTTTGGAAAATTGACCCCAAAAACACCCTCAGTTGTCCGGATCTTATCCCTAAGATTTCCGGGAGTTGTCCATAGGAAGCAAACGAAAAAGCTGAGAGAACGACGATGCGCCGACAGGGCGGGAGCGAGAGGCACCGGGAATCGGCGCGCATTCTTGTCAAAAGGCGGTTATACGGCGCCATGGCCTTGCGGGATCGACTGATCGGGGAGCCGGAGGGGCCGCTACGCCTCTATGCGGGGCTGCGCTTGGGCAGCGAGTCGCTCCAGGTGCGCTGTATCCGCGGTTTTGGGGAGCGGCCCACCTTGCGGGTGCAGCTCGAGGACTGGCTGCGCAGCTCCTTTCCCTCGGTCCGCCGGGCCACGGCCGCCGCCCTGGGCAACCGGGGCGAGGGCCGTGTGGCGCTGGAGCGGGCGCTGGAGCGCGAGCGCACGGAAGAGGGCATTTTGAGCCTCTGTGTGGCCCTGGCGCGGGTGGGGGCGCCCCTCGCCCCCTTGGAGGCCCGTCTGGAGACCTTCCACCACCGTCGCCTGCCCACCTGGAGCGGCTGGAAGGAGCCCGCCGCCGCTGCCCGCCGTGAGCCGCCGCTGGACCGCTTCCGTCAGGTGTTGGGGGATCGGTCGGAGCTGCGCGCCAAGCGTCTGGCCGCGCTGTCACAGCCGCCGGAGGACAGCAACGAGCGCCAGCTCCTCCTGGACCTTGCTGCATTGCAGCATCCTGAAGATTTTTCGCTGCTGACCGCACGTTTTTTGTCTGCGGGTCGGCGCGAGGAGCACAGCCTGCATGTGGCGCTGGGGCTCTCCGGCGATCCACGAGGTCTGCCACTCTTGAGGAAGGCGCTTTTTGCGACCGATGTCGATCCAGGACGGGGTTTTGCACAACGTCGTCTGTGTGCGATTGCTCTGGGGCGCCTCGGTCTGGCGGAGGCAGGGCCGATGCTCCTGCGGGCTTTAGAGATTGAAGCCCGTGATTTTGAGGGACGACCGGGTGCTGGGTTGGGAATCCAGTACCCGGTGCGCACCGATCTTCTGGAGGCCCTGGGAGAGCTGCAGGCACACGCTGCGATTCCGGTGTTGATCCGGCACCTGGGTGACACCCACGGCTCGGCTTTTGGGGGCTTCTACCTTGCAGCGATGGACGCGCTCTCCCGTTTTGGTCAGGTGGCGGTGCCGGCCCTGACCGAACACCTGCGGGTTGCGCCGGACCTGGAGGCGGCCAACGCACTGGGGGTGCTGGCGATGGCGGGGGTGAATACCCAGGAGTGGCTCAAGGATCCTCGGCGTCTGGTGCGGGAAACGGCGGAGCGGGTCCTGGGATGATGCCGGTGGCGGTCCTGGTGCTGGGCAAGGAGCTACGCCTGGACGCGGCACGTGGACTGCGGGAATTGCGGGCACGATCGGCGGCGGCCGCCGCTATCCATCGCGCGACCGGATGTAAAATCCTGACCTTGGAGGCTCGGATGCGCGGGCAACCCTCCTCGGGAGCGCGGCTGGTCTGCGGACTTCTGGAGGAGCTGGGGGTGCCTGCCGTCGTGGTGCAGGCAGAGGAGCGTACCCGCAGCACCCGCGCTGAAGTGCAGCGTCTCTTCCAACTTTTTCCGGGCGAGCCAGTGTGGTTGTTGACGGCGGCCTATCATCAGGAACGCTGTCGCAGCCTGCTGGCCGAGGCCGGGCTGCGCCAAGCGCAGGTTTTTCTGCCCGAAGACTTTTTGGAACTGGCGACGGAGCAGGAAAAAAGATGGATTCTGGAGGGTATTCCCGATGCCGTGGCGATGGCTGCCGAGGCGCGCCGCGAGCGTTTGTTTCACCGCGCAGAGCGCCTTCTGATGCCACTCCCGCTCGGTCTGCGAAGTGGAATTGAGGTGGTGGCAGGGGAGATCTATCGGGGGATCTTCGAATAGTCCGGGTGCTGGAAATTGGATCCTATGGGTGCTTCATCCAGTGAAGCACCTGTCGCTTGCGACTCTCGGGAAGGGCGTTATACGGGCGCCATGCCGCTGAAAATCCTTCACACCTCCGACTGGCACCTGGGCCACAGTCTGCGCGACTGGAGCCGCGAGGAGGAACATCGCGCCTTTCTGGCCTGGCTCCTGGACCGGATTGTCGAGGAGGCCGTGGACGTACTGGTGGTGGCGGGGGACCTCTTCGACACGTCCAACCCCTCTGCTGCGGCGCAACAACTTTTCTATGGCTTCTTGGGGCGACTGCGGGCGCAACATCCCCGCACCCGCATCGTGTTGGTGGGCGGCAACCACGACTCCGCCTCCCGGCTGGATGCGGCGGAACCGCTGCTTTCGGCCTTGGATATCTGCATGGTGGGCTGCCTGCCCTACCGGGGAAATGGGCATGGGCTGGCCGACCTGGATCTGGAACGGATTCTGGTGCGGTTGGCCGATTCATCTGGGAAAGTAGAGGCATGGATCGCGGCAGTTCCCTATCTGCGACCTGCCGATTTCCCCGATGAGTTCAGCAGCCTGCCGATGCCCGAGGCCACGGCCGCGCTCTATGGCCACTTGGCTGCTGCGTTGCAGCAAAGGCGGGCTCCGGTGCTGCTGGCCACCGGCCACTGCTTTGTGGTGGGCAGCGATCGGTCGGAGGGCAGCGAGCGCGTGCTGGTGGGCGGCGCCGAGTCGATCGGGGCGGAGGCTTTTCCTGCCGAATTTGCCTATGTGGCCCTGGGACATCTGCATAAACCCCAGGTGCTGGCCGGGCGCCTGTACTATGCGGGTGCGCCGCTGCCCTTTGATATGGGCGAAGGGGACTATAAAAGCCGGGTTCTTTTGTTGGAGGTTGGGGATGGGTCGATAAGGAACCCGCGGCCGCTGATGATACCCCGCTGGACAGAAGTTCAGATTTTACCATCCAAGAACGAGGCTTTTTCTGTGGAGGAAGTGATCCGGTGGGCGGAAATGCAGCCCTTGGCAGGATCGACACCGCCCTGGCAGCGCCCCTTTTTGGAGCTGCGGGTAGAAAAAGCCAGCCGGAGTATGGGCTTGTGGACGAAGTTGGCGGGGATTCTGAAAGACCGTCTGCCGCGGCTGGTGAAGCTGACGGAGGTGCGGGGAGAGGGGGAAAGCCGCAGCTACGAGGTGGGGATCCAGCTCCAGGATCTACTTCCGATGCAGGTTTTTGAGCAGCGCTGGCGGCAACGTCATGCGGATGTGCCCATGCCCGCCCCCATCCGCGAGGCTTTTGCAGAGCTGCTCTTGGGTGTCCAGGAGGCAGAGCGATGAGAATCCTCTCGGTAGAAGCCCACAACCTGACCAGCCTGCCCGAGTTTTCCGTACACTTCGATCAGCCCCCGCTGCGCGAGGCCGGCATTTTCGCCATCACCGGCCCCACCGGTGCCGGAAAATCAAGCATCCTCGACGCGATCTGCCTGGCGCTCTACAACTCCACTCCGCGTATGGCGGAGGGAGGCACCGTGGTCTGGACCGGGGTCCAGGGCGAGCTCAGCTCCAAAAACCCAGCCGGTCTGATGCGCCGCGGTGCGGTAAAGACATGGGTCAAAGTAAGGTTTGTTGGAAAGGATCGCCAGGTCTATCGGAGCGAATGGACTGTCCACCGTGCCCGAGAAAAAGTGGAGGGCAAGCTGCAAGAGCCGGTGTTGCGCCTGTACGAAGAGAGCACCGGACGCCAGCTTTCGGGTGGAACCACCACCGAGACGTTGAAGCTGATTGAGAAGCATGTTGGCCTTTCCTTTGACCAATTCCGCCGCGCGGTACTTCTGGCGCAGGGGGAATTTGCCGCCTTCTTGAAGGCCGACTACGACCAGCGCTCCCTGCTCTTGGAGCAGCTCACGGGGCAGGTTCTCTATACCCACGTTTCCAAGATGGCTTTTGACCGAGCCCGCAGTGCGAATGCCACCCTGGCGGGGCTGGAGAAAGAGCGTGCGGAGTGCGAGGTTTTGGAGCCAGATTCTCGGCGACAACAGCAGGAACTTCTGAAAATCGAGCAGGAGCAACTGGCGCTGCTGGAGCAGCAGCAGGAGCAGGCGGCGGCCACCCGACGCTGGGTGCAGGAAGAGCAGCAGCGGTTGCTGCGACTGCAAAAGGCGGAAGGGGCCCTTGTTGCGGTGCAGCAGGATTGGCCACCGCTGGCCGCCGTGGAGGCGGAGATCCGGGCGGTGGAGGCGGCGGAGGACTGCCGGGAGCCGCTCCGGCAGGTGGACGAGGCGGCGCGGGGGCTGGTCAAGGTGCAGGAGCGCCGCCTCAAGGAGGAGGAGGCCGAACGGAAAGGGAAGGGAGAGGTGGAGAAGCTGGAGGCTCAGCAGGAGGAGGCCCAGCGGCGCCAGAAGGCCGCCGAGGGCACCTGGGAGCAGCTTCAGCCCGCCCTGACCGAGGCCCGCCGTCTGGATGCACTGCTGATCGAGGCCGAAGCCGATCACCGCAATGCTGCAACACAGCATCAGGAGGCGCAGAAGGCCCAACGGCAGGCCCAGCAGATCCTTGTTGCGTTGCAGCAAAGGTTTGCCGAGGGCACCCTTCAGCGGGCGCGGAATGCCCAGTGGCTGGATGCCCAGCAGATCTGGGAGCAACGTTCCGCCGATTTTTCTCTTTGGGAGAAGCTTCTGCAGGATAGTGCGTCTATGCTGCGGCGCAGCAAGGTGCTGGCCGGAGAGGGCGCCGAGCTGGAGCCCCGCCTGCGGGAGCTGGAGCGCCGCCTGGGACAGGCAAAGCAGGCCCATGGAGAGGCCAGGGCAGTCCTCGAAGCGCGGGAAAAAGCCCTGGCTGAGGCGGAGGCTTGCTGTGTGGACCCCGCCCCGCTGCGTCGGCAGCAGGGAGGCATTCAAGCGGGTCTGGATGGTCTGGCGGCGCTCCAGCGTCAGGTGGAGGAGGGGCTGCGCCTGAAGATGCAGCAGGAGGAAGACGAGGCCCGGCGGCAGAAGATCGAGGGAGAACTATCTGAAGCCGTATCGAAGCGATCGACATTGAAGGAGGAGCTGGAGCGGCTGCGTCCCCTTATCGAGCAGGCGCGCAAAGACCGCGATCAAGCCGTTGCTTTTGAGGAATTGGCTGCACGACGGGCGGCGCTGCGGCCTGGCGAGCCCTGCATCCTCTGTGGTGCGGTGGACCATCCCTGGGCCCACCGGCCTTTGGAGCAACTCAGCGGCGATCTCCGTGCCGAATTGCTGGTGCTGGAACGTCAGCAGCAGCAGATCCACAACGGGATCGCCACCCAGGATGCCGTCGAAAAACAGAACCGGTACCTGCTGGATTCGCTGGTCCAGGCGCTCACCAAACTCCAGAACCAGCGCGAAGCACTGCGCGGCCAACTCCGGATTGACCTGCAGCGGTGGAAAGAGTCTCAGAACCTTCCAGATCTGCCCGTCGCCCCCGAGTTGGTGGGGAGCCTCCGGCTGGTCGAGGAGCAGCTCCGCGGCCAGCTCCGCGCGGTGATCCAGGAGCTGGATCAGGCGGACAAGGCAGACAAAGTGGCATCGGCTGCACGTCTGCAGCGTGCCGCCGCTTCCACCGCTTTGGAGACGGCCCGCAGTGCTGAAGAGACGGCTCAAAAAGCGGTGGATCAGGCGCAGATCCAGAAGGCACGTTTCGACACCGAGCAAAGCCAGCTCCGGCAGGAGCTCGACAAGATCCATGGCCGTCTTCCTGCCGATCTGCAGGGGGAGGATGCTCTGGGCCTGCTCCGAAAGGGGGTGGGCACCTGGAAGGAGAAAAATGCCGCTCAGCAGCAGCTACAGACTGAGCTGGATCGGCTGGAGAGCCAGCAGGAGGCGCAGACCGGCCAGGTGGCGGAGCTGGAGCAGCGTGTACAGCAGGCTGCGGAAAGCCTGGAGCAACGCCAGAACAGGCTCGGCACCCTGCGTGTAGAGCGGGCCGGCTTTTTGGAAGGGCGTCCGGTGGCCACGGTTGAAAAAGAGGTCCGCGCCGCACAGAAAGATGCGGAGGAGCTTCTGAAGCTGGCTATGACCCGGCTTGCCGCCGCACGGGCCGCTCAAGCGGCGGCCCTCGAAGCCCTCGTCGGCACCCAGGCCGAGGAGGCCTCTGCTGTGCTGCAGCAACAAGCAGTCTATGCTGCATTACAGCAAAGTCTGGGATCGCGCGACGAAGCCACCATCCGCCAGATCCTCGCCCACGACGGCCGTTGGATCCAGGAGAATCGAGCGAAGATCGCGGCATGGCGCGAGCGTGACACCACGGCGAGGAGCGAAAAAGCCACCCTTTTGCAATTGGTGGAGGAGCACCGCCGGACGCCTCCCCCTATGGATCCTGCTGCAGCGCAACAAAGCCTGGAGGAAGGCCCGCAGCAGCGGGCGCTGCGCCTGGAGCAGATCCAGACCATCCAGACCAGCCTGCGTCGGGATGACGATCAACAGGATCGCCTGGAAAAGCTACGTCCCCAGCTTGTCATCGCCGAGGGGGATGCCCGGAAGTGGGCGGAGATCTCCGATCTGATCGGATCCGCAGACGGACAAAAATTCCGCGCATTTGCCCAAGGACTTACCCTGGATGTCCTGATCGGAGCGGCCAACCGCAACCTGGGCCTGCTCAACAACCGCTACCAGCTGGCCAAGGCGCCCAACCCCAAAAACGAGCCCAAGGGCGACATGAACCTGCAGGTGATCGATCGCGACATGGGCGACGAAATCCGGCCGATTTCCTCCCTTTCCGGCGGTGAGCTCTTTCTCACCTCGCTGGCGTTGGCGCTGGCACTGGCCGATCTGGCCAGCCACCGCAGCACCCGTGTGGAAACGGTGTTCATTGATGAAGGTTTTGGCTCCCTGGACACGCGGACCCTGGATATGGCACTGTCGGCGCTGGAAGCCCTTTCAGACGAAGGTCGGCAGGTGGGCATTGTTTCGCATGTGGCCGGGCTACACGAGCGTATTGGAGTACAGGTGCAGGTCAGGAAGATTGATGCGGTCAAAGGTAGTGAAGTTCGCGTGGTGAGGCGCTGACATGCGTATCCTGCCCCTGGCGCACCTTGCAGTGGAAGTTCCCTGGCAGACTCCGGACTGGGAATTTATGCAGCCCATGCCTCGGCTTCGCAACGAGGAACATCCCCTGCATCTACGGGCGGAATATGCCCACTTCCGGCGTACCACGCTGACCTTGCCGCCCTGGTCGGTCACCGTCTCCCCGCGCTGGCTTCGCCTGAGCGAAGCACTGGGAGAAGAGGGGATCTACGCCCGCTATGCGCTGCGCTTTCGCCCGCTGGACGAGCCGCCGGGCAGCGACCGTGTGGAGCGGCAGGCCAACCAGGAGGTTCTGGTAGACAGCTTTTTTTCGGCGATCCGGCCGGGGGAATCTCTGATCTTTCTGTACTGCCGGGATGCTCCTTTTGCCACCGATGGGCAGCCGATCCTGGTGGGGGTGGGCCGGGTGGAGGATCTGGGTTCGCCAGAGTGCTACGAGACCGAGGATGCCGAAGATTGGTCTTCGTTGCTTCCCTATCGTGCCATCGAACACAGTATTCGTCCTGCCGCGACGCAGGGTTTTGTCTTCCCCCTGGAGCATTTTGTCGAGCGGCCGGAGGCGGCGATCCTGTGTCGCCTGCCCCCCGCGCTGGATCTGCGTGGGGATGCAACCTTGTTGGACCACGACAGTGCCTGGGGGCTGATGACCGCAGCAGAGCGCTGTTGGGAGCAGATTTTAGAAGGAATGGAGGGCACTTCTCCACTACCCTGGCTTCGAACCCAGCGCCTACGGCTGCGCGAGTGGCGCGGCGAGGTTCCCGGTGCGGCCGCGGCGCTGCGCGCCCTGGGTCTGCGCCACGGGCCGGCAGTGCTGGCCGAGCTGGATCGGGGTGGGGGACCCCTCTGGGAGCGTGTGGAGGCGGCACTCGGAGATCCGGCTGAGCTTGGCGGCCTGCTCCCACCGGGAATTGGGAGTGCTTGGCAGCTACTTTCGGAAGAGCGCAAGCAAATTTTGCATCTTCTCGCCCGATTTTCGCTGACTCCGGCCCAGGCAAATACGATCTATAACCGA
>CAITDR010000420.1 GCA_903891165.1 uncultured Pseudomonadota bacterium
ATGACTTCACGCTCGGCACTGCCACAGATGTGCTCAACCAGCGTGCGGCTCGTCGTGAGTTCATGATTGGGCTGCGCTCTGCCGATGATCAAGTAGAGTGGACCTTTGAGGTAGATGATCGAAGAGCCCTGTCCGTGAAGGTCTCCAGCATCAGAGTAAAGGGGGATATCCTCCCCTCGACTTCCCCCCTACGATGGTTGCTTCCAGGCGAACGCGGAGCATCGTCTTCGGTTGTGCAGACGTTGGTGCGTACAAGCTGGATCACTGCCGAGAGGGTCGGGCCGCGCGAGCTGCTTCCGCTCCACGACGCCTCCGCGCATCGGCGGGTAGGGGCACGAGGAGAGCTGGCGGCTGGACTGCTCTATTGGCGAGAGGATGACCCGGTACGCGACGCGATATGTGTGGAAGGGCAGCCGCCGATCCTTTTCCAACAGCTTCGCGCACGGATGCAAGAGTTTTTCCCCGGCTGTGACCTGCGTGTTTCCCCCATCGAAGGTGCGAGCGCGGTGAGTCTTCGCCTGCGCTCGGATCCTCGCCTGGATTTTCTGCGCCCGCAGAATGTGGGCTTTGGTCTTACCCAGCTCTTTCCGATCCTGGTAGCGCTCTTGGCAGCGGACGTGGGGGATTGCCTGCTGATCGAGAATCCGGAGGTTCACCTTCACCCCCGGGCACAACAACACATCGGCAAGCTGATGGCGCTGGTAGCGGCCAGCGGGGTACAGGTTATTGTAGAAACCCACTCCGACCATGTGTTGAACGGGGTGCGGTTGGCGGTGAAGCAGGGATCCCTGAGCCCAGAGGACACCGCACTGCATTTCTTTTCGCCCGATCCGGGCGGAGCACCGCCGCGCCCGAAGTCGCCAACGATCAACCGCCAAGGAAAGCTCAGCGACTGGCCGGAAGGGTTTTTCGACCAGTTTGATCTTGCTCTTTCCGAGCTTCTGTAGGAGGCTTGGATGGAACCGGTATTGGACGAAGTGGGTCTTCGGCCTGTGGTGGAGTTTCCTCCGGTCGGACGGGTGCTGAGGCTGGCAGAGACCATTCAAGCCCTGGATAGGCTGGGCGCACGTCGGGTGCTGCGCGCGATAGAAGATGCAGCAAACCTGGATATTGGCGGGGGAAGAGGACTGCGGAGCTGGTGTTTTGACCGTTCGGGAGATCGCGACGCGGGCCGGTTGGTGGCCAGTCGGCTGGATCAGGCCCCCTACCTGGATGGACCAGATGGACTTTTTGCGAAGGCTGAAGGAAACAGGGCCGTCCAGGCGAGTATCGGTGGTATTCCGACGATCGGGGCGGGCTATGTCGCGTTGATGGAGGGGGTTCTGGTGGCCTTGGCCGGTCAAAACTGGCCGCTGGCGGCCCCCGTGAAGCTGGAGTTTTTGGAAGAAGACGGGGCAGGCACGGAGGAGGTGGAGATTGCTGTCGTGACCTCGCCCGCGGATGTGGAGCAAAAACGGGCGATCCTGAGAGATCGTATCGAAAGGGCGGTGCGCGATGGCTCGGAGCTGCTCCGGCGCGCTCCAGAACTTTTTCCGAGGTTGGTCTTTGGAGAGAGAGCGAGGGAGCAGATGGGAACTTTTTCGGGGACAGAAGCCTTCTTCCGGCAGGTGGTCCGTCATCTTGGCGCGCTGGATCGGGCGGGTGGAACCTGGAAAGAGGGGCCGTTTTCCCCAGCGGGGATCTCTTTCAGTGTGGAGTCCCAGGCAACGCTAAGCCATGGGGAATACGGTCCTATGCGGGATTTCCCTACTCCGGACGGCTTTGATACAGATCGTTGGAGCCTCCACACCAAGTTCACGGGGGGAACCGGGGGGCGCATGTACTACAAGACGTTGGAGGTGATGGAGCGAGATGCTGCCGGGATGGAACGGAGGGGGATGCGGGTGGCCATCGGCTACGTCGGGCCACATCTGCCGACGGTGCGTTTTCACTGATTTGTAAACGACGGAATTCCAGACAAAGGGCGCCTGCGGCGCTTTGGCCGCACGCGCCTTGCGTGATGTGGAGAATAGAAGGCTTATTCCCATGGCTTCTTCTGAATGAATGTTCATTCAGTGATGGAGTGTGCCCTTTGGGTCGCAGCTTGGCGATGTACACTCGTCGGAAGGTCCCTTATCCGATTTTGTACGGTGGCTCTGGCTCGTACTGAATGTAGCGTTGTACTTCTCGGGCGAAGTTCGGGTCGTGGAGCTGTCCGACCAGCCATAGGGCCATGTCGATTCCGGCGGATACACCGGCTGCGGTCACGATTTTTCCGTCCTGTACATAGCGTAGATCCTCCCGCACGATCACGGGGTGTGTCCGCAGCTCTTCGATGCGCGACCAGTGGGTGGTGACCTGCCTTCCTTCGGCCAGTCCGGCG
>CAITDR010000421.1 GCA_903891165.1 uncultured Pseudomonadota bacterium
CGGCCTGCCGCGCCCGGAAGGCTCCCCCTTCCCGGATCCCCACCTTCCTGGCTGCGAAGCTCCGCTCCGCCCCTGCCCAAAAGGCCCGGCGACGCCCCCCTCCGGCCGCCCACCTTTCCAGATCACGCGGCCGCGGAGACAACAAAAAGTGCCGGTCCCGGTGCCGAGCTGCCCCCGGACTTCACCGTCGAAGCCAACGAGGCGGCCCCCAGTCCCCTGGAGCGCGTACAGCGGCGCTTCCGTAGGCTCTACGCCGATCGTTTCTTGAGGCGGCACTGATGTTGCCCCCCCGACCAAGGCTGGGCCGGGTGCTCAGCTCGTTGCTGCGGCACCTGCCCGAGCAGCTCCCACCTCAGCTATTTACCCGCTTTGAAGGCGGAACTGCCGCGATGGATCGCCTGCGTGCCGAGGGTGCCGTGGACAGCCTGACCGCCACCCTGCCCGAGGCTGAGGCGCTATGGCTGGCCGAGGAGCTGGAGGCCCGCTGGGAGCGGGTGGCCGGCCTGGCCCTGGATCCCGTGTGTTGGCTGGTTCTTCCTGAACAACTCTGGGTAGGCGAGCGGCCGGTGGAGCTGCGGCTGAGTGTGGGAATCGAAGGGCTGGACAGTGTGGGGGAACTTCTGTGGGAGGAGCCCATTGTGGGCGAAGGAAGTACGGGTGTACTGACCGTGGACCCCGTGCGTGGCGACGAAGTAGCCCAACAAAAAGTGGCGGTGCGGGTGTGGGGCAGACGGGGCGAGCAGCGGGTGGTCTTGCGGGCGGTGGCAAGGCTGCGGCTGCGTCGGCCGGTGCCGATGCTGAATGGGCTTCGGCTGATCATCCGCGATCAGAGCGGAAAATCAGCGGGACGGGTGCGGGTGGTGGTGGGGGGAGAGGCCGGTTTCACCGACGACGAGGGGGTGCTGGAACTCCAAGAACGTCCGGAAGCAGGAACACCCGTCCTGGTGGAAGGGGTGATGGCCGGGCGCCTGAGAGGCGAGTCCAAAGGAGGCTTTTGAACATGCGGGAAAGGCTGGGCCAGAGCGGTACGGTGCGGCAGGCGCCCCAGCTTGCCCCCAACAGCAGCCCGGTCCCGCGGGAGCTACGCGGCGGAGCCGCCGTGCCCTCCGGCCCCAGCTCCCGCGATCTGAGCGGGGGGAATCCACAGGTTCCCGGCCTGCGACTACAACGGACCAGCCCCAGCAAGGGCATGGCGCCGCAGAGCGCCGTGCAGCAGGCCTTTGCCAGCCCCGCACAGGAAGTGCCCCACCGAAGGGAGATGGAATCCGCCTTCGGCCAGTCTTTTTCAAATGTGCGCGCCTACACCGGAGCGCCGGCCAACAGCGCTGCCGAGGGGCTGGGCGCCTCCGCCTTCACCCTGGGGACTGACGTGGCTTTCCAGTCCGCCAACCCCAACAAACAGACGGTGGCGCATGAGCTGACCCATGTGGTGCAGCAGCGGAACGGGGCCGATCCCGGCCTGCGGAAACAGTCGCTGAGCCCAGGGGACAGCCTGGAGGAGGAGGCAGAAGAGATCGGCCGGAAGGTCGCCCAGGGAGAAGCAGCGGTTGTGGCCGGTCAGGATGCGCCGACGCTACGGAAGGAGGAGCTGAGCGGCAACCCTCGGGAGGTGCGGGATGCCAACTTCCGGCCGACAACCACCCATGCCATGCCCACCCTGGCCGACACGGTTGAGAGCCGCCCCACCCCCGCCCTCCCGGAGCGGCTGGATGTGCCCCAGAATGTCGCCATATTTTCCGGTCCATACAATAAATTGGATGTGGGCGTGGACGCCTGCCCCTTCCCCGGGCTGATCTACGGGATAGGCCCGGCAGAGTCCCCGCCCCCCTTTCCCTACACTCCAGTGAACGGCATCGTCGGGAGTGTAGCCGCACCGATTGTGGATCAACAGCCCGATCCAGGTTTGTTTATCGGCGGGAGACCCTCGGCGGACGATGTACACCAGATGAGCATCGGGGACTGCTACTTCCTGTCCACGCTGATGTCGCTGGCAAGCCGGGATCCCGGGCAGATCACCTCGATGATGACACCCGACGGCAAGGGGGGCGCCACGGTGCGGCTGTACCGGGTGCAGGTGGAGTCGAGCTGGCTGGGTTTATGTCACACCCGAAAATTTGTGCCCGTCGATGTAAAAGTAGATGGAAAGCTGGATTACCGGGGACCACAGCGGGTCAGCAACAGCCACGGCGGCTTCCAGCTGCGCGGTGCGCAGCTCCACGCTGCCACCCACCCCTGTAAGGCTGAGTGGTACAGCAAATTTGCAGGGGACAAGCTGGAGGTTCACCGGGACGAGCGATGGGAAGTGGCCCGGTGGGCCCCGCTGCTTGAAAAAGCGTTCGCCGTTTTTGCCGAAAACCACAGCCAGTACGGGGGCAGCTCCGGCAGCGATGAAAAAACCGGGAACACCCTCGGGACGATGTTCACCTCGGGCTACGAGATCATCAGCTCCGGGGTGCCCTACTACGTGCTGCCGGTGATCTACGGAGAGGCAGCGGATCACCAGGGCTCCAACGGGGGAGACGTGGGGCGCTCCAACATCAGCTGGGCCCCCGGATCCCAGAACCTCAGCGAAAACTGGCAGGCATTGGATCGGCTGGTGCTGCTGCAGGGACAGGGCACCGGCGCCGGGGGGACGGTCTCCCACATCATCACCGCGAACTCCTTTGTGGATCCGCTGATCAACCGTCTTCAGGCATCCATTTTTGCCGCAGCCGGAGACCCGGACTGGAACAACCTGTCGCTGGCCGAGCGGCAGAACATTCTCGCGGTGCTGACCAGCACCATCGGCTTCCAGTGGACCCCGGCCACCCCCGAGCCTGCCAAAAAGACCGCCCGCGCCGCCGTTGGCACCGCATGCAGCACGGCCATCCTGCCCGCCAATGCCCCCAACCTGTTGGCCGCCAACCGGAGCCCCGCGACCGTCGCGATGGTGGACCTGCTTCTGGACCTCAAAAACATCGGCACCGACCAGAGTCCCGGACAGAGGAATATTTACGGGGATCATTCCTATTCGGTGGTGGGAGTGAACTTCGTTGCCATCAACGGCGGCAGCCCCAACTTCGCGGCCATGAGTGCGATGATGCGACGGGTCAGCTACGGCCTGTTGGATCCCAATAAATCCATCATCACCCTACGTAATCCACATCACAACAACGAGCCGGATGTGATGGGCAATGGCCAACCCCGCAACGGGACGGATGGTCCCACCACCAGTGACGCCAGCAAGGGCATCACTGCCGACGGCACCTTCACCCTGACCCTGGCCCAATTCCTTCGCAACATCAACTCCGTGGACTCAGGGAGCTTTTATCACTTTAATTGGGGTGGTTGACCCGGTACCGCCTTCGCCCCCTTCACCACAATCTCCTTTCCCGCAAAGGAGATCCCCAATTTCTGGATAGGCGCCGCCCCCGC
>CAITDR010000422.1 GCA_903891165.1 uncultured Pseudomonadota bacterium
CAATGTCCGATGCCTACTACAACCTGGACACCAAAGAAGCCGCCACCATCTACTCCATGCGCGGGCTGGACAACCAGGCCTGGTACGCACTGTCCGCCGACAATTCTGGCTACTGGAACAATACCGGCGTAGGAAACGAAACCCGGCCCAACCATGTGCCCATGCGGCGTCTGATCATGGACTCTCTCCGCTTCTATGTGGAGGAAATGCATGTCGATGGCTTCCGCTTTGATCTGGCGGGCATCCTCGGCGAGCAGGACAAAAACTACAATCAGTGGGATGATCCGGCCAATACGGTGCTGCAGGAGATCATCGACGACCCGACCCTTCAGAAGTACAACACCCGCATCATCGCCGAACCCTGGACGGCAGGCGGATCCTATACCTCCATCGGTGCTTTTCCGAAGTCCAGCACCAAGGAAAGCACCGGCTGGGGCGAGTGGAACGCCTCCTTCCGCGACTGGTGGCGGGCGGCAATGAACAACGACGGCTGGACGATGAACAGCACCGAGAACGGCATCGACGGGGGAGGGGTGATCACCGCCTCGCAGGCCCGCTATGGCTGGAATGGCCGCAAGCCCTACCACTCGGTCAACTTTGTTACTGCTCATGATGGCTTTACCATGTACGATCTGCTATCGTACAATGAAAAACAGAACACCTGCGGCCCGCTGAACCCCATCTGCTGCGATGACCCCACCTCTCCCTGGTGTGACACCCAGTCCGGAGAGGACAACAACCGCTCGCGGGACTGGGGGATGGAGGCCGAGGATTTCAAACGTCAGCTGATGCGCAACTTCTTCGTCGGCATGGCGATCTCGCACGGAACGCCGATGATCTACGGCGGCGATGAGTGGATGCGGACGCAGTATGGCAATAATAACGCCTACTCTACGGCGGCCGACAACGAGTGGAATTGGTTCCGCTGGGGCGAGTGGCAGGCCAAGGACGAACGCTGGCGGATGTACGACTTCGTTCGGAAGATCCTGGCCTGGCGCCAAGCCCATCTCTACGCGGTCTCGCCTACGGAATATGATGGAGGAATGCCCTTTACGTGGAAGAGTGATACCGGTGGCGATCCCAGTTGGGGAAGCCGTCGGCTGATGATTCACTACTACGACGATGGCAGCGGATCCTGGGGGCCAGAGCTGGCGATCCTTATCAACCTGGAGCGCTACGACGTCAACTTTGCCCTTCCGACGGGCACCTGGGGTCGCACTGTGGACACTCAACTCTACTTTGAAAGCGACGAATGGCGTGCGGAGCAGGGGCTTGATGCCCGCAGCTCCGGGAACATCGACCCGGCCGGCAGCGTCGAGGTGAGTGGTTCTTATGGGGTGACCGCCTCCTCCATCGTGATCCTGGAGAAGAAGTAAATGAGCCTGCTGTTGGCGCTCTTGGCCCCTGTCTATGCTCAGGCTCAGGTGGGGGGCTACTTCCGGGTGATGACCCGCCCCGATTTTGCGGGGGGTGATGGCAAACTCGGCTATTGGAACCTGTATGGGCGCCTGCTGAACGAGGGCCCCTACGGCGCATTGGAGCTGAAGCTGGACCTGCTGAAACGGCAGGCCGGAAGTGCTGCACCCTGGACCGATCTTCATGTGAAGGTAGAGGGTGGATCCATCGAAAAAGCCGATGCTTTTGGTGGATC
This sequence comes from uncultured Pseudomonadota bacterium, assembly GCA_903891165.1. Lineage (GTDB taxonomy): Bacteria > Myxococcota_A > UBA796 > UBA796 > SXON01 > CAITDR01. The sequence continues at coordinate 1,652 of CAITDR010000422.1, forward strand.
CCTCGGGCTGTTCCGCATGTCTCAGGTCTACGCCCAGGCGGGAAATGTACTGATTCCCGGTGTGGTCTGGCGTATCGGAACCCTGGAGAGCACCTTCGGGGATCTGGGCCTGTACGACATGCGTCCCGCACAGGTGCTTTTTGACACCATCGGCATTTCCGCCACCGTGCCCACGCAGGCACTAGATGTGGTGGTGGGTGTAGGGGATGCGGGCTATTCCATCAAAGGTAGCCGCTACAATACGGTTCTTACGGGGGGCGGAACCGTCCGGCTACGGCTGGGCCAGCACCTGGAGCTGGGGGGAGGGGGCCAGGGCTATTTTGAGCCCAAAGTGGTGGGCAACCGCTATGCCCCGTACAGCACTCCCGGTGTGGGCTATGAGGAGTTTGTACGCGGGGAGTTCATCAAAAACTACGCCGAGGAAAATCCTGGCGCTCCCACCGATGTCCCCAACCCGGAGGCCCGCCAGAGTGTCTCCGGCAAAGCCGTCGGCTACCTGGGCTTCGGTGACCTGGGCCCACTACGCTGGAACAATCTTTTTGTGAGCTGGCAAAAATTACACCCCCGCGATCTGTACACGGAGAGCTGGGAGGGAAAGAGTGTGGATGTCTACATCCACGACCTGACCGACGAACGTTCGGTACTCCTATTGGGGGACGAGATACAGCTACGTCTGGTGCCTTCGCGGCTGGATCTTGCCCTGGCTGGCCTCTACGGTCTGCACCAGGACGAGGACAACAACATCGCGCCCTCCGACGACGACCGCTGGTACTGGTCCACCGTGCTGCGCACCCAGATCTACCTGAGTCCGTCGCTGCACCTGCTCGTAGAAAGCAGCTATGCCCAGGAAAAATCGCTGAATGGCCGGGCTTTCCGCAACCATGCGGACTCCATCTTTGAGAACACCGACGGCAAGGCCGATGCCCGTGGCCTGGAAAACGGCGACAGCGACAGTCGCGACACATGGCAGGGTAAAGCTGGCTTTGTGCTGAATCCCCTGGGTCCGGGCATCTACACCCGCCCCTCGCTGAGGGTGCTCTACGGGGTCCAATACTCCTCGCAGAATAACGCATTCGGCAACAGTTTTGTCGAGAACCTGGATCAATACAACCAGTTTGGGAATGTGGAGCGCCACTGGCACCACCTGCTGGCCCTGGAGACCGAAGTATGGTTCTGATCCTGCTTTTTGCCTGCCTGCCCAAGCAGGCTCCTGTCCAGTCCATCCAGGCCCTGCCCACCGATGTGGTCGCGGTGGCCAACCTGTTGGAGAGTCGGGAAGTACGCGATGGACCTGCCGCCCTCTACAGTGCGATGGAGGAGCTTCTCCAGCAGCGCAACCTCCGGCCACAGCGGGTGGAGCCGGCAGTCTGGACCGCCGAGTTCGGAAACCGGAGAAGTCCCGGCCAACGTGTCCTTTTTCTCACCGAGCGTGCCGGAGCCGGAGAAGTGGTGCTTCTGGTGGACACCACGGCATCTTTCTACTCGCAGATGAGCGGCCGCTACCGCTGGACTGTGGCGGTTGAAGCACAGCTTCGTGCCAGCAACGCCGACAAAAACCCGCTCAGCCTGAACTTTGAGGTACCCGTCTTCCTCGACTTCGATCACGAGCGCGAGGATGCGGCGATTGCGGCGGCTGTTCCGGTGATCCAACATCGTCTTGCTGCCCTGTTGGATGAGTGGTTGAGTGGGCGGGAGGGTTGATGTGGGCGCTGCTGTTGGCCTGCTTCCACCATCCGGCGCCAGAACCTGCCAAACCCGCTCCTCAAGCGATCTATTTTGTGATGGTGGACCGCTTCGCAAACGGCGACCCCACCAATGATGCCGACGCGGATCCCAACAACCCGGTGGCCTTCCACGGGGGGGATCTCCAGGGTATCCTCGAAAAACTGGACTACATCCAAGGCCTGGGCTTCGACAGCATCTGGCTGTCCCCCATCGCTCAGATGCGCACCGAGCCCTTTTTCGGCAACGGCGCCTTTCATGGCTATTGGGTGCAGGATCCGGCCCGGATCGAGCCCCGCTTCGGTGACGAGGCCACCTTAAGAGCACTCTCCGATGCCATCCATAAACGGGGCATGAAGCTGATCCTGGATGTGGTCTACAACCACGTCTCCTTCGATGCGCCGCTGCGCACAGAAAAACCGGAGTGGTTCCACCCCGCGCTGCCCATCCAGAATTGGAGCGACCCGGTGGAGGTGGTCACCCACGAAGTCCACGGACTCCCCGATCTGGACCAGGACCGACCCGATGTGGTGGCGTGGATCGAGGACTGGAGCCGGAAGTGGCTGGCGCTGGCCCAGCCAGACGGCTTCCGGATCGACGCGGTGCGCCATATGCCTACCTCATTTTTACATAATTTATTTGTGGACCTTCGGACAGAAGCCGGAGCCGACTTCTACCTGTTGGGGGAAGTATTTGATGGAAATCCGCTGGTGGTGAAGGATACCCTGGAGAAGACAGGACTTTCCTCTGTTTTTGACTTTCCTTTGCACTATGCGATGGTGGACGTCTTCTGCAAAGACCAGCATCCGGGTCGGATCGCATCGGTGCTCTCGCTGGATCCGCTCTACGGGGATCCCGGCCGACTTGTTACCTTTCTGGACAACCACGATCTGCCTCGACTAGGCTCGGCCTGCGGAGAGCAGGACCCGAAGGTGGAAGCAGCCATCAGCTTCCTCTTGAGTATGCGGGGGACCCCCAGCATCACCTGGGGCACCGAGTCTGCGCTCACCGGCGAAAAGGAGCCGGAAAACCGGAAAAGTATGAATTGGGGCGAGGCAGCGCCTTTTGCGGCTCTGATCCGGAAGGGCCTTTCCGAACGGAGCCCACTGTGGAGCCGCGGGCGGAGCTGGACCCTGGAGCTGAGCGAGACCCGGCTGGTGCTGGCGCGCCATTGCAGCCAGGCGGATGGCTGCGGAAGAGAAGGAAGGAGCGGGCTGATCGTGGTGCAGAAGGGGGAGGGGAGCTGGTCCCTTCCGGCGGGGATGGTGGCGGGGCGCGTTCTTCGGGGTCCGGAAGTGCACGATAGAGTATTGCACTTTCCAACGGGAGGTGTGGCCGTTGTAGAGTTGGAACGTGCGCTGACGTTGCCCGAGACCGTACCGCTGGAGCTGGACCTTCCGGAGGGCGTCCGCTTGGTCGGTGCGGGCCCACTTCTGGGAAATTGGAATCCTGACCTTGGAAAGGCCGGGGAGGGGGGCCAGGTCCGCTGGGAGGCCGAGGAGGGCACGGTGCTGGCCTAC
>CAITDR010000423.1 GCA_903891165.1 uncultured Pseudomonadota bacterium
CCTCCACCACCGGCTCCTGTGCGGGCTGCGACCTCGGTCTTGCCGTGGACGCCACTACAGCCACCAGCACCTGCGTGCAGGATCTCCAGGAACTGGACTCCTTTTCCGTAGGCTATGCCATAAAACGCAATGGTGATCAGACCGCCAACTGGTTCTTCGCCAGCTCCGGCAATGTCCTGGGCACGGGCTACCATGCCGAGGGCGGCCTGAACTACCTCACCGAAGGCACCTGCGTCTGGTTCTGATGGAGAGCTTCCGGGGACTATTGTTGGACGGCAGTCCCTGGAAGTCTGCTTTTTACCTTCAGAGCTGGCCGGTCACGTCGATGATATGGAGCTGCCGCCAGTCTGCACCGGTGGCAGGCAGCGCGGTGAAGACCAGCAGCGAGCGTCCACCCACCACCACCAGATCCGGCTCGGAAACGGCGGAGAGCCCGGTATTAAAGCTCTTGGTTCCGGTGCCATCCAGGCGGGTGTAGAAGACCAGGTTGTCCTGTGAGGGGGAGGAGGAGGTGTAAATCACCGCCTGCCCGTCTGCCGTCACCGAGGGGGTGGCCCGCAGCGGCAGCCGCACATCGCGGCCAAGGACCACCGCGTCGCCGCCGATCACCGGCACCGCGGCGATGTCCCACTTGTCGTCCCCCCGGGAATTGGTGAAGAAGACGACCTTGTCGCCCTGGCAATAGGGCCTGGTCTGATCCCCGCCGCCGGTGGCACCCTTGACGGGCACTGCCTCGGTGGTGCCGACTTTCCACGAAAAGATGTCTTCGCTCCCGTAGTTTTTGCGGGAGAAGACGATGGTGGAGTTGTCGCAGAAACGCGGCGAGTTCTCAGAGGTGTCGGTCCGGAAGGCAGCGGTCACCTTGTTGGCACTCCGGTCATGCAGGAAAACGTCTCCGCCTCCCGATGCGCCGGAGGTGAAGGCGACCTTCCCCCCATCCGGAGAAACCGCAGGCCAGCCCAGGTTTCCCGCCGCCACCGACGAGGAGAGATACTCCACCGGGGAGGCTCCGCCGGGCGTCATGTAGTAGATTCGGGTGGTGCCGCCAGAATTGGCTGCTTCAAAAAACATACCCCCCCCCGGAACCCAGACCGGGTTGGCGGCATAGGTACCGCTACTGGAAAAGCTGCTGCTACTGCCGGGAATGGTGACCCGGGTGGCGGTGCCGGCGGGAACTCCGCCGTTCAGCTTCACCACATACAGGTCCACCTTGTCGGCGTTGTTGTTCACTTCGAAGGCCAGCCAGCTTCCGTCGGGCGAAAGCTGCGGATTTGTACCGTGTCCGCCACCGGACCAGGTCACTTCCGCCGCGTCGGCCAGCGGGGCCAGCGCCAGAATCAGTCCTACCATCATCTGTTCCTCCGAAGTCGGGGAGAGCGCCCCCCCAGCGTTGTCCTGTAAACCACAAAGTTGTTCATTTCATCCCCCGAAGGCGGGTGCAAAACGCAGACCCAGCTGGCCCCAGGGCATCAGCCGGTCCCCGCCCACGACCACCCCGCCACCCGCCACCACGGCGCCCTGCATCTTCCCCATGTTGAACAGGGCAAAACCCACATCCAGCGATCCGCCGTAGGCGAGGGTGCTCATTGTCGCCGACGTTGGGGTCTGAGTCTGTTGGTAGTCGTA
>CAITDR010000424.1 GCA_903891165.1 uncultured Pseudomonadota bacterium
CCCCCAGCACCGCCAGCGCCAGGCTCACCAGCCCCCCCGCCACCGCCAAAAGCCCTCCCCGCTCCAGAAAGAGTCGGCCCACGGCAGCACCTACATCCAGGCGTCCCGCGCCGAATTTTCTCTCATCCCCCATCGGCACCGCCGAAAGTTTGAGGATCCGCTCCACCTCGTCTGCCGAGCCCGCCCCGGCCCCAAACAGCACCGCCGCGGCCCCCGCCACGTGGGGTGTGGCCATCGAGGTGCCCTGCCACTCCTCGTACCGATCGCCGATGGTGGCCTGCAGAATTCCGCCTCCCGGCAGGTTTTTGTTGCCACCGGGCGCGGAAATCTCCACCCCCTGACCCCAGCTGGAGTAGGGCGCCAACGCGTCGTCTGGCCCGGTTGCACTCACGCCCAAGGCCGCCTCGGCATCCGCCGGAGATCCCAGACCTTCGCGGCCGGCATTTCCCGCCGCCGCCACCACCACCACACCCGCCGCACGCGCCTTCTGCACCGCCTTGACCAGCACATCGGAGTGGCCGCCGCCCAACGACAGGTTGATCACCTGCGCACCCTGGTCCACCGCTTCGTCGATGGCGGCGGCGATCCAGTCGCTACGCCCGGATCCATCGGCACCCAGTACTTTCAGCGGTAGAATGGTAGCATTCGGCGCGATACCGGCAGTACCGATACCGTTGTTTGTCGCCTGCGCAATCGTACCCGCCACGTGGCTGCCGTGGCCCTGATCGTCGGCAGAGGTGGGCGTACCGGGCACAAAAGAGCGGCCAGGAAGGAGCCGTTCGGCAGGAAGATCGGGGAGTACCGAAACGCCGGTATCGATCACCGCGACGATCACGCCCTTTCCGCCGCCCACCCGCCAGCCGCGCTCCACGCCGATATGCGGGAAGTTCCACTGTTTTCCGTAGAGGGGATCGTCCGGGTAGCCCAGGGCCTGCATCGGCACCGCCCACTCGGCGGCCTCCACATCCGGGTCGGCACGCAGCCGCGCCAGGGCAGCCTCTCCGGTCGCATAGTCCGCCACTTTTCCCGAACGAAGTGCCTCGTCCAGCGAGACGTCGGAGGCCCAGCTTAGCTGCAGCCCGACCGCCGCCTCCTCCCCCTCCACCTCGGCCTGGCTCATGCCGTCGCGGAAGTCCACCACCAGCACATCGCTCGCGGCAGGCGCCAAAAGCACATCACCGCCCACAGGGGGCGGCGATGCTTTGCGCGAATACACAGGAAGGACCAGCCCGATGGCGATCAGGAGCAGCGCAACAATCCGACGGATGGGCTCAGACATAGGAACTCCGGGTGTACAACGCCGCAGCTCGGCCGTCCTTACACCCTAATCCCCAAATGCCCGGCCTGCTCAGCTATTGAGCGCGCCGCCACAGATGGTCATGGCCTGCCCGTTGACGCCCCGTGCCTCTTCCGAGGCCAGGAACACCGCCATGGCCGCCACTTCGCCGACATCAAAGAAGCGGTTCTGCGGGGTCTGCGATTCCAGCTCCACCCGGACTTCGTCGGCCGAGCGGCCGGTCTTGTCCACGATGTTCTGGATGGCCTGGGTCAGCATCTGCGAGTCCACGTAGCCCGGACAGATGGCGTTCACCGTCACACCCTGGCCACCGTACTCGGCGGCCAACGCGCGGGTCAAGCCGATGAGACCGTGCTTGGAAGCGCAGTAGGCCGCGAGGTAGGGATAGCCCTTTAAACCCGCCACCGAGGCCACATTGATGATGCGGCCGCGCCCACGCGACGCCATACCCGGCAGCACCTTCAGCGAGCAGAGGAAGGAGCCGGTCAGGTTGACCTTCAGGTGCTCCTCCCAAACCCGCACGTCGGTCTTCAGCACCGGCGAGGAGCGGGCAACGCCCGCATTGTTGATAAGTACGTCCACCGGACCTGCCGCCATAAAAGCAGCTTCCACCGATGCAGGCTCGCCCACATCGCAGCGGATTCCGTAGCCGCCCACTTCGTCCGCCACCCGTTCAACCTCATCGCGGGAGCGGGAAAGCACGGTGATCCGATCACCCAATGCCGCAAACCGACGCGCCATCTCCGCGCCGATGCCCCGTCCGCCACCCGTAATGAGGACATGCCTGCGAATCGCCATGATTGCCCTCTCGCCCGTCCCTTATGCCGTTTCCGGGCCAATCTGTCAAGAGCCATCCTGAAGGCAGGACCACACGATCCGCTTGATACTGCCTTTTTTCTCTATCGGAGATCGGGAAGAAGGAAGTTGTGCACCGCCCGGGCCAGGGCGGCGGGCTGCTCGACGTGCAGCATGTGGCCGCAGTCGGCCAGCCGCACCCGCTGGGACCGGGGGATCGCAGCCGCCAGACGCTCCAGCTCCTCGGCGGGGAAGCCCACCCGCTCCGGCAGTACCAGGAGGGTGGGTGCGGTGATATCCGCCAGAACACGCAGGTGTTGGTCCTGGCGATATGGTACGGCAAGCTTCACCCGATGGCGAGGATCCCAGCGCCATGTCCACCCACCTTCAGTCGGGATGCTGACCCGCTCGGCCAGAAAAGCGGCGTGCGCGTCGGTCAGCGCGGGGTTGGCACGCTTTAACCTCAGGGCAAGCTCTTGCGTTCCG
>CAITDR010000425.1 GCA_903891165.1 uncultured Pseudomonadota bacterium
ACCGCATCCGCCGCATCCCGAAGGGAGAAGAAAGCTGGGATCAAGGTAGAGGACAACCATGCTGCCTTGGTGTGCTCCCCTTCAGGGGCATCCGCCAGAAGCTCGGCCAGAGCCTCGCGCTTGCCGATCAGGCTGCCCAGCGCATTCTCCAGCTTGGAGCGACGCCAGACCCCAGCGTTTGCCAGGTCGCGCTCAATGGCCGGAATCACCGAGCCATCCACGAGGCGAAGAAGAAGATCCACCTCGATTTCCACGCGCTTGTTGTACTGATCCAGCTTCACTTCGTAGCGGGCGTGCAGCTCCGGCTCGGTCAGCACCTTTTTCGACGTGAACAGCTCCGTTGCCGAGGATGTAATCAGTAGATCCAGGGCGGCGGGGGTGTTGCGGGCGTGGGGAAGACCGCGCCCTTCGGCCTCGACCACCCACTCCTGGCTGTAGTTGTTGCCGTCGAAGCGCACCGCGCGGGAGGCGTTGAAGGCCCAGGCTACCGCTTCCAGAACGTCACCTTTCTCCGCAATTTTCTGGCAGAGCAGCTCGATCCCGTCGGCCACGGCCGTGTTCAGGCAGGTCGCAGGCCAGGAGATGGACGCCGAGGCACCCACTGCACGGAACTCGAACTTGTTCCCCGTGAAGGCAAAGGGAGACGTACGGTTGCGATCGGTGTTGTCCTGGGCGATGGTGGGAAGGCGGGAGATCCCCAGCTCCAGCATGGCCTGACCGGTGGACTTGTTGCTGACCTTGCCGGTCGCCACATCTTCGACGATCTGGGTGAGGGCATCGCCCAGAAAGACCGAGATAATCGCGGGAGGAGCTTCGTTTGCCCCCAGGCGGAAGTCGTTGCCATAGGACGCAATCGCCGCACGGAGCACACCCGCATGACGATGAACGCCCAACATCACGGCGGCAATCGACGCCAGGAAGACGAGGTTCTGGTGGGGGTCTTGGCCCGGCTCCAGAAGGTTCACACCGCGGTTGTCGGCCATGGACCAATTGAGGTGTTTACCGGAACCATTTACGCCCGCGAAGGGCTTTTCATGGAGGAGAACGGCCAGATCATGGCGGGCGGCCACCGTACGAAGGGTGGACATCACCAGCTGGTTGTGGTCGGCGGCGAGGTTGGCCTCAGCGAAGATCGGCGCCAGCTCAAACTGCGAAGGCGCCACTTCGTTATGGCGGGTCTTGGCAGAGACACCCAAGAGATAAAGCTCGGTTTCCACCTCCTCCATAAAGGAGAGGACGCGGGCGGGGATACTGCCAAAATAGTGATCTTCGAGGGACTGGCCCTTGGGAGCGCGGGCGCCAAGCACCGAACGACCGGCGATAGCCAGGTCAGGGCGAAGCGCCAGATAGCCGCGATCCACCAGGAAATATTCTTGCTCGGGGCCGACGGTGGGGGTCACGCGGGTCACGCCCTGCTCGCCCAGAAGCTGAAGCAGCTTGGTGGCGGCGTGGTTCACCGCGTCCATCGAGCGCAAAAGCGGCGCCTTCTCGTCCAAAGCCTGGCCATGATAGCCGATAAAGGCCGAGGGAATGCAGAGGGTACGGCCGTTGGGCGTATCCATCAGAAACATGGGGCTGGTCGGATCCCAGGAGGTATAGCCGCGCGCCTCAAAAGTGGAGCGCATACCGCCCGAAGGGAAGGAAGAAGCATCGGGCTCAGACTGGATCAGCATCGATCCGGTGAACTTCTCAATCGCCCGGCCACTGCCGTCAAAAGCGAGGAAAGAATCGTGCTTCTCGGCGGTGAGGCCGGTCATCGGATGGAACCAGTGGCAGAAGTGGGTCGCCCCCTGCTCCACTGCCCACTCCTTCACCGCATGAGCGATGGCATCGGCCACCGAACGCTCGGGACGTGCGCCCTGCTCTACAATCGCCACCCAACGCCGAAAGATCTCTGGCGGCAAACGTTCCCGCATCCGCTCGGATCCAAAGACACGAGATCCGAAATAGGCGGAGATACGGGCGGGGCGCCCTTGAGCATCGGTGGGGCGGGCGAAGGTACGGACACCACGGGACAGGGCGGCGCTGACGGCAGCATAGCGAGGGGTAGCCAGGGGATCCTCCAGGAAGTGGCGCGCGCGGTCTATGTCCTTGGGGGGGCTACCGCAAGGCCGGGCACAGCGGACACGCAGGTCCGGTATGTACCTTCAAGCCGCAGATCCTGGATTGCAAGCCGGAGGAATCACCGACCGGTTGGCCCGGCCGGGGTGCGTAGAAATTTTCGCAGTCCCCCACCAAAGCCGACCCACGACCGACATCCCCCTCCCGTACCCCACCAGAGGCCCTTCCCCACACTGAATGAAGCCTCATTCAGTCAGAGGGATGGAAATAAGCCGCTTATTTCAGCACTACACCAGCCGCGCGGGCCAGGGGCCCGGGCGGCTTTGGGGGGGCATCGTCGTTGGTCGGGGGCTGCGCGGGAGGTTCTTGCAGGCGTTGGAGCATATCGGCATATGCCGGAACTTCAGGGAAGCGGCGTACCAGCCAGTCGGCGTAGTAGCGGCCTTTGGCGCGGTGTGCGGCGGCGTTGGTGGGGTCGACGAGGGAGAGGTTGAGGTAGCTGGCGGCAACATCGTAGAAGGTCTCAGGGGTGTCCCCCTGCTTGGAAAGGAGCTTCTGCGCAACCATTAGCGCCTCTCTAAAATGAAACTGAGCCTTTTCAGAATCGTTATCCGCAATGAACTGATGACCTGCTCTTGTGTGGGAAACCACGAGATTGTGAAGGTCTTGCGGGACTCCGGATTTGGAGAGCTGTACGGCGATCTGGAGGCTTTCGGCAAGGTGTTGTCGCGCCTCGGCGAAATTTCCGATCGTACCTTCGATGCCCCCCATTCTCATAAGGGAAGATGCGAGGTCGCTCAGGGCCTTCGGGGTGCCAGATGTGGCAAGCTCTCGGGCGATCAGGAGACTTTCCGCATATTCTTGACGGGCCTTGGCAAAGTCTCCATGGCTGAGATCAAGATCGCCCATGTTGCAGAGGGACACGGATAGGTCGTAGAGAGCTTCCTGAGTACGGGATGCGGCGAGCTGGCGAGCAATCTCCAGGCTCCCGTTGTAGTGAATTCGGGCTTCGTCAGACCTTCCCTGCTGGCGACAGGTATCGCCTAATTTGTTGAGGGAAACAGAGATGTCACGTATCGCCGCCACACTGCCGGAACCGGCAACCTCCCGAGCGATTTCAAGGCTTTGGATATATAATTGTTGTGCCTCGGCAACCTTTCCCATGTCATAGTTTATGTCTCCTACATTGCTCAGGGCGGCGGAGAGGTTGAGGAGATCCTCGGAGGTGCCGGAGCCTGCAACCTGCTGGGAGATTTGAAGAGACTGCGAGTAGTGCCTTCCAGCTTCGTCGAGCTTCCCGAGGCGGCGGGCCAGATCGCCTGCTCTGCCAAGAGCTATGGAGAGGTTGCGGAGATCTTGAGGGGAACCAGAGCTGGAGAGTTGCTGGAAGATGTCCACGCTCGCTTCGTAGTGCTCGGCAGCCACATCCGTTTTTCCGAGGACGAGGCCGATGTCGCCAACGCTGATATGGGAGAGGGAGAGGTCGCGGAGAGCTTCCGGAGTACCGGAGGAGGCGAGCTGCTGGCGGAGCTGGAGGCTCTCCAAATAGTGTTCTTGGGCTTGCCCAAATTGCCCGAGGGCGAGGCATGTGTCTCCTATATTTTTGAGGGAAGAGGACAGGTTGCGTAGTGCATAAGGTGCTTCGCTTGTCGCTTGACGGCGACTTATGGCAAGGGCATCGTCAAAGGCGGCCTGCGCCAAAGAAAAATCATTTCTTGCAAATACTACATTTCCCAGTCGGGACAGCGCCACTTCAAGTTGCCGCGACATCGGCTCTAACCTCCTCCTCAACACCACCTCCAGCTCCGCGTGCCCTTGCGCCTCCTCCAACCTCCCCAATTGCCGTAGCACCTCCGCCGCCTCCGCCCGCACCTCTACCTCCAGTCGCTCCCCCAACAACTGGCCCATTGCCAGCAATCGGGGTAACAATTCTGCTGCCTCTTCCAACCTTCCCGCCTCCCGGAGCCGTTGGCTGGCGCGTATGCCCGACCGAAAAACTCCGAGGTCTTCACTGCCTTTCACCCGCTCCCACCTTGCCAGGATCCGTGCGTCTGCCTTCGTCCATTCCCGCAGCGGGACCGGATCCAGAGGAGCAACCGGTATTGATCGAGCAGGCAGCCAATCCCCCAAGATCAACGTCAGGTCCCGAATCGCCCACAGGTCCGGTACCAAGGCTGGGATCTCCGGGTGTTCCGATAGTGGAAGCACCAGGATCAACGGCCGCCCTTGCACCTCCCGCAGGCGCTCACGGCGCTCGTTCAGCCGCACCAGAAAGTTGAGCCGTGCGTGGCGCCAGTCCTCCCCGGGCTGGCTCAGGTCCAACCAACGGGGCTGCCCGGCCTCTGCGGGCTCTCCCTGATACTGTAACAATTCCGGCATCACCCGGCTCCACACTTCTTCGGGATCTTGTAGCTTGAACTCTGATAGGCGGGTGACATGGGCGCGGTAGAATGCGGCAATCCGCTCCTGAAAGACCGCCAACACTCCCGAATTACCACTGAACACAAAGATCAGCGCAAATTCCGCCATCATCTCTAGGTGCCCTTGCACCCGAGCCCACTCCGCCTCACCCTGCGGCAGCAGGCTGCTCATATACCCAAGCGCGGAAGAATGAGCGGATGTACGTCAAACCAGGGTTTTCCATTCAAGTAGTTCATCACTGCGTTGGTATCCATAAAGCGCACCAGCCGAGATAGCTCTTTATCAGACGGGGTGGCGATGGTGTGGGTCTTATGTACTTGCCGCAGCCATTCCAGGTGATCGTCGGGTAGTAGGGCCATCTCATTGCGGAGCTGTTCGGTGGCGCGAAGAAGCATCTCATCGGTCACGCTGGAATTTTGCGAAAGGGCGAGGAAAGTAATGGATTCCCGGATCAGCCGAAAGTAGTCGCGGATGTCACCGCCGGTGTCGGAGGCAGCCCGGTTGAGCTGAGCTTCCTTCAGGAAAAGAGACCATTGGTCGTAACGTTTGTCGATCAGTGTTCGCATGATGGTCAGCCCAGCCGGATCGGCCGCGCCATCGGGTGTCCGCACATGTACGTTCGGCCAGGAGATAAGGGACTGGCCACCAAAATGGTTGCCCAGGTTGGGGCTCAGCACTGGCAGGTAGGGCGGAATGGTGTAGACCACGTGTAGACTAGGCAGGGTCAGGTGGACGGCATTTTCGGAGAAAAGGCTGGCGAGGCTTTGATAGACCCGCTCTCCCTGCTCCCCCCAACCTCGAAGCTGTTCCAAGGAATCCAGCAGAAGGACCACCTTGTGGTTCGGATCCTCACTTAGCCCATGCAGGGCGGCGACCAAGCCGGCCACATAGTCGTGGATGTCCCGAACTAGTTCTGTAACTTTACCTTTGGTGTATTCTTGCAGCTTTTGCTTGAAGGTGGCATTCATCGCCAACTGGAGGCCCATGCTGGCCGAGAAAGGGAGCACTTCTCCAGTGCTGAATTCTACCGGTTCTACATTCACCTCCGCCCCCAGGAAGTTTTTTATCCTTTTCCAGTAGTCCGCCACCAGAGTCTTAAGCTTCTGAATAGCACGTTCATCCAACCGCTTTGACTTCCAGAAGGCTTCCACCTGCGCCGTGAGGCCGGCGGCCAGGGAAAGCAGAAAGTCCGTGATCTCCAAGGGCTCGGACATATGAACATACTTCAGCATATCCACCAGAAAGACCGTATAGCCCTGGTCGTCCAACAACTGCTTCAAACGGCGCAATTGTGTGCTTTTCCCGTTGCCCCGGTAGCCGGTAAGAAAAAATACACTTTCATCATCTGCCCATAGCAGTTGCTGCACAATCTTCAGGATCGGATCCTTTTCTGGGTGCTCCTCCAGCAAGGGTACATAAAAATCACTGCCCGGCTCTACGGGTTGAAGGTTCTTCCCATGAATACTGCGGTAGAACTTCTGGAGCTGAAGGTTCTGAGGATGTGCCATGCGGGAGCATTAACCCACTACCCGCAGTGGACGCCGCCCACCTACCCTTCCCCAACCCTCAAAAACCCATCCTGGTCCGGCCCCTCTCCCCCCCTCTCCACCCTCAGCTCCCCCATCGCCCCCATCCGGCTCAAAAGATACCAAGCCATCCGCGGCTCCACCCCCGCCGCCTTGCCCAGCTCCGCAGCCGTCTGCGGCTCTGTACCGAGCTTCTCCCGAAGCCGCAGCTTCGCCGATAGAATCCCCGTGGCCGCCTTCTTGCCCGCCTCTACCCCCGGCTGGTGGTAGGCATTGATGCCGATGCGGAAGGCGTACAGGCCCACCGCCCGCTCATAGAGTGCGATCAACGCACCCAATCGGAAGGCATCCACGTTGTCCAGCGTTAACATCAGCACCGGGTGCCGGGGCTGCAGCGCCTGCCAGGTCCCCAACAAAAATCCCTGAAGGTAGTCTCCGGCATTGATGCCAGGCTCTACCTCTTCGCCGACAAAGCCATCGTCCAGCACCCCGACCAGGGTGACAAAGTGATCGTCGGGACCGTCGCGCAATTGCTGCACGTAGGCGTGTTGATCGGTGCTACCCTTGTTTCCATAGACGGTCAGCCCCTGATAGACCAGGTTCCCCGCCAAGTCTTTTTCCTTCCCGATGCTCTCCATCACCAATTGCTGCAGGTAGCGCGAGAAAAGCAGCAGCCGATCCCGGTAGGGCAGCACCACCATGGCCCGCTTGCCGCGGCCTTCTCCCAGGTTGTACCAGGATCTCGCCAGGATTGCCGCCGGGTTTTTCTCCAGGTCGGGTATCCGGGTGGCGGCGTCCATCGCCGCAGCACCCTCCAACAATAATTCTACATCCGCGCCTTGCAACGCCAGCGGCAGAAGCCCCACCGCGGAAGTCACCGAGGTCCGGCCACCCACCCAGTCCCACATCGGCAGCCGCAGCTTCCAGCCCTCCGCCTCCTTCCACAAGCGGCTTCCTTCCTGGCTGATCGCGATGGCGTGCTCGGCAAAAGGCAGCCCCGCCACGCCAAAAGCGGCCTGCACCTCGATCAGGGCATTGCGCGTCTCGGCAGTCCCCCCGCTCTTAGAGATGCAGATCACCAGCGTTTCTTCCAGGTCCAAAGGACCGATCACCCGCGCCATCCCCTCGGGATCGGTGTTGTCAATGAACACCAGGCGCATCCAGTCCTCGGGCTCCTGCAGCGCCGAGGACAAAAAGGCCGGGCCCAGCGCACTGCCGCCGATACCCAGGATGAGTGCAGTCTTGAACTTCCCTTCTTTCTTCAGGGCAAAGGCAAATTTTTTGCAGGTGGACACCACCGCACGAATTTCTGCTGATAGTCCCGCAGGCGCAATTTCCGGCGTCCGCAGCCAGTAGTGGCCCACCTGCCGCCCCTCGTCGGGGTTGGCGATGGCGCCGCCCTCCAGGGCCTCCATCTGCGCAAAAACCGTAGCCCAGGCTACAGGATCATCCGAGAACGTTGGACAGGCGCTCCAGTCCAGGCTGAAGCCGAGGGTGCTGTCCCTCCACAGGTGGTCCAGGCTCAAGGTTCTTCCTCCATCTCATCCAGGATCGAGCTCTTGACTTTCTTTCCAAACAGCCGCACCTGCAGTCCTGCACGCAGACCGCCGCTCACCATACTGCCCACCGCGGGGGCCTGCACCGCCTGCAATACGTCGGCACTCCCTTCGCGTTTCTCTTGGAAAATGCTGCCACCTACGGTCAGATCCACCGGAATATGGACAAAAAAGTCCACCCGCTTGGTCAGCCTCAGCTCCGCCCCCACCATCACCTCGGCGACGATGCTGAGCGGCGCCGGGAAATTGGCAAGTCCTTCCGGTGGAACTTCCTTGCTCCGCACGGTATCTCCCAGCCAGAATTGCACCGCCCCGCCCACCACCGGACGGATCGGGCTCACCGGGATGAAGGAGCCGACGATCCGGGGTCCAAACACAAAGGAGCTGCCCTGAAAGGCGTAGATTTCGGGGCTGGGGATGGTCTGCCCCACCGTCTGCTGCTGGTAGTCCCGGGTGACCCGCCCCGACGCGATGCCAAAGTCAACGCCCACGTCCAAAGAGGGGTGTACACCGTAGGCCACACCGGCGGTAAAGTAGCCTCCAAAGCCGTTGGTTACCGCCTGAGCGGTGTACACATCCACCACCTGCCCGGAGTCATAGGCATAGCGCCCGTAGTAGGTGTTAGAGGCGGGCTGGATCCCAAAACCGACCGTCGGTCGAATGATCACCTGTCCCGCACGCCCCAGCGCCAACTGCCGCCAGGTATCCAGGGTCTTCCCCGAATTTTTGTAGCGCAGATACTCCCCGGGGGACATCTTCAGGCGCTCCCAGGGCTTGCTGCCCTCGCCCTGCATCTGGTCGGCCAGATCGTCCATCGTGTAGTCGGGACGTTCGATGGGCGTATCCGGGCGGTTGATCACCGTGGAAATATCGCCCAATTCCTGGGAGAGAGAGTCCAACTGCTGAGCGATGGCATCGTCCGACATCTTCCGCATATCCCCTTCGGGATCTTCGGAGTCCGGGTCCACCGCGCGGATGTCCTGCTGCTTGAAGGAGCCACCGATGGCATCCGACAGCATCTCCGCCACCGCTTCGGCGAATTTCTCGTCCTGGCCGGACTCCAGCTCACTTTCAAAGCTGACCACCACCCGGCCGGAGCGGATATCCAGGATTTCCACCTGCACTTTCGAGGCAGAAGGGGTCACCCGGGTGGTGCCGGTGATCGCCCACTCCACCTCTCCGCGCTCCGCGGCGACATAGGTGCAGCCGATCATGTCCCCCGCGGGGCAACCCTCCAGGTAGATCCTCGCGGAATAGTCCTGGAAGGGCGGAAGCTGCTCCGGACGCACCAGCTCGATGTCTGGATTTTCCTTCAGGCGGGAGGCCAGAAAGTTCTCCACCAGGGCGGCCAGGGCCTTACTGTCCTCGTTCCGAGGTTGAAACTCGGAAACCAGCACACGGACGCGATCATCATCCAGGGCAAAGGCCAGGGAGCTCAACAACAAAAGCAAGGAAACCTCCGGAGGTCAGCGCACCGTCCGCCGCTGAGGGGCGCGGCGCTCGGGCCCACGGAGATCGCGGGAAACCAGCAGCGCTACACTCTCGACGAAGGGGGTGAAGGGCGACACATCATACGACACAATGCGGCGAAGATCATAGCCCTTGCCCGAAAGCAGGGCGATATCCCGCGCCAGGGCACGGGGGTTGGTGCAGGCCAGCGCGATCCGGCGGGGCGAGAGCTGCTCCAAGGCCGTCATCACCTCGCCGTCCAGGCCGCGGCGCTCCGCATCCAGGTAGACCAGCGGCCGGAGTCCGGCAAGGCGCGGGCTCTCCAACGCCTCGGTGACCGGGCCCTCAAAAAACTCGGCAGAGACCTGGTTTGTGGCTGCATTCTCGCGTGCGTGGCGCACCAGGTCTTCCGAAGATTCCACCCCCAAGGCCCAACCGGACTTTTTGGCCAGGAGCATGGTGCGCAGCCCCATCCCCGAGCCGATGTCCACCACCGCATCGCCTTTTTGCGGGTTCAAGGCGGTAACAACGTCCTCCGCCATCTTCATGGCCAGGGCCGGGTGGGCCGGCATCGGATCTTTGGGACCCACCTTCAAACGTAGCCAGCCCGCCGACCACTCGATGGCGGGCTTGCCATAGGTCAGAAAGAGGTCTTCGCCCGTCGGATCATCCTCTTCCCGGTGAAGATAGACAGATGCAAGCTGGGGAACTGCCGCGCCCATCGCCACCGCATAGTCGCGCAGGACGGGATTTTTGCGGATCGTCCCCAGGATCATCAGCACTTCGTCGGTACCGGGCACCTGCATGGCGCGCACCCGCCGAAGGGTACCGCTGCGACCGTCGGCAGGGCGGATGTCCAGGGCTCGCATATGGTGGGCCGCCACCTTCATGATCTCGCGAAGCACCGGCGTCACGATATTGCACAAGGGGATGGGAATCAGCCCGCCCTTGGCCGCGGTAACCCCCAGGCGAGCACTGCCCTCGTCGGAATAACCAGCCAGAAGGTCAAGACTATGGATACTGTCAAGCTGGTGGCTATGAACAATCGGCTCCAGGCGTGGCTGCACCCCGGCCTCTCGCAGCGCCAGCTCGATGATACCGCGTTGCGCCGCATCAATGCCCCGGTCGTTCAGGTGCATCAGGGTACAACGCCCACAATAGGGCAATCGTTCGCAGGGCGGCACCACCCGATCCGGATGGGGCGCCAGGATGGGCTCCTGCACCTTGGCAAAGACCTGATGTGGCGTACGGGAGGTCACGCGGACGCGCACCCGCTCTCCGGGAATCCCGCCTGGGATCACCAACTGCGCGCCATCTCCCCGCACAAAAGCCTGTCCCCGAGAAAGCCATCCGTCGGGAACTACCACAAACTCGTCCGGTCGCATCTGTTTACCTGTCAAGGGCCTGGACTGAGCGTCCAAGGGGGCCGCCTATAACCCGGCGGGATAGATCCGCACGATGGACAAGCCGCTGCATATCTATCGGGAGCTGCTGGAGCGCTGGCGGAAGGCCATGGACCTGGTAGGGCCGGGATCCGTAAATCCCCACTTTGAAGATTCAGAAAAGGCGGTGGCAAAGCTTCCGGTGTCAGGACGTTGGGCCGACCTGGGCTCAGGTGCAGGTTTTCCGGGGGTGGTGCTCGCCGCAACTTTTCCCGACGCTCAGATCGAGCTGGTGGAGCGTCGGCAGAAGCGCGCCACCTTTCTGGAAACGGTGGTGGCCGCAGCGGGCTTGAAAAACACGACGGTGCGCTGTATGGACAGCAACGACCTTCCGGCGGGCGCCTACGACGGGGTGATCAGCCGCGCCTACAAGCCGCCTCCCGAGCTGCTTCCCGAGGGTCTACGCCTCTTGAAGTCCGGAGGCTTCTTGGTCCTGATGCTGGCCACCGAGGAGGCGCCACAGGCCCCCGGCTACACGCTGTTCCACGTGGAACGTTACACGGTGGAGGGCAAGGCGCGAAAGGTGGTGGTACTGAAGAAGGTGGGAGGGGAGGAGGGGTAGAGGAGGAGGCGGTCTGGCATCCTCACGGCGTGGCGGTTGCATCGGTTGTTATACCTCTCTTCGCGGCTGCCTCACCACCCCGCCCCACAGCAAGATTCCCGCGTCTTTTGAGTGACGAATGGGTGGTGGCATGGTGTGGCGTTGCCATCTATTATGGAAGAAGCTTGATAATTGTTGATGGTTGGCGGTGCCCGGTGCCCTCGCTCCCGAAAGACGGCGACGATAGCTCAGCGGATGCTGCTCCTCCTCGCCTGTACCTCCTCCTCTTCCGAGTCCACCCCCAAGGAAGAAAGCCCCCTTCGGGTTGCCATTCTCTCCGACACCCACGTCATCGGGCCGCAGTACACCTGCTGCTCGGAGAATGGGGACCTGGACAACAGCAGCATCATGCGCACCCAGGAGCGGTTGGAGGATACCATCGCCACTCTGAACGCGGTCAACCCCAGGCCAGAAGCGGTTTTTGTGCTGGGAGATATCGTCCACGACGCCCATGTCTTTGCGACGCTGGAAGAGTACGAAGGCCAGGATACCGCATGGTCTCGGGCCGAAGCTGCCTTCGCCAAGCTGGAGATTCCCCTCTACTTGGCACTTGGGAACCACGACTATGATTTTTCCTGCGATGACCCCAACGAGCCCCACGCGCTGACCCACCAGCTCGCCGAGCGCTATCTGAAGACCCAGCCCTACCAGCGGGTGGATCTGGAGTCCTGGAGCTTCTTTGTGGGGAACAGCCAGCTTGGCCCCACCTTCGACCATGCCGACCCCCGCTGCGACGGCGGCACCGGCTCCTTTGGCGCCGAGCAGCTCGCCTGGCTGCGGGATGGGCTGGCCGAGGGGCGACCCTCCATCGTGATGAGCCACCACTACCCCCTGGTGATGGCCAAGGACGAAGACCACGATGGAGCGGGAGATTTTGAGACGGTCATGGCGGAGGCTCCCAACCTGAAAGTGGCGCTCTCTGGCCACTCCCACCGCTGGATCGATTTTGGGGTGGGCTACCCCTTCCGGAACATCCTGGTGGGGGGCACCCGCTACGACAGCGACAACTTCTGGATTGTCGAGCTACAACGCGATGGAAGTGACTTCGAGATCCTGGACTTCGACAAGCCTGAGTGGTACACCACCTGCTCCAACACCTGGAGCTACGACGGAACGGTAGAGGAAGATCCTTCCCATCCCGCGGAAACCGGCGACTGCGGTTTTTGACGGGCTAACCGGAGGGGGGTGCTGAAGCGGGGGGAGGCATGGGCAGGGGGCTGCCGCTGCTGAGCACCTCGCGCAGCGGGGGGCCCAGGCCGCGGTGGACCAGCAGATCCACGAGGCCGGTAGACAGCCGCTCCGCCACCACCAAGGCCCGGTTTCCCCAGCCCATGGCCACACCGCTTCGGCCGGAAAGTAGGCTCTGGAGTACCACATCCGCCACAAGTTCGGGGGCCACCAGCGGACTGCCCAGGCGGGTCCACAGCTCTGCAAAGGGTAGCTCGGCGGTGGTGCTGGCCGGCGCCGGGCAGAAGTAGAGGAGGCGCCGCTCGTCCCCCTCCTGGCGCATCTCCCGATTTACACTTTGTACAAAGCCGGAAAGTCCGGATCGGGCCGCCACGTTCACGCTGTAGTAGGGCAGCGCCACCCGCCCATCCCCAAAACCGCCCAGCAGCAGCAACGACTGGCGGGTCTGGCCCAACCAGGCGCGCACCACAGAGATCGGCCCTAAAAGTGCTACATCTAACTGTTGTTCTACCTCTACGTCGGTGTGGGCGTCCAGACGCTTCCGCACATCCACGCCGGTCGCGACCACCACATGGTCCACCGGACCGGCCGCCGCTGCTGCCTCCCGCTGGGCCTGCACCGACAGGTCCCCTAGGAAGGAGCTGGACTTCAGCTCTGCCGACAGCAGCGCCAGCCGGCCCGCATCGCGGCCCACCAACACCAGCTCCGCTCCCTCCCGCAGAAGTGCCCGCGCGATGGCCTCGCCCAGGCCCCCGTTGGCCCCAATCACCGCCACCCGACGCCCCGAAAAGCTGCTTCCGGTATGGACCTTCGGCGTGCGGAAGCGGTTGACCAGCTCCGCCCCAAGAACCAGGGCCGCCCCCCAGAAGAGCGCCTCCCCCGCGCCCAACAGGAGCCCCGCCGCTACCGCTTTCTCCGCCAAATCCAAGGGGAGAAAGGGCGGAATCAGGAAAGCCCCAAACCAGACTGGAAAGGAGAGGATGGCGCAGAACCAGGCGGTCTTACGTAGCCATGGCGCTTTCATTCGGCCTCCTGCGGCGGGGTGAAATAGGCCAGGATCTGGGCACGTAGCTCCGCATCGGGCGGTGCAAGATCCAGCACATCTGCCAACCACATGCCATCGGCCGTCAGGCGCATCACCCAGGCTTCCACCGGGCTGCGAGCGTCGGCCACCAACTCCGCCGTCCACTGCTGGTAGCGGCTGCGCATCGGCTCTATCAGCTCTGGGCGTTGGGCAATCGCCGCGACCAACGAGGCGTCTTCGGAAGCGCCGAGAGCCGTCACCTGCAGGTAGGCACGCCCCAGATCGCCGGGCTGTGTTCGGGGCTGCTGGGCCAGGGCCTGATCGAATTGGTCCAAAGCGGCCACCAGAAGTCCCTGGATCAAGGCGTCTTTCGTGGGAAAGTGGTAGAGCAGCCCGCCTTTGGACACCCCTGCCTCGGCGGCGACGGCGTCCAGCGTGAGGGCTTCGGCACCGGACCGCCGCACCACGGCGGCTGCGGCCTGAAGCAAGTGGGAGCGACGGGAGGGAGCAGCCATGGAGATACTATACCGTCCAGACGGTACAGCGTCAAGATTACAAGGTGTACCGTCTGGACGGTGAATGGCAGCGCGCCGCGGGAAGTGTGGCGCTCGGGGGAGCCGCCTATTCTACCCGCACCTGGAGCGAGATCGGAGCTGGATCCAGGCAAAAGCTGCCGTCGCCCGTGCAGGACAAGGACGTGACCTCGATACGAAAGTCGATGAAGGTTCCCCGTGGAATATCCGAGGCGGCGGTCACCGTAACCCCCAGCTCAGAGCTGCTGTTTCCGAACAGCGCGTAGAGCCAATTCCCGCCGGGATCGGGAACGGTGACGCGGTCGTTTTCGGGGAACACCAGGATGCCGGGAGAGTAGTTGTAGTCTTCACTACGGAGATTGGTGAGGGTGGCGTAGACGGTCAGGCTCTCGCCCGCACTCCAGGTACCGTCCCCTCCGGCGTCTTCCGCGCGGGGAGCAGAGGCAACGATCCAGCCCACTTCCGCATCGGGATTGTTCGAATCTTCGGAGTCGCCGCTGTCGTCGATCGGAGTTGAGTCCGGGCGGCCACTGTCTCCGCTGTCCGAGCCATCCGGACTTGCCTTCGGCGGCAGACTTCCGGTGCAGCCTATCGCTACCCACAACAGCATCATGTGTGCGTCCTCCTTCTCCAGTATGGCATGTTCTGCGCCGCTCCGCCCTTAGCCGGGCAGGATCCGGATGCGTACCACCCCTTTTACATTTCCGCAGGGGGAGCCCGCCGCCAGCAGCCGGAAGGGGCCGCCCTGCTTTTCCGGCAGGGGGCCACCGGAGAGGCTGTGCAGCAGAATGGCCTCTCCGGCCTCCTGTAAAGGAACGGCCTCGCTGGTCATCCCGTCCCCGGCGGCGATGATCACCCGTCCGCCCTCTCCGCCAAGGGCGAGCAGCCCCCGCAGCCGCAGTCCCGACCCTTCCCGTCCGGGCACAAGCGGGGCGACATCCTCAATTTGTCCGGGTAGACCCGCCAGTGCCTCTCGGCTGAAGGAGAGGCTGTTGCCATCGGCGTCCACCAGGGCCAGGACCGGGCCCTCCGCCGCGTCCTCCCCCCGGATACAGCCCTCCAAAGCCCTGGAAAAAGCCTCGATGTCTGCCCCCTCCAAAAAAATCGCATCGGCGCGGCTGTCGCGTCGATAGGCGCTGGGCTGGATCTGGGTCTTTCCGCCTGCAAGATCGAGGCGGATGTGGCCCAGATCCGTTAGAAAAAGACCTTTAAATCGTTCGATCTGCGCGGTGCTCTCCACCAGCCGCCGGAGCCGGTCATAGGAAAAGACCTTGTCGGGAGGAAAGAAAAAAGATCGTCCTTCAAAGCCCCAGGTAGAGGGGTAGCGATCCTGCCGGGCGGCCTGGAGCCGTAGCCCCGCCCCTTCCGGCCACTCCCAGGCTTCCGCCCCGACCTCGCCGTGGGCCGACCACAGCAGCTTCAGCGGGGGCGGCCAGAGGGTGGAGACGCTACGTTCAAAGTGGGCAAGTGCGGTTGGGCTGGCGATGTCGCAGCGGCTGGCCACCAGGATGTCGGCGGCCTCCAGCTGCTCCTGAAGCAGCGGATTCGGAGCGGCCTGGAGGCGCTCCGGATCCACCAGTACCACCACCGGTCCCAGGGTGATCTGTGCTTTGATCGCGGAACGACGCAGCATGTCGCCGATGTCCTGCGGTCTTGCCAGTCCCGACGGCTCAATAAAAATACGATCCGGACGCAGCTCGGCGAGGATGGCGGTGATGGCGGGCACGAGTCCCTCGGGCGCCGTGCAGCACAGGCAGCCGCCGGGGATGTCCTGGATGCCGACGGCGGCACCCAAAAGCTGACGATCGATCTTGGCTTCCCCGAAGTCGTTCACCACCACCGCACAGCGCTCTTGGCGCCGCGCCAGCTCCTTTTGGAGCAGCGTCGTCTTGCCGGATCCGAGAAAACCACCGATGACATGGACAGGAACCGGCATTTTTTATCCTTCTTTCAGACTTTCTGCCGCACGACGTACTTCCACCCGCAGCACCTTCTTCCGCCAGGTTGGCGCCGGGGCATGGGTGCCCAGGGGCTGCACCGCCCGAAACGCGGCCTCCGCCAGATCTTCAGGGCTTTCTCCCCGCACTTCAATGGGGGCCGGGCCCACCGCACTCACCACGGCCCGGTAGCCACTCTGTGAGCGGCTTGCCGCTACCAACAATAGTCCGTAGTCGATGGCGGCGCGGGTGCGCAGCTTTCGGTGGACTGTGGGCGGGCCAGGCGGTGGCAGCAGCAGCCGCGTAAGAATTTCCCCAGGTTGTAGCAACATGGGGCGCAGGCCATCGCCGCTGTAGAGCGCGGAGATGGGCACCAGGCGGACCCCCAACGGTCCCACCAGCTCCACCTGTGCCCCCAGCAGCCAGAGTGTGGGCACGGTGTCCGCTGAATGGGCGGCGTAGCAGCCCTTCCCCTTGGGAGCCACATGGCAGACACTGCCGTCGCACTTCAGACAGCCGCCGATGGCGTCGCGCCAGCCGACGGGCTGGTTGTAGTAGAGACAGCGGCTTTCTAAGAGAATATTTCCGCCAATGGTGGCGGTCCCCTGCAGGGTGGGGGTCGCGACGGTGCGGCAGGCTTCCTGGAGTCCTGGATACAGTGCCAACGCGGGCAGACCGGAGAGCTGCTGCAGGGTCAGCCCGGCACCGAGGGCCAGGCCTCCGTCGGGAAGCATCTCCCATTCCCGCAGCTCGGTCAGACGACGGATGGACACCAGCAGAGAGGGTTCAAAGAGTCGATGTTTGAGAGAGGGGAGTAGATCGGTTCCGCCGGCGAGGATTCGCGCGCCGGGGGTACATAAGAGGCTGACCGCCTCCCGCAGGGTTGTGGGGGCGGCATAGTCGAACTTAGGAAAGGGGAGCACGGTGCCTCTCCAGCGCCTTCAGGATTTTTTCGGGCGTAAAGGGAGGATCTCTCAACCAGATACCGGTGGCATCCTGCAGGGCGGCGGCGATGGCTGGCACGGTGGAGAGCTGCGGCCCTTCGCCCGCCTCTTTGGCGCCAAAGGGGCCACCCTCTTCATGACTCTCCACGATGATGCTGTGGATTTCCGGAGTCTCGTGAAGGGTGGGGATCTTGTACTCCAGGATCGAAGGTGCCCGCAGGATGCCCCCTTTCCGGTAGGCCTGCTCCTCGTAGAGGGCCTCGCCCACCCCCATGTAGACACAGCCTTCAAGCTGCCCTTCCACGATGGTCCGGTTCAGGGCGCGCCCGCAGTCGTGCGCCACCCAGATGCGCTCCACCCGTATGATCCCGGTTTCTTCGTCCACTTCTACCTCGGCCACCTGCGCGGTGAAGGAGTAGGCGGGCGACGGCCCCACCGACTGCCGGCGGAAGCGGTTGCCGATCTTCGGCGGGGTGTAGCCCCCGGCCTCCACCAGCGGCCCGGCCTCCTCCGCCAACCACACGGCATCCACAAACGAGATTTTTTGGGTGGGCTCGGACTTCACAAAAATAAAGCCCTCCGCGGCCTGAAGTGCGGCATCCTCCACCTTCAGCTTCTTGGCGGCGGCGGCAAAAAGTCGGGCGCGCACCTTGTCGGCTGCCTCCACACATGCATTGCCCGCCATAAAGGTCACCCGTGAGGAGTAGCTGCCCAGATCCACCGGGGTCAGGCTGGTGTCTCCCTCCACCACCCGTACTTGCTCCGGCCGTAGACCCAGGCGCTCGGCACAGAGGGTGGCCAGCATGTGGATGCTGCCCTGGCCGATGTCTGCAGTCCCCGAAAAGAGGCAAACATCCCCAGAACGATCCACCTTGATCATCACACCGGAGTGAAACAATTCGTTCTGATAGGTGGGGTGTAAGGCGCCGCACATATAGGCGGAGGCCGCTATGCCGATACCGCGCCCTGGTCCGAGCTTTCCCTTCTTCTCCGCGTAGCCACTGGATTTTACCACGGCACGGATACACTCCTCCATGCCCACCGAGCCCACCTTCAGGCCGTTGCAGGTCTCTGTATCCGGGGCTACAATATTACGAAGACGCAGCTCATCCGCCGGGATTTTTAAGAGCTGCGCGGCCTTTTCCAGGTGCAGCTCCAAGGCGAAGCGGGGCTGGATCGCGCCGTGTCCTCGTTTGGGACCACAGGGGGGCTTGTTGGTGTAGAGGCGCTGGGACTCAAAACGATAGTTCTGTAAGCGGTAGGGCAGGGTCATAAAGACCCCCAGGTAGTAGGAGGTCACCACCCCATAGCTGGAGTAGGCGCCCCCATCGGCCTGGGCCTTAAAATCAATGGCGGTGATACTGCCATCGTTGCGAAAACCCATCTTCAGCCACATCCGCACGGGATGGCGGCCGCGGTGGGCGTAGAAGACCTCCTCCCGGTCCAGGATGATTTTTACGGGACGCCCTAATTTCTTCGCAAGGTAGGAGGCGCAGAGTTCGGTGCAGAAGGGGTCACATTTGCCACCGTAGCCCGCACCCACGGCCGGTTTGATCAGTCGAACCTGTGCAGCTTCCAGGCCCAGAACCCGCGCGATGTCGCGGTGGACATAGTGGGGGTTCTGGGTGGAGGTCCACAACTTCAGCCGCCCGTCGGCCTCCCAGACCGCAAGTGCACCATGGCTCTCCAGCGGCACATGGGTGGAGCCGGGGTAGTCGTAGCTTTCCTCTACAATCAGATCGGCCTCGGCAAAGCCTTTTTCCACGTCGCCGTAGTCCTGCGACACCCGACGCAGGACGTTGCTGGGTTTCCGGGAGTCGTGGTGGATGGCGGGTCGCGCCGGGTCCAGGGCCTCGTCGATGCTCAAAATCGTCGGCAACGGCTCGTACTCGACACGCACCAGGCGGCAGGCACGAAGGGCAGTTTCTTCGTCCTCTGCCGCGATACACACCACCGGCTCGCCCACATAGCGCACCTTCCCGATGGCCAGGGCGGTCTCGTCCTGGCACACAGGGATGGCCCCATATTTTCTGGGGATTTCCTCCCCAACCATCGACCCTACCACACCCGGTAGGGCCAGCGCGGCACTCAGGTCGATGCTGCGGATCCAGGCATGGGGAAAGGGGCTGCGCAGGAATTTGGCGTGGACCATACGCGGAAGCCGAAGATCATCGACAAAAAGAGCCTGACCGGTGATCCGTGCCATCCCGTCGATCTTGGGGCCAGAGTGGCCGACCACCACCGCCTCCTCCCCCGCATGCCAGCGCCCACTCATGCGGCACCCACAGCGGCGCGTGCCGCCGCCAGAATCTTCGTATAGCCGGTACAACGGCAGATATTGGAGCCCAGCACCTCGCGAATTCGGCTCTCGGAGGGCTGCGGATCGTCGCGCAAGAGCGCCACCAGCACCAGGACGATGCCGGGTGTACAATAGCCACACTGCGAGGCCACCTGCTGATCGAAGTGCTTTTGGACGGGATGGGGGCCTTCCGGGCCGCCAATCCCCTCAATCGTCGTGATCGATGCCCCCTCCATCTCCACGGCCAGGGTGATGCAGGCCAGGCGTGGCTGCCCCTCCACCAACACCGTGCAGGCGCCACAGTCGCCGACATCGCAGCCGTGTTTGGAGCCGGTCAGCCCCAGATCCTCGCGAAGAAAGTCCAGAAGAGAGCGCTCGGCAGGCACCAGGCGTCGGAAGGGCTGGCCGTTGACCCGCAGGCTGAGGATGGACTCGGAGGACATGCCGACCTCTATCCGGTTTTGGGAGGGTCTTCAGCGTAGTCCGTCGCGCAGGCGTGCCCGAAGTTCCAGGGCGGTAAGCGGGCTGCCATCCAGAAAAATGCGGGCTTCGCCGCCTGGTGGAAGATCCACCAGCTCCACTTCTATGCCCAGGCGTTGGCATGCCAGCAGCACCACCTGGGCATCTCCCGACCATCCGTCGCGTTCGATGCGGATTCGTGCGCCGGGTGTGGAGCGGATCTCGGTGTGTTTCGTCGTCTTGTGAGAAGACACGGCGACCGGACGCGGATCCGCGGACTCCCCCAGGCCAATGGCCTGCTCCAGCAATTTCCCGAGCTTCATCCGTTGCTCCTTTCTCTTGGCAGGTCAAGAGTTTTCAACGTCGGAAGTCAGTCTTCCCGGAGTAGGTGGTCTCTCCCTCGGCGTCCTCCTCCAAGGCCAGGACATCCACCACCAACGCGGTGGCATCGTCGTCCCCCTCAGCAGCGTCCACCGCCTGAATAATGGCGTTCGCGGCCCGCTGTGGTGAGCCACCCATGGCCCACCAGCTATCCAAGAGCTCATCCGGATCTAACACCGCCGTCACCCCATCGGTGACCAACAAAAAGAGATCACCGACCAGCATCGGCTCCTGCCACAGCTGGAGGACATCCGAAATTTTCGGCCCCATCCCTACATAAGCACCCAGCGCACGTCCACCGCGATGCGATTTTGTAATGCGGGTAACTTGCCCATGGCGCACCCTGTAGACCTGCGAGTCGCCCACATGGAGCACCGTGGCCTTCCCATGGGCCAGCCAGAGCATGGAGCAGGTACAGGCAGAAAGTCCACGTCCTTCCGCCCGAAGTTCCCAATCGACCTCGGAGATTATCTGTTGGAGGCTGCCTACTTCAGGCTCAAAATCTTTATCGAAAAAACTGTCCAGCTTGGAGCAGGTCAAGAGGGCGGCCTCACGCCCGCGGGGCACCGAGCTGACCCCGTCGGCCACCGCGTAGAGGCAACCCCGGTGAGCAGCCGCCACCGCCGGGTGCGAACCATCGAGGATCCGATGTTGATCCTCGTTTTCCCGGTGGTGGATGCCCTTCCGACTGAAGGCGGCGCCGCTGCTGTAGGGGAGGGTCGGACGACCGGCCGTCAGCATCAATGACTGCGCCGACGCAGGAAGAGCCCGCCCAGAAGCAGGAGAAGTGGCGACCAAGCCATGCTCTGGTTGCTGGAGCAGCCGCAGGTGGTGACCTCGGCGGTGACCTTGCCGGTATCCCCGTTGCCACCGGGATCCACTTCGTCGGGCACGCCGTTCCCATAGAGCGGGATGGTCAGCTCGGGCAGGTTGGGGTCGTTGGAGTACAACACGAGGTTGGCGCTCTGCGATCCCTCGCTGGTCGGTGAAAAGGTGATGGAGAGTCCATCGGTGGTGCCGGCCAGCGCGTTGAAGTCTTCGGGGAAGACACTGAATTCTCCCTCCCCGATGATCACGGCATTGCCGTACAGACCCAGGTTCCCCTCGTTGGTGATGGCAAAGTTGATGACCGCCTGGCTGCCCGGCTCCACGTCGCCGAAGTCACCCTCGGAGAGACCGGGGTTGAGCCAAGGGAGGGGAAAGGTCAGCAACTGAGAAGGAAAATCCTGCTCAAAAGTATCGACCGCCAGATCGAGGGGGAAGTCGAACTGGGCGACGGTGATGCAGCCGAGGATCACGGCGCAGGCCTGGATCTCGGGGGTGAAGACCAGGGAGAAGGTGGAATCCCATGCACCCCGGAAGGTGGAGGCCACGTCGTAGTCCGCCACCTGCTCTGGCGCGAGGTCCATGGCCTGCCCCTCGTGGGAGGCGTAGCCCTCGTTGTTGGTCCAGCTCACCCCTTCAAAGCCCACGGTGAAGGTGGGGGTCATGTCGGCCTGGAATTTCAGGCTTAAACCTGTAATAATTTCCCAGTCGTAGTAGATGAGCTGAGCCGAGTCGGTGGTGTCTACGATCTCCACCCGGTCGGTGGTTGCGCCATCCATGACAAAGGGGTCGAAAAATTTCGTACCATCAAAGCGGATGTCGCGACGGTCAATCTCGAAGCTACCTTCGTAGCCGTAGTCGGACAGGTCGATGACGATCTCGGTGACGGCCGCTAGCGATCCGTTCAGAAGCAGCACCCCGGTGCCGGGATCCCCGGTAAAAGCGAGGGTCAGTGCCTCGGGCCAGGTCAGGTTTCCAATACCTTCCATGGTGATATTTGCGCCACCATTCGCCTCGATGCGGAACTGCACGCCCACCGGAGATCCCGAAGGGATGATCCCGGTGGAGAACTCCGTATTGGTAAACAGCTCGGCCCGATCCTGTAGCGTGACGTCTACCGGATCGGACTCAAAGGCCAGGGCGAGGGAGAGCAGGGAGAGCATCATGTCCCGAAGGATACAGCATGTTTCGGGAAAGATCATCTCTCAGGGGGCTATAGGGCGAAATTTGCTGAATGAGGGCTCATTCAGTGCCTGGACCCGCTCAGGCCACTTTACAAAACTCCGCAAACTCCGGACGAGGAAGCCTCGGAAAGAGCTTGGTGGGATCGCCGTAGCCGATGTTCATCAGGAAGTTGGAGCGGATCGTGCTGTCGGGGAAGAAAGCTGCGTCCACAGCGGCGTTGTTGAAGCCGGACATGGGGCCGCAGTCCAGACCCACCGCACGCAGGGCCAAGAGCAGGTAGGCGGCCTGGAGCGTGCCGTTGCGGAAGGCGGTGATCTGGGCCAGCTCTGCATTGCCCGCAAACCAGGAGCGCGCATCGGCGTGGGGGAAGAGGCGGGGAAGTTCCTCAAAAAAAGCCAGGTCATGGGCCAGGATGGCGGTGACCGGCGCGCTCATGGTCTTCTCCAGGTTGCCCGGTGCAAGGGCCGGGCGCAGCCGCTCCTTGGCTTCCGCGGACTTCACAAAAACCACCCGGAGGGGCTGGCAGTCGGCGCTGGTGGGGGCCATCTTGGCCAGATCCCAGGCACGATGCAGCAGGCTCTCGTCCACGGGACGGTCCTGCCAGCCATTGTGGCTACGGGCATTGACAAAAAGAAGATCGAGCAGGTCTTGATCGGACATCGGGTTTTCCATTGGGTTGTTTTAGGGGTCAGTCAAAAAATCAGGCGTATTCCGTGCGGATGGTTTCCACAATGATCTTCAGCGCCTGCTCTACCACCTGTGTGTCGGGGTGGCGCACGATCACGTAGCCATCGCCCTCGTAGTGAGCATTTTTAGGCTTTCCAACCTGGGGAAGTTTGGCTTCCACTACGAGATGGCCCACACGCTCCTGCGCCTTGTCCACATTCAGCACCCGCGCCACCCGACCCTGGCCCGGGCCACGAAGATAGGCGCAACCCGCCGCATGGGTGCGCTCAATGGGGATTTCGATGCGCTCTTCGAGGATGGCCTGTGCCCAAGCACGATAGAAATTCCGGCCGTGCGCATAGCTCATCAGCGTGGTGAACTGTGCACCGGGAGGCCGAGCACCGATCTCGGAAACCACCGGCGATCCGTCGGGACGACGGAACCATTCCATGTGGGTAAATGCCGTATGGATACCCAGAACTTCGTTGACCTTGGGGCCAACCGCGTGGATGGGCGCGAATTCCGGGGTGTCGATGGTGCGGGGTGCGACCACACACCACTGGATCCACTCGTTCCGCGTTACATCCAAGGGGCCAGGCAGATAGCGAAGGATGTTCTTGAACAGTACCTTGCCATGAATGGTGATGGTATCGAAGCTGAACTCGTCGCCGGTGATAAATTCTTCCGCCAAGGCTTCGTGACCGGGCGACGGCCGCAGCTCGGTAAGCACGTGGTTCAGCTCTTCAAAGGAGCTGACCTGGTAGGTGGAGCGGCAGCCAGCGCCGTCCGGCGGCTTAATCACCAGGGGGAAGCCGATCTCTTTGGCGGCGGCCATACCCTCGTCATGGCTGCGCAAGAGTCGGTGTTTGGCACAGGGCAGTCCGGCCTCGCGTAGCACCGTTTTCATAAGCGATTTGTCACGGCAACGTTCGGCGACGATCCGTGTGGTACCGGGAACACCGAGAATTTCGCGGGCCGCAGCCAGCTGCTCCTGGATGTTTTCCAGGATGCCGACGATGCGGTGGATACCGCCCCATTGCTTTGCCACGCCGCGCGCAGCCTCCACGATACCCTCAACACTGGTACCATCGCCCACCCGCCAGTGATGGCAGCCCTGCGGGACTTTTTCAGGTCCATCCTGGGTGACCACCACAATACGAAAGCCCGGCAGGCTGGCCGCCGCCCGCACAAATTTGAGGGTAGCTTCCATGAGAAAGGGGGCGACAAAAACGACGGTGCGCATGCCGGAGGCATATCATCGGGGAGAGGGGGAGGCCAAGGCAGTCGCGCCTACTCCTCCCCCACCCGCCCCCGTCCCTGCTTGATCTTCGCCCGGACCTTTTTTGCCACATGGCGCCGCTCCTGGGAGCCCCGCGTTGGGCGGGTGGCCCTTCGGGCTTTGGGGGGCGGCGCAAAATGGCGCTCCAACAACACCCGAAGGCGCTCGGCGGCCACCTCCATGTTCTGGTGCTGGCTGCGGCGCTCGCTGGCCTGAGCGACGATACCGGTCTCCCGGTGTCGCAAGCGCACTGCACTCTCCGTCTTGTTGCGATGTTGACCGCCAGGTCCGGAACCTTTGAGGGTCTCTACATCACAGGCGGCCAGGAGTGTGTCGTTGTCCGCCGGAATTCGGGGGTTCATAGAGCCTTTTTCGATTTTGTAGTTCAGACTACAAAACCTCGCGGACGGAGAATTCGTAGACGCCGGTATCGCCCGTTGCCGAGCCGATCACGATCACATACTGCTTGCCACCTTCCACCACCAGCTCCACGTAGCCCTCCTCTCCGGTGGCACCGGAATGCCCGCCCGCGCCGATGGCGATGTTGGCGCTGGGCGTGTCATCTTCGTCGAGTTCGTCGATGTCCAACCAGTCGGTGGAGTAGACCTGAGAAGGAAGATTTCCACCGTTGAAAGTGCACTGTTCCACGACAACCTGCTCGTAGAAGCTGGCGGGTTCGGGCTCCTCGGTGTCCAACACACCGTCCTGGTCCCAGTCGTTGCTGCAGTCGGTGGGGTCGGCCTGCTTCTCGCCGCAGTAGTCCTCGATCAGGCTGTCGCTGTACATTTCAGAGCTGAGGATTTTCTGAAGGTAGAGATAGGAGAGAAGGGAGGTTGGGAAGCCAAAATCCAGGGCCGATCCGGTACCGGTGCAAGCGGATGCCTTGGTATCGTAGACGGTTGGGGCGGGCACCAGCTCGGCCGGGGCCACGGCGATCCAGGGATCGTCGGGACTGGGGCTGCCACTGCTATCCGCAAAATGCCGGTCAATCCAGGCGACAACGTGGACTTCCTGCCCGATGGCGCGGTCCGTGAGGTCCAAGAGCCACTGGTCGGTGTCCATCACGATCCCCTCTTCCTCCCCCTCCTCCCCGACGGTGGTGGTGGAGCCGGGGGCAGAAAGTTCGCCTACACCGCGGATAATTCCGCCGTCCACCGGCAGGTGCGGCAGGCTGATGCGGTTGACATCGGTAGGCGAGTAGATATTCTCGATGGAATAGTCAGGGTTGATCGGGTCAAACCAGCGTACCACTGCCACTGCAAGACCCGCATCTTCGGCCTGGATTTGGGCAGTCGCCTGATCGTAATTGATGCCGGTCAGCTTGATGATCTGGCTGGCATAGTTATCCTTCATCCAGCCATAAAAGGAGAAGCCTGGCGTGTAGATGTAGTCGTCCGGTCCATCCAGGCGGATCTCCTTGGTCGGCAGCTCCTCCGGCGTCTCGGTGTGGCCCAGGGCGCCGGGAGTGTTCAGCCCGCGGAGGTTGACACCGACCTGATAGCCATTGGCACCAAAATGACCGTTGGGGGCCGAGGGGGGTGCCGAGATGATCTCGATAGGGGCGTAGGGAGGGTATTCCGTGGGATCCACCAGAGGATTTCCGTCGCCGTCCACCACTCCGGTGGTGAGTAGCGCCATCTGCCACTTCAGGACCAGCTCGCCAAAGTTGTATTCTCCGGTTCCGTCCAGGATCGCGTCCACGCCGGTATCGGAAGAGGACATGATCGCCTGGAAGACGGTGGTGCCGTTCCCGGCGGCCTGGCTCTCCGAGTAGTCGTAGAGCCAACGCGCAAAGAGATATTGTGCGCCACGATCCAGCGTGACGATGCTGCCACTGGAGTCGGTGACCAGAGGGTACAGGTGCGGCGCATCCAGGTAGTCCCAGACGTCGGTATAGTAGGTGGCCCCGAAGCCACAAAGATCAGCCGCCAAGGTGCCCATCGCGTCGTTCAGCCAGTCATTCTCCCCCGTCCCCTCGTTCACCAGGACGTGCTGGTTGTAGGAGATCAGGTAGGTGAAGGAGCGCGCCACCTCGGCGGCGACCTGGTAGCTGTTGTAGGCGTCGATGGTGACCGGGGCATTGGGGTTCAAGAAGCCGTAGGGATCCGGCGCGAAGACGTAGATCACCTCCTGCTCGTCGGAACCGGGGTTGCTGCGCTCGTTGAACTCTGTAAGGTCTACAGCCGGTTCTGCATAGGACGACAGGACCTTGTCGTAGGCAGTCTCGTCGTCACCGGTCAGTGTGATGGCGTTGAGCACCGGGGTGATGAGTACCGAGACCCGACCGTCGCCGTCGATGTCCGATTCCTGCCCGAAAAGTGCGCGGGTATTGGGGATAATATTGGTATCCAACACTTCTGCGGTGATGGCGAGATCACAGTTGTCGAAACCGTAGGAGTCGTAGGGGGCGTAGACATCGATCAGACCGTCGCACTCGTAGTCCCAGTCGATGGCCACGTCGTCGTCCACCCAGATGGAGACGTTGTCCCGCAGTGCCCAAAGGGTGCCGAGCACGGGGGCATAGGAGTACTCGTCGGCAAAATCGTCGCGAACGAGAAACTCTTCTTTTTTGTTGCCGATGTCCGCTTCTTCCAAAGCGGGGGGCGGCGGAGGAACCGCGCGGTTGCCATAGCTGCGGGGGGGCTGGGCCGCGGGGGCCTGACCACGGGCGCCGTGGGGCCCGTTGGCACCGGTGCTCGCCTTGTACTTCAGGCGAAAGCCGTTGCTGCTGGCGCCGGTATTGGTGACCACCAGGTAAAATTCCTGGTCCTTATTGGACTCTCCAGAAGCGTCCGTCAGGTCGATGTCGATGTCCGGGGAGGATCCATCGGCTTCGGCGGTCACATCGCCCGGCTCGTCAAAACCGCCGGAATCCTGTCCACTATCGTCGGGTGGAACACTATCGTCACGGGACTCCTGCTGCGTGTCGCTGTCGTCGGTGGGCTGGGAGTCGTCCTGGTCGGGCTTGCCAGTATCGGGGGTGTACTTCCCGAAATCTGGAGTGTCCGGCCCCACACAGGCCACCACGCCGATGAGCGGTAGCAGACAGCAGATTCGCATCAGACCCGGGCGCTCCATCTCTCCTCCACGCCTCCTTACGGTACCACGGGCGCCCTTGTGGCGTCTATGGCTGTGTGGGCCTCACACCGTTCCCGGTCGCTTTTTGCGCAGGGAGCGGCGAGGGAGGAGGAGGCGCCAGGCGGCGCATCAGAGTGCGGCAAGGATAGCGGCGGGCTCCGCATGGTCACCCGCGGAGGTGGAAACCTGGCGGAAGAGGAGCTTTCCCCCCGGCGCCACCACCAGGACGCCGCCCAACTGGAAAACATCGCCTTTGGTAGCCGTTTGTTTGTAGCCCGCTCGCATGGCGCGCATGGCGTTTTTCCACACCGAAGGTTTCACCAGCGCCAGAGGATCCTTTAGGAAGCCAGCGGCGGTGTACGCATGGAGCCCCGGGTCTGTATAGAGGGGAAAGGAGAGCTTCTTCTCCGCCGCGAATTCATTGGCCTGCTCCACCGATCCATTGCCGATGGCCGCGATTTTTGCGCCCTTTGCGGCAAAGCGGTCCACCCAGTCTTCCAGCCGAGCAACCTGCTCGGCACAGAAAAGTCAGCCGTAGTGGCGGAGAAAGACCAGGACGCGGGTTTGGTCCGCCCAGAGTGTGGCGAGCGGCACGGCCTGACCATTGCGGTCCAGGACGGTGGTGCTGGGAAATTCGGGGGGGAGCTTCATGGGGGGAATGTAGGCACCCGGGCGGGGATGTCTACCTGCTCTGCCCCAAGGACTCCATCAGCTCCTCCCACTCCCGCTTGGAAAGCCCGGAATCTGCCTGCACCACCGGCTCGCCGCGCAACATGCGCTGCACCACTTTGAGTGCCGGAGCCGAAAGATGCACCGCTCCAAGGCGGAAATCCTCGAAGGCCTCCCAGCAGAGGGGTACCCAGGCGCGCATGACGCTGGCGATGGCGTCGCCATAGACGCGGATCTCGTACTGGGCATGGCGGTCGATACGAAGCGAGAGGAAGTGGAGGAGATTGTGCAGGTCCACCTTCCAATACCACTGGGTGTACCAGCTCACCGGCAGGTTGACGCGGGCCAGCTCGCGGGCGAGGTCGTGATCCTGCATCAGCTCTTCGTAGCTTTGATAGCAGTTTTCGGCATCTCGCTTCAAAATATGAAGCACCTTAGCGGCCTGCTCGGGCGAGAGGGGTTGGGCGCGGCCCTGCTTGTTGTCCTTACTTTGAACGGCCAGATCCTCGGGACGGGGCAGGTAGAATTCCCGGTCGAGGATGGAGTAGCGGGCGCTGATCTCGTTCACGTTGGCGGTGCGGTGCCGGATCCACTGCCTTGCAACAAAAATGGGAAGCTTGACGTGTAGCTTCAGCTCACACATTTCAAAGGGGGTGGTGTGGCGGTGGCGCATCAGGTAGCGGATCAGCCCGCGGTCATCGGAGAGCTTTTTGGTGCCTTTCCCGTAGGAGACCCGTGCGGACTGCACCACGGCGCCATCGTCACCCATATAGTCCACGACCCGCACAAAGCCGTGGTCCAAGCAGGGGATGGGTGTGTAGAGGAGCGCCTCCATCGCCGGGACGGTGGGGCGGAGGGTGAGCTGGGGGTTGCTGCGGGCTTCGGCGATCTCTTCGGAGGACATGGGGGGGCGAGCTATCCGATTTGGCGGAAAATGCAAGGGAAAGGGTAAGAAGATGCTGAGGAGGAGCAGGGGAGAGGACGCCGCGCCGATCGTCCAGGATCCAAAGGAAGCAATCTCTGGACCATAAGCAGCCTCTATCCTATATTTCTCCACCTTCTCCCCTCAAGCTCCCCCCACTGCGCTAAAATGGTACGCCTGGAGCAGCGATGAAGGTACTGGAGACACGGGTATATCGGGGTCCAAATCTGTATGGCTATCGGCCGGTGATCCGGCTGACGGTGGACCTGGAGGAGCTGGAGGACTGGCCCAGTGACCGGATTCCCGGCTTTGTCGATGGGCTTCTTGCTGCCATTCCCACCCTGATCGAGCATACCTGCTCCTATGGGGAGCGCGGAGGTTTTGTGCGGCGTCTCCGCGATGGCACATGGATGGGGCACATTCTGGAACACTGCGCCATCGAGCTGCAGTGCCTTTGTGGCACCCCGGTCACCTACGGAAAAGCGAGGGGTACCGGTGAACGTGGGGTCTACCATGTCATCTACTCTTACGACGAGGAGCGTGTGGGGCTGGCGGCCGGGGAGATCATCCTCAAGCTGCTCCGAAGCCTGCTGCCGCCTGAGCTGCCGTCGGCGCTCAAGGAACCCTTCGATTTTGTAAAGGAGAAGGAGCGTCTCGCAAAGATTGCACAGGAGAACGCGCTGGGACCCTCCACCCGCTCCCTGGTGGATGAGGCGAAGAAGCGCGGAATCCCCTCGATTCGACTGAACGATCAGTCGTTGGTGCAGTTCGGCTATGGCAAGTTTCAGAAGCGGATCCAGGCCACGGTCACTTCAGAAACCCGCCACATCGCGGTGGAGATCGCCCAGGATAAAGAGCTTACCAATCGGCTTTTGAAGGATACCGGCCTGCCGGTGCCGCATAGTATCCTGGTGCGGAGTGAGGAGGAGGCGCTGGAGGCCGCTGACTCCATCGGCTACCCCGTGGTGGTGAAGCCCTACAACCTCTCCCACGGGCGAGGAGTGGCGATCAACCTGACCACTCCGGAGCTGGTGAAGGAGGCTTTTGCGCGCTGCTATGAAATGACCGACTACATCCTGGTGGAAACATTCCTGACCGGAAACGATCACCGGGTACTCGTGGTGAACGACGAGGTGGTGGCGGTGGCCGAGCGGGTGCCGGGCCACGTTGTGGGAGATGGGACCAGCACAATCCAGCAATTGGTGGACATCGTGAACAGCGATCCGCGCCGGGGGGTGGGCCACGAAAAGATCCTCACCCGGATTGAGATCGACCACCAGGCCGAGCGGCTTCTGAAGCAGGCCAACTACACGGTGGAGACGGTTTTGAAGGCGGGGGAGCGCTTCTTTTTGCGCTCCACGGGGAACCTTTCCACCGGGGGAACGGCGGTGGACCGCACCGATGCCATCCACCCCGACAACATCGAGGTGGCGCGTCGTGCTGCAAAGGTGATCGGACTGGATATCGCGGGCATCGACTTTATCATGCCGGACATTTCCAAGTCGGTGCGGGAGGTGGGCGGCGGCATTGTAGAGGTGAACGCGGCGCCGGGCTTCCGGATGCATGTGGCGCCCACGGAAGGGAAGCCGAGGAATGTGGCCGCACCGGTGATGGAGATGCTCTTCCCGCCCGGTACGCCCTCGCGGGTACCGATTGTTGCAGTTACCGGCACGAACGGTAAAACTACGACCTCCCGTATGATCGCACATATCTTAAAAATGTCGGGCAAGCGGGTCGGCCTGACGACGACGGACGGCATCTATCTGGATGGGGAGCGAATCCTGAAGGGGGACATGACCGGGCCGTGGTCGGCGCGGGTGATCCTGCGGGATCCTACCGTAGAGGCGGCAGTGTTGGAGACCGCGCGCGGAGGGATTCTCCGGGAAGGTCTTGGCTTTGATCGCTGTGATGTGGGCTGCGTGATGAATGTGACCGCAGACCACCTCGGCCTGCGGGGAATCAACACACTGGATGACCTGGCCTATGTAAAGCGACTGGTGGTGGAGGTGGTGCGTCGGGATGGGCACTCGGTGCTGAACGCCGACGATCCGCTGGTTGTGCAGATGGCCGAGAAGGCGGACGGGCAGAAAGTATGGTTCTCCATGGATCCTTCCAATGAGCTGGTGCGGGAGCATGTGCGGAACGGCGGCATTGCAGGGGTGTTGGAGGAGGGGCTGAAGGGGCGGATGTTGACCCTCTATCGGGGGGAGCAACATATTCCGCTGCTGTGGAGCCACCTGATCCCCGCCACCCTGGAAGGGGCGGCGATGTTCAACGTACAGAACGCGCTCGCTGCTGCGACGATGGGTTTTTGTCTGGGCCTATCCCTGGAGCAGTTGCGCCAGGGATTGCGTACCTTCGACAACAGCTTCTTCCAGGCACCGGGACGTTGTAATGTCTACGACCAGCACCCCTTCCGGGTGATTGTGGACTACGCGCACAACCCGGCGGCGATGCGTGCGATGGCCGATCTGGTCGGTCGGTTGAGAAAAGGGAAGTCTATCGGTCTGATCGCCGCGCCGGGCGATCGGCGGGACCAGGACATCCGGGAGCTGGGCGAGATCGCGGGGCGCACCTTCGATCGACTGGTGATCAAGGAAGATTCCAGCCGCCGCGGCCGGAAAGTGGGCGAGGTGGCGGAGATGTTGCGCGATGCGGTACTCTCCACCGGAAAGTCCGCCGCGGATGTGGACATTGTGCTGGATGAGGTGGAGGCGGTGAAGGCGGGAATGGCGCTGGCCGAGCGTGGGGATCTGGTGGTGGTCTTTGCGGATGACATTACGGCGGTTTGGAAGCAGGTGATCTACTTTGGGAAGGAAGTGGGCGAGTAAATAGCCTTTTTCTGGAGTCAGAAGATCATTGGGATGAGGCCGAGAAAGACCGGGGGGAGGCGGATGAGCCGCCCTCCCCGGTTGGCGCCTGTCGTCCTCTGGTGGCGGCGAGCGTCGGGAAGCAAGGCTGTTCCGTTCGCAACCGGTACGCAAGTGGTTGCGACGGTCGCTACTACTTGCGTACGGAGTGGGTACGTGCTCGGGTGGATGAGCGGCACCTGAGGCAGGCGGATTTTGCGCGGCTGTTGAAGGTATCACGGGCCTATTGGTCGCAGATCCTGAACCGGCGGCGCCACCTGACGCCCGGGATGCGGCAGGCGCTGCTGGCCTGCCCGGTGCTGGCGGGGGTGCCGGAGGAGCAGCTATGGGAGCGGTAGCGGCGATCGGGGCGCAGGGGTCGGAGGCAGTGGTCCGCGAGTCGGAGGCGCGGCTCCCCGTTTATGTTTTGCGCTCGGAGGAGTGGCGGGGGCTGTGGCGTCGGAGTCCCTTGGCAGCGCAGGTGCTGCTGGTGCTCTGGGGGCACGCGCGCACGGAGCGCGGCCGGGCGTCGGCCTGGTGCTCCGTGCGGCGCCTGGCGATGCTGACCGGAAGCCACCGGCGGAGTATTGTGGTGGTTCTCCGGTTGCTTCAAGAGCGCGGGTGGATCGGGGCGGTGCAGCCGCGCTATCTGGGGCAGCGGCGGATGGCGGATCGCTATGTACTGGTCTTTCCGGGGGCGGCTGGGGAGGCACATCGGCAGGTTCTGGAGCGGCTTTCTCGAAAGGACGCGCCGGAGGTCCGCTCCGAGCTGGTGCAGGCCGGAGACATCTTCCACCACAACGGGGCCTGGCATGTGCGGGAGAGCAGGGTGCCACTTTCGGTGCTGAGTTCCTGGGCCTTCTACGATCTTAGGAGGCGTTCACCGACGGCAATGGCCGTCTATCTGCTGGTGGTGGCCTATTCGGGGCTTCGGGAGGGTCTGGGGGGTACGCGGATCGCGCGGGAGCTGCGGATTCACAAGGCGCGGGTGCCGGGCTGTGTGCGGACGCTGCGGGAGCTGCTTTTTCTGGATGTGCTGCCGCAGTGGCGGGGAAAGCAACGGTTGGCGGACCGGTTCCAACTGCGGGTGGTGGCCTCGCGGGCACGCTCGCCTGTCGGGAGGCCGAAGTCGGCGTCCTTCAAGCCCGGGACGCCGGGGTCGGCCGCCTTGATCTTC
>CAITDR010000426.1 GCA_903891165.1 uncultured Pseudomonadota bacterium
GATGTCGCCGCGCTGCAGATACACCATCTGGGACATATCTCCCTGACCATAGATGGAGCGTACATCCACAGTAAAGCGGGTGGGGTTCTCGATACCACCACGCACCACCAGGACGTTGTCGGTGCGCGCCTCGGGGTTGATGCCCCCCGCTCGGGTCAGGACCTCCAGCAGCGACAGCTCGTTGGTGATGGGGTAGACCGACGGGATCTGCACCTCGCCAATGACCATCACTTTCTGGCTTACCACCTCCTTGATATTCACCGCCACCTTGGCATCGACGTAGTAGTCATCCACCGCCGTCTGCAGCGTCTGCACCAGCTCTTCGTAGGTGTGCCCCGCCACTTCGACACGTCCCACCAGGGGATAGGTGATAAAACCGTCGGGAGCAACGGTTACATCCACGCTCAGATCGTCGTGACGCCAA
The DNA here is from genome assembly GCA_903891165.1 of uncultured Pseudomonadota bacterium. GTDB lineage: Bacteria > Myxococcota_A > UBA796 > UBA796 > SXON01 > CAITDR01. The sequence continues at coordinate 425 of CAITDR010000426.1, forward strand.
ACCCAGATGGCGAGGCTATCTCCCGGTCCAAAGGTGAACTGATCGGCAGTGGGGAGCGCTACGGACACGTCCAGGTCCGCCACGTTGGGCGGGCGCTGAGTGCTGGTGCAGGCCAGAAAAAGGAAGAGTCCCATGGGCAGGGCTGGTAGCCGACCTTCCCCCCCACCGTCAACGATCCGCCGTCAATGATTCTCCGTGCCCGGCCTTGCGAGGTGGCAGGAGTGGTGGCATGGGATAGGGCGGCGGGCGCCCATGGAACTCCTTAAGGTCTATACTGCGCTACTTCGTCGGAAGTGGCTTTTTATTCAGGCGGTGCTGTTCTTTACGATCGGCGCTGGAGTGCTTGCAAGGGTCCTGCCAAAGCAGTATCAGGCAACCTCAAAAATTTCTGTGCAGGCTTCCGATGCCTCGCTGTCGATCCTGGGCGAGATGGACCTGGGGGAGATTGCCTCTTCCCTCGCAGGCAGCTCCGAGGATCTGGAGACCAAGATCGCGCTGGCACAGATGCGCCCGGTGTTGGACGAGGTGATCTGGCGGTTGCAGCTACGGAATGTCTACCTGAGCAACTGGGGCGACGGCGAGCTGCTCCCCGCTGAGAAGCTCCTGGTGCCCGGTATCGACGGGATGGTGCTGGGCATGCCGGTCATCGAGATCGACCAGCAGCAGGGCACCGACATCCTGATGATCACCGCCACCACCATCAATCCAGAACTATCGGCATTGTTGGCGGATACCATGGTAGAGGTCTACCTGGACAAATCCGAGCAGGCCCAGAAGGCGGACACCCAGGAAGCCGGCGATTTTGTGAAGGCGAAGCTGGTGGATCTCCAGCTTCAATTTGATAACGCTCTGAAGGAGGTTGCCGACGCGCAGCAGCGCGAAGAGGTGATCGACCTGGACACCGAGATGAAGGCGGCGGTGGGCCGCGTCAGTGAGCTGTTGGCGGCCCGGACCACACTTCAGGCCGAGATCGCCAACCTGAAGGCGCAGCTTCGGGAGCGCGGGCAGATCAACCAGCGGGAAAGTGTCGATCGTGTAGCCCCGGCCACAGCCACCGCCAATTCCATCGTACGCGATCTGCGTTCGAAGCTCTCCGAGCTGCAGTTGAAGCGGCGCGAGCAGTTGTTTGACAAGACCGAAAAACACCCGGATATTCTGCTGATTGATCGACAGATCGTCGAGATCAGCGGCCAGCTGAACCGCGCCATCCAGGAGCACCACGAGCTGGATCCCGCCGAGCAGGGACTGGAGATCCAGCTCGCAGGCTTACAGCGTAAGCAGGAAGAGGTGGCGGCAGAGATCCACGCCACCGTGACCCAGTTTGGCGCATGGCCGGACAAGATGCGCAAAATCGCGCAGCTCGAACTGGCGGCCAATGCGACGGAAGCTATCTATAAGTCCTTGTTGGAGCAGCAATACCAGATCCAGGTGGCGGAGGCGATGACCGTCACCGACATGCGGCAGGTGGAGTATGCCAAGGCCCCCGAGGTACCCTCGGCGCCCAAGCTGCTGGTGTTTGTGATCCTGGGTGCCATCTCTGGTGTGGCCTTCGGCTTCGGCCTGGTCTTCCTGATGGAGTACATCGACGACTCGGTGAAGAGCCAGGAGGACATGAAGCTGGCGTGGCCCCTGCCCATTCTGGGGATGGTGCCGCGCTACTCGATCAAGGGTGGGCGCTTTATCGACGCGCTGTCGGCTACCGACCCGGTGTTTGAGTCCTACCGGAACATCCGCAATTCTATCGCTTTTTCCTCTGTCGATAGCCCGATCAACGTCCTTGCAGTAACGTCGTCGGCACCGGCGGAAGGCAAGAGTACCTTCAGCATCAACCTCGCACTCTGTCTGGCGCAGGACGGGCAGCGGGTGGTGGTTGTGGACTGCGACCTGCGGCGGCCCACCCAACATCGCAGCTTCCCGACACTTTCCAACGAAAAAGGGATTTCCTCGGTACTCTCCCAGCAGATGGTGGTGGAGGAGGCGCTGCAGGCCACTCCCCATGCCAACCTTTTTGTGTTGACGGCGGGACCGCTGCCCTCCAACCCGGGGCGGATGGTGGAGAGTTTACGGCTACGTCAGGTGGTGAACGAGCTGAGCAAACGTTTTGACATGGTGATCATCGACGCCCCCCCCCTGTTAGCGGTGGGCGACGCGCTGGCACTGGGGCGGGTGGCCAAGGGGATGGTGCTGGTGGTGGAGTGGGGCAAGACCACCCGGCGGATGTTGACCGATGTGCGGGCGCGGATGTCGCAGGCGAACATCGAGCCTATCGGCGTGGTGCTGAACAAAGTGGACAGCCGCAGTGGAAACAACGGCTACTATGGGCACTATACCCGCTACTACCAGAGCACGGACGAAGGCAAAAAGAAGCAGCGTCGGGGTGCCAAATGAGCCTGATTTTTGCCCTGCTGGCCTGCAGCCCCTCTGCTGAGGACATCGCCACCGCTATCCACTCGGAAAATCCGGTGATGCGCGAAGATGGCGCGAAGATTGCGCAGAACTACGACGACGAAGTGGTGGTAAAGGCGCTGCTGGATGTGATCGGCGACCCCTCTGAAAAGGTGCGGCTCAACGCCATCGAATCCTTGGCAGAGCTGCAGGCCCAGGATGCGGGACTGGCGCTGATCGAGCGTCTCCAGAGTGATCCCAGTCCCACCGTACAGCGCGCTGCTGCCGACGCGCTGGGGCGGATCATCTACAAAGATGCGGTGCCCGCACTGGTGGCCTATGCTCAGGCCTTTCCACCGGATGATCGCGGCCAATTGGTGGCCATCTGGGCCATCGGACGCATCGGCTATGAGGGCATGCAGCCCGAAGTGCGAAAGGCGGCCATGGCCTTCCTGGTGGAGCGGCGGGCACAGGCGCGGGATCGCTATGTGCTGTACAACATCGCCGCAAGCCTGCGCTTCATGCGGTAGCGGATCCTGCAAAATCACCGCGTAACCGCCATGAAATAACGTCACTGGCTTCAGCGATAGGCTACACCTGATGGATGCACAGCCCAACCATTGAACCTGCGATGTTGGTGGCCGGCGTCGTGGTGGTCATCGCGATCTTGGCCACACGCCTTTCCGTGCGGTTGGGGGTCCCGGCGCTGATTCTGTTTTTGGGCACCGGCATGTTGGCGGGCAGCGAGGGCATCGGCGGGATCTGGTTTGATGATCCTGCACTTACCTGGATGGTGGGTACCGTCGCGCTGGCGATTCTGCTCTTTTCGGCGGGGCTGGACACTCCCCTGGACCATGTCCGGCCGGTGCTTGCCCCCGGCCTGGTCCTGGCTTCGGTGGGGGTGGCTGTTTCTACCGGACTTACAGCAGTTTTCTACGCGCAGCTTTTTGATCGGCCTCTCGGGGAGGGCATTCTGTTGGGGGCGATCGTCTCCTCCACCGATGCGGCGGCGGTCTTCGGTGTGCTGCGCTCCACGGGAATCCGGCTTCGTGGCCGAATCCAGCCCCTGCTGGAGATGGAGTCGGGCAGCAACGACCCGGTGGCCATCTTTTTGACGCTGGCGGCGACGGCGGCGGTGGCGGGAACCGCCCCGTCGTTGGGCGCGGTGGCCAGCGGAATGGCCGGGCAGATGGTGTTGGGGCTGGTGGGGGGCTGGTTGGGGGGGCGAGGCATTGCCTGGGCGGTCAACCACCTCAAAGCCCCGCAGGAGGGGCTGTACCCGGTCTTTGTGGGCGCGATGGGCGCGGCGATTTTTGGCGCAACGGCGTTGGCACACGGGAGCGGATTTCTGGCGGTCTATGTTGCCGGAATGGTGGCCGGCTCGCGGGCGATGATCCGCCACCGCGCCATCCTGCGCTTCCACGATGCACTGGCCTGGCTGGCACAGATTGGGATGTTTGTGTTGTTGGGGCTGCTGGTCTTCCCATCGCGGTTGCCGGGCGTCGCGGGAGAGGGATTGGCCATCGCGGGTTTTTTGTTATTTGTAGCTCGTCCGATTTCCGTTTTCCTCAGTCTGACCCCTTTTAAAGTGCCGGTGCGGGAGCAGGCGATGGTGGCCTGGGTGGGGCTACGCGGGGCAGTACCGATTGTGTTGGCAGCTTGGCCGCGGGTATTGAACGTACCTGGCAGTGACCGGATCTTCGATATTGTATTTTTTGTGGTTGTGGGTTCAGTGCTGCTTCAGGGGATGACCCTGAGCTGGGTGGCGCGGCTTTTGGGTGTGGCCGAGCCGCTGACCGAGGTGGAAAAGCGGGTGCAGGAGGCCCATGGCGCCGCCACACTGCGGCTGGAGGTGGGTCCCAACGCGGCCGGGCGGACGCTGTTGGAGCTTGGGCTGCCGCGGGGGGCCCTGGTGGTGCTCGTGGAGCGGGAGGGGGAGCAGGTGGTGCCGGAGGGGGGAACGGTGCTGGAAAGGGGCGACATCGCCCTGGTGGTGCTGCGGGAGGGGCAGGAGGGGGAGGTGCGGAGGAGGCTGGGCTGAATTTTCTGTAAGTGCTGCCGCCGGTCGCCGTTTCTCCGGGAGGAGCCTCCATGAAAAAACACCTCCTCCTCCTCTGCCTCCTCCCCTTCCTCTACAACGGGTCCTCGACGGCGAGCCCGCCCGAGGAAAAAGGCGGAGAGCTGACCCTGGATGGCAAGCTCGCCATCCCGCCGCTGCCTCCCGGCGAGCCGCTGCCTGCCGCCACGCTGGCCTCGCTGCTGCCGCGGGCAGAGCCGCTGGATCCTCGGTTTTCCTGGCCGACCTCCGATGCCTTTGAGGGTGCCTGGGAGGAAGTGCCGCAGCAGACCTGGGGATTGGCAAGGGGAAAGCTGGTCTATCGGGAGGTAAAGGCGGAGGAGGTGGGGAGCTTCCGACAACTCAGCCTGGCGCAGGCGATCAGCAGGCTGGAAAGTGAAGAAAATCCCAGCATGGACCTGGTGACCCGCTATCGGCGGGCGGGTGCGCAGCTGGAGTTGGCCCCCCTGCATGTTTTCGGCGACCGCTATGGCCTGTACAACGCCGTCAGTGGCCGGCTGGACCCGCTGGGTGCGGTGTGGCGCAGCAAAAATCTCGTGGTGGCTTGGCAGCCGGTGGAGGAGGAAGCGCCCGGTCGGCCCCACGACGCTGAGCAGGCCACCTGGGCCTATGCACGAACTTTATTAGGCTTTGAAGGGGATCCTTACCCGACGCCGGTGCGCGGCAACGAGGACGATCCCGCCGGAGAGGCCGCATGGAAGCGCTGGGAGGCCGCAACCGACGCCGCCGAAAAAAAGAAGGCCGCCCTTGAACTATTAGCCAGCAAGCTCCCCTCTCATGACGACCGCTTCGGGGCGCTGCAAAACTGGGCCCAGGAGAGCCAGAACCCCGACTTGGAGCTGGCGGTGCTCCAACGCTACCGGCCGATGGGACGCTGCTCGATGGACCTGCGCCCGCAGATCCTGGCCTCTCGCTACGGTGAACTCTGCTTTGAGACTGGAAAACTGGGCTGCACGCTGCAGCTACAGGTGCGGGTGATGGCCTCTCAATTTGATCGGGTGGCCTGGTCCTCCTACGGGGATGCGGCGGCCGATACCGAGGCCGCCCACCTTTGGGAGCTGGGCATCGAGGCACGGCGCTTTTTGATGGCCTTTGTGCTGGACTATCCTGACAAGGCACTGCCGATAGACGTGGGCATGTACCGGCTGGGGAGAGGAATGGCCGAGTCCCCCGAGGTGGACAGGCTCTCCGGCCATGTGCGTGCCTGGGTCGAAGATCCCAATCTGGACCCGACCAATCGGCTGAATGCCGCCCTGGTGCTGCTCAACATCCGGGCACGCTACTACGGCAACTACCAGGGCCCCGCCGAGGAGCTGGCCGAGCTGAAGCTGCATCCCCTGGCTCAGGCGGTGATCGAAGACATCGCCGCCCTGCCGTAACCCCCCCTACAAAACCCACGCCTTCCGCCTCCTCCTCCCCCCACTTCCGGTAGACCTCTGGGCCACAGAAAGCAGCTTGTAGGTGGATTTCAGGTGGGAGGGGACCAGCCGTTTTCTTTCATCAGGGTGGCGATGGCTTCCAGCTTCGCCGTCGGGAGCTGAATCTGCTGGGCTTCGTGCCATGCGAGCTGGAGTTGGCGGCGGGCTTCGGCGCGGTCATTTTTGTAAGAACGGGGGCTTTTCTGGTGGCGGGCGAGGTGGACCTGAGCGAGGAGAGTGCGGACATCGATCAGGTCCGCTTTCACGCCGAGATTTTCAGTGTCCTTGAGTACTTGATGTTTTAAGATACGCCAAGCAGTATTCTCATCATGAAGTTGGAGTTTGCAATGTGCGATCCGACCAAGTGTCGGGAGGCGTAATCGGTTGAATTCCTGACCCCTACATAGCGGCAGCACATCCCCTTCGCAGAATTTCAGAGCCTCCGCCCACCGACATTGGCCAATCAGCACATCAGCGAAGCCCAGAAGTGCAAAACCAATTAATAGAGGTTCCCCAATTTTTTTTGTTTCCGGTATGGCCTCCTCCGTCAACAGTTTCTCGGCGTCAGCCAGTTTTCCCTGTTGTCGTAGGATATCTGCCAGTTTTACCTTCGTCAGCGCTACCTCGCGTAGGACGCCAAACCGGTCATAGGTCGCGCCTTCCCGAGTCAGGCGTATCTCTTTGGCCTCCTCGATCCGGCCCAACTGGGTGAGGGCGTCGGCCATGCGGCCATAGGTGATTGCGACGTTGAACGCCGAGCCGTACCGCTGTATGATCGGAAGAACGCTTTCTTCGAGAATGTGGAGTGCCTGCTCGGCTTCCCCCTGGCTCCGCATGATCGAGCACTGGCTCTCCAGTGTTCTCGCGAGAAGTAGTGGGTCGCCTGCTGCCAGGGCGAGCGGTAGCAGATGGTCGTCCACAATCCGTCGCGCCTCGTCAAATTGTCCAAGATCAGATATGATTTCTACGATTGCACTGTAGCTCTCCGCCTGGACGTGCAGGTTACCAGTTCTTTCGGCGGCCGGTAGCACATCTTGTTGCAGGATCTGCAGCGCCCGGGTGCCCTCTCCACGACGGGCTATGATGCGGGCGACCTGCCCGAGGTTGTTGACACCTTCTACCCCCGCACCGATTCTCTTGTAGATCGGTGCAGCTTCTTCCTCCCGGATTCTCCGCGCTTCTTCGAGGTCGCCGCGAATCCAAAAGATATCTGCAATTTTTTCTTGGGTCGCGGCCACATCCCGCTCCGACCCCAATCGGTACCAGAGCGGAATCAACTGCTCCCGGCGCAGTCGAAGAGCAGCTTCCAACTCCCCCTGCCGCTCCAACCGATCCGCCATCCGACCCAGGATCTGCGCATGAAACGCGGGATTTGCCCGTGCGCGTTCCAACAATCCCGAAGTGTATCCAACGATACATTTTCGGGATCCGTCGCATTCAAGATATCGATCTTCAGGATCGCGGCAGTGATCTCCCAGTCCCCGCTCAGGCTGCACCGGGCCAACTCCTGGCTGGCCACCTCCAGCCTCCCTTCCCAGGCAGTTGCCTCCGCAAGTCCCAGGCGCGCAATTTCCCCAAAAGGCCCAGACCGCGCGGCTATAAATAGCTTCTGAGCTTCCAACGCCGATCCTGCGCGCAGCTCCAGCCATGCCTCGGCCAGTTCCAAACCAGCCTTCAGCTCTATGGTCAATTCACGAAGATGCAGGCGGCTGATCCCATCACGGGTGGCATCCAGACGCCAGCGGTCGAGGTCCAACCAGGTCTGCTCAAAAATGTCGCTTGCTTCGTTGGCCGGTCCCTTCAGCGGCAGCGGCGGAAGGTGGACACCGCGCGAAAGGGACATGGACCGGTCGATCTCGCGGCGTACTGCCGCCACCTCAGCCTCCACCCACCAGGCGACAAAGTCGCTGAAGTCCGGCGCCTCCAGCATCAGGCGCATCCGCAGGCTGGGATGGGACAACAGCACCCAGACCACCGGGAAGTCACGCACAAAAAGATCCCGCTGTACATTGAGCTGGGCGATCAGGCCCGGCCCCCCTGGGCGATGTTCAGTCTCCTCCAGACCGTAGGGCACCAGCACGGTGCGGGGTGGCAGCGTTCCCAGCCGTTCCTTCAACTCCATCCAGAGGTTTTGCCCTGGTAGGCTTGACAGGTCAACAGGTAAGAGCTGTGCCTCCAGGGATGTACACTGGTCTCCAAGCCATTCTAGCAGCGCCGCACGCTGGACGGGGCTGTTCAGCTCCACCACCGCCAGCTTAAAGCCGTTTCCCACCATCCGGCGCAGGATACGCTGGAGGGCCTGGGTGTCGGTGGCAGGAAGGGGGCTCACGGCGTGGTCTGGAGCGCCTGCAGAGCCTTCTGGAACTCGGGAAGCTCGGCGATCAACGGGTGGATGTCGTGCCAGGTGTCGCCGTTGTACTGAAAAGCCAGCCGCTGGTGCAGCACCTGCATACAGGCATCGTCCTCCACCGTCTGCTTCGCCACCGAGATCCTGGCCAGTACCCGTCCCCAACCGTTCGCGTTCATCCGATTGCGAAGGTTGCCCTTGAGCTTGTTGACGGCACCCGTCACGTCCTGCTCAGACAGGTGAACCCCATCCGCACGCAGGACGGCATCCCCCACCACATTCAGCAGCTCGCGGATACTCCCGCCGCTGGCGAGCAGCAGCCGATCCTGGTGCTTCCGATCAGGAATCAGGCGCTCCAAGCTGATCCGCAGCGAAAGTGCACTTCGCAACGGTTCTACGCCTGGGCCAGTCAGGGAATCGTAGGCATCCTCGCTGCTTTTGCGGAGACGTACCGCCGGTAGAACCTCGACGTTAAAGTAGTCGTTCAGGCTGCCGCTGGTCGGTTTGTAGACCAGGATGATGGGCGGCGTCAGGATCATGTCGCAGGCCAGGCTGGTGAAGCGGTCGCCCTGCTGGACCAACAGCTGATCGATCACGTTGGGCGCGTAGCGATCCAGATTGTCCACGATGATCAGAAGATCCTTGTTCTTATTGGCCTTCAGCAGTTTGTGGGCGGCCTTCAAGAGCTGGTTACATCGATCCATCAGGGTGCCGGGATACTTTCGGAGCACATCGCGTACCTGACGCCGGTGCTCGCTCTCCACTTTGAAGAGGGAGGTGAGGCGGGAGGTCAGGCCACCAAAAATGGGTACTTCATGGCCCAGTTTTGCCTGGCTTTCCAGCTCGGTGCGGTAGGTCTGCCCTACCGAGGTCTGGGCGATGATCTCAGAAAACCAGTCGCCCACTTCCTTCAGAAGAGCGGGATCCAAGGGGAGTTCCAGCTTCTTCATCTCCAGATCGATCTGCCTGCACAGCACGAGCAACAGATCTTCCAGCTCAATTTGCGTCGCATCCATTTCTACGTTTGCCTCAAAATAGAGGCAATGGTACCTCTCTTTGAGACGATCCATCAGGCGCCATAACTCTGTGGACTTCCCTGCGCCCCGATGGCTGGCAAAGACGGCGTGTTCAAAAAGCCCCTGTTGTTTGTGGAGAAACAGCCGCTCCATCCGCTTCAGCGGGTTCTCCCCACAGGCTGCCGATAGATCCTGGTAGCGCGAGTCCTGCCCGTGCAATGGCTCGTCCGCATTCAGCGCGCGGGTCGCTTGATCCAGGGTCTTTGCAGGCTCAAAGATCATCCTTGCCTCTGTGCCGTAGTTCTAACCTTCCCTTCCGCCGCTCGTACCCCTCCACCGTTCTCACCCACCAGAAGTAGCCTGTCTCACAAAACCTACGCCTTCCGCCTCCTCCTCCCCCCACTTCCGGTAGACCTCTGCCCCACAGAGGTTTGCCATGGCACGCTATCAGCTGATCGGAAGTACAAGATTAACCAGGGTGGCCCTGCCCTATCTGCTGGACAAGGGCCGCGGAAAGGTGGTGGGGGTGGACCTGGGGGAGGAGGACGAGAGCCGCCCCTGGTTTGCGCCGCTGCGGGGGCTCTGCCGCGACAATGGAATTCCTATCGGGCGTTTTCCGGCGGATCATGTGCTGGATCTCGATCCAGATGCCGATTCCGCTAAAGGTGAGGGCCTCCGCGTCCGATTGCTTGCCCCGCCCGGTAGCCGCTCCGCCGACCTGAACCGATCGATTCTTGAACCCCAGCGCGGCCCCTGGTCTTCTTTTTTCGGTCCATCGGACAGTCTGTATGCTTTTTCACTAAAGGTGATCCCCTTCCAGTCCGAGGAGGGCGCTGAGGACCGGATGCACCGCGCGACCCTGTGCGGCATCGAGGTTCTCGCAGAAGGACTGGAGAGGATGTTGGCTGGATCAGATCCGACCCCCCTGCCCTCCCCCCTGATCGGGGGGCGCTGGCGCCCTCAAGAGTCCTTCGTGCTGTGGGAGCAGCCCGCCGCGCGTGTGATCGCGCGTATCCGCGCCGCTGCTGGCCCCTGGGGAGGTGCACGCACCTCGCTGGGCGAAACCCCACTCTGGTTAGAGGATGCCGCCTTGGAATCGGAGTCTTCCGAGGGCTGGCTGCCGGGCACGATCGTGTCCACGCAGCCGGACCTCGTGGTGGCCACCGGTCAGGGCCTCGTGCGCATCCGCAAACTACGCCCCGGCTACCGGCCCCTCCGGTGGGCTGGGGAGTACGCGGCCGAGGTCGGAGCGACCGTCGGCTACCAGCTCACCTGAAGGGAGAACGATGGAAAGCGAGCACAACATCAACCTGAATGTAGAGGAGGAAGGTCCACTCTGGAAGCTCACCGAGCAGGAGCGCCAGCAGATCATCCTCGACTACTACCCCCTGGTAAAAACCATTGCCGGCCGGATGATCCGCCGCTTTCCGACCAACGTCGATCTCGACGAGCTGGTGAGCGAAGGTATCCTCGGCCTGATGGACGCCATGGAGCGCTTCAACCCCGCTCGTGGAGTTCCCTTCAAGTCTTACGCAGAAATCCGTGTGCGCGGGGCTATTGTGGACGCCCTCCGTCATCGCGATTTTGTTCCTCGTTCCGTACGTCGCAAGTGGCAGGCGTTGGAGCGTGAGCGTGAGCGCCTCTTTTTGCGCCTGAAGCGGAAGCCCAGCCGCGAAGAGATGGCGGTCTCGTTGGGAATGAAGCTCAATGACTACGATGCTTTCTGCGAAGATGCCCGTATCTACGGACTGATCTCCGGTGACGCGCTCTTGGACGAAGACAGCTCCGAGACCATCCTGTCCACCGTCCCTGCCCCCGGAACGCTGGCGGAAGAGGACATGATCATGGGCGAGACCTGGGAAGAGGTGGCGAGCTGGGTGGAGAAGCTGCCGGAAAAAGAGCGGTTGGTGGTGCATCATTACTACTTCCAGAGCCTGAACCTGAAGCAGATCGGCGACCAGCTCGGTGTGACTGAGAGTCGGGTATGCCAGCTCCGCGGTCAGGCTGTACGCAGGATCAACCTGTGGATGAAGGAAAAGGAAGAGGAAGAGCGCATCGTGCTCCTGGAGAGTCGCTCCGTTCGGCAGCGTCAGCAGAGCCTTGCCGCCTTTTTTTAGCCGCCAACGACGATGATAGGCGGCTTTGCATGGGTCCCTTGACCGGGCGGGCCCCCTCTGGCATGATCCGTCGGTGACTACGGAAGCCGAACGTCAGGCCCTGGTTTTGGAACACTACGCGCAAGTGCGCGCGATCGCTGCACGTTTTTCGCGGCGTTTGCCCGGTCATATCGACGGGGAAGACGTGGTGGCCTGGGGGCTCTTGGGCCTTCTGGACGCCATGGATCGCTATGATCCTGCGCGTGGTGTGCCGCTGGCCGCCCTGGTGGAAGTCCGTGTGCGCGGCGCTATTATCGACAACCTTCGGCAGCAGGGCTTGCGACGGTCCGTGATCGAGGCGCTGCGGGAGCTGGAGGGGAGCCCATCCTGTACGCGGCAGCTGGAGCGGCTGCGGGCGCGGGTGGCGGGTTCCGTCATGGGAAGGCTGGAGGAGGAGGAGCTGGAGGACGAGGGGCCGCTGGCCGATGTACAACTGGAGCGGCGGCAGCAGCGGGCGGCCCTCCACGGGTGGATCGGGCAGCTCCCTGCGGGAGAACAACAGGTACTTGCCCTACAATTGCAGGGGCTCAGTGGCCGAGAGATCGCGGGCCAACTGGGTTTGACCGAAGGGAGGATCAGCCAGATCCTTGGCAGCGCCGAGCAGCACCTGCTCGGTCTGGCCGGGTACCCGGCTGGGCGGCGGACCGCAGCGAGGGCTTCGTGCAGAATCGCAACGAACTGATCATCAAATATCACCCTCTGGTGAAGGCGATCGCCTCCCGGATGGCGAGAAGATACCCTTCCAATGTGGATCTGGACGACCTGATCACCGTAGGATCGCTGGGTCTGATTGCGGGCGTGGACAAGTTTGACAACAGTATGGGCGTGCCCTTCAAGCCCTATGCGGAGATGAAGATCCGGGGTGCGATCATCGACTGGCTGCGCACCGAGGACTGGGTGTCGCGTCCACAACGGGACGTACAGCGGCAGTACGAGCGTACGCATGCACGACTGACACAACGGCTGGGTCGGGAGCCCGAACGCGAAGAAATGGCGGAAGAGCTGGGCATGACCCTGGAAGCCTTTGACCGCTTCCGGCGCCGTGCGAAGGTCAGCAAGCTGGTGTCCACCTCCACCCGCGACAGCGAGGCCAACCCGGATCTCACCGACGGAATCCCGTCGGACGATCCTCTGCCCGACTCGCTGTGGGAGGAGGAAGAAACCCGTCTTCAGGTGATCGAGACCATCCAGCGCCTTCCCGAAAAAGAGCAGGAAGTGGTCATGCGCTACGACATCCAGGGCGCCAGCCTGAAGGATATCGGCGAAGAGCTGGGGATCACCGAGAGCCGGGTCTGCCAGATTCGCGCCACCGCACATAAAAAGCTGCGGGTGTGGCTGGCGAGGTTGGTGGAGGAGGAGTAGGCGCGGCGCCTCCCCCCCCCCTCTACTTCCCGCATTTGTCGGGCAACATCGTTCAGTGAATCGCGATGGCTGCATCCCGCATGTTGTCGTAGGCGGTCCAGGCGCTGCTGGTAGAGTGGGTGCCGCAGCCGCCCTGGTGGATGGCGGTGAAGGTAAAGTAGTCGCTGGGAAGGGTGCCTGCTGAGGCCAGCTTGGTGTCACGCCAGCGATAGGACATGTTGTAGTCCTGCGTCCAGGCGTAGCTGGTCCCGGTACGCCAGAACTCGATGTAGCTATTGCCGTTGGCGTCGCAGTTTACAAAAGTGAGATCGGTGTTGTTGGAGCGGAAACCCTGAGTCTGGCCGGCGACGTTGGCATCGGGGCGGGGGATGAAGGTGATACGCATCACGCTGCTGTTATAGTCCTCCACCCGGACATTGTAGTTGCTAAAGGTAGGAAGCTGCTCTACTTCGGTGTAGTATTGTGCGCCAGTATTGCTGCGAATGTAGACCATGGCGCGGCTGAAGTCGTCGCGCATGGCATCGAGGGACCCCAGGCTGCCGATGTCGTCGGGGTGGATGACCGTCCAGCCGCCCCCGGCGTTGGTCATGTCGCAGTAGACTTCCAGCGGAAGGCCGCCAAAAGACAGGTAGTAGCTGCCATCCGGGTGAGAGGTACGGACGGACTGGATTTGGGCACAGGATGTGGCCCCACAGGCTGGCCCGGACCCCAGGAGATCTGCAGGATCATCCACGGTTCCATCGCAGTCGTTGTCCTCCGTGTCGCAGCTCTCCGGGGCGCCAGGGTAGGAGAAGGTGGTGCTGTCGTCGCAGTCGGTGCTATTGGCAACCGCCGCCGATGGCTGGGAGCAGGCGCGTTGGGTGCTACCTGCATTTCCGTAGCCATCGCCATCACTATCCGTATACCATATTGACGCGTCAAGAGCGGTGCTCTCGTCGATGTTGCCGTCGCAGTTATTGTCTACTCCGTCGCAGTATTCAGCGGCGCCGGGGTAGGTGGAGCGGTTCACATCGTCGCAGTCGGTGGCATCGGCCAAATAGCCTGCAGGGGCGGTACATTCCTCAGCGGAGACCCGGCTGTTGCCGTAGCCATCGCCATCGGCGTCCAGGTACCAGGTGGCAGCATCGGTGGCGCCAATGTCCACCTGGCCATCACAGTTGTTATCCAGGCCATCACAGATTTCTGCGGCCGCCGGATTAATGGCGGCATCGGCATCGTCACAGTCTTCGGAATTGGCGACGGTGCCAGAGGGAGCCGTGCAGTCGGTGGTGGGCAGCGTCGGGTCGCCATAGGCATCGGCGTCGGTGTCGGCATACCAGATAAGGGCGTCCAAGGCAGCGTCATCGACGAAACCATCGCAGTCTGAGTCGATGCCATCGCAATACTCGGGGGCGCCGGGCCAGACGGAGGCATCGGTGTCGTCACAGTCCAGTGCGTTGGACACGGCTCCGGAGGGGGCGTAGCAGGAAAAAATCCAGGAAGAAGCATCACCAAAGCGGTCAGCGTCCGCGTCGGTGTACCAGGTGGCGGCATCCACGGCGTCGTCTTCGTCAATGGTGCCATCACAGTCATTGTCGAGGAAGTCACAGACTTCTGGGGCACCCGGGTGGGCTGCGGCGGCGCTATCGTTGCAGTCGGTAGCGTCGGCGACGTAGCCGGAGGGCGCCGAGCAGGCCCTCAGACTTACCCGGAGGTCCCCAAAACCGTCGGTGTCGCCGTCCAGGTACCAGGTGGGGGCGTCCAGGGCATCCTCGTCCACCTGGCCGTCACAATCATTGTCCAGACCGTCACAATTTTCCGGTGCGCCGGGGTAGGTGGTGACGGCGCCATCGTCACAATCCGTATTGTCTGCTACAAAGCCAGGCGGAGCGGTGCAGGAGGAGGAGGCCGCGGCCGGATCGCCAAAACCGTCGGCATCGGCATCGGCGTACCAGGGGAGGGCATCCACAGCTTCTTCGTCGAGGATCCCGTCGCAGTCCTGGTCAATGCCGTCGCAAACTTCGGGTGCGTTTGGATAGATGGTGGGCTGGGAGTCGTCACAGTCTCCTGGCAGCTCCGCATAGCCGACCGGGCGGACGCAGCTACGTTGGGTAAGGCCATCCTGGCCGTAGCCATCGGCATCGGTGTCCGCATACCAGAGGATGTCCACCCCATCATCCACCTGGCCATTGCAGTCATTGTCCCGTTGGTCGCAGACTTCGGGGTTGCCCGGAAAAACCTCGGCAGAGCTGTCGTCGCAATCTGTAGCATTGGCTACAAAACCGGCGGGAGGGTTGCAGTCGTCCAGGGGTACGGCCGGGTCGCCGTAGCTGTCGCCGTCGCGATCGGTGTACCAGACGGTGGTCACATCTTCGTCGATAGAACCGTCACAGTCGTCGTCCAGGCTATTGCAGCGCTCGGCGGCAGCAGGGTAGATGTCGGCATTGCTGTCGTCGCAATCCAGGGCACGGGCGACATAGGCTTCCGGGGCGATGCAGGCTTCTTTACTCTGATCGGCGTCGCCGAAGCTGTCGCCGTCGGCATCGAGGTAGAAGGTGGCCAGCACCCCTTCGTCTACCGTGCCATCACAATTGTCGTCCTGCTCATTGCAGATCTCGGTGGCGTCGGGACTGACCGTTTTGTCGCCGTCGTCACAGTCGCCCTCTTCGATGGAGTAGCCATCGCCATCTTCGTCCGGGGAAAAGACCCCCTGGGTATCGGGTTTCTGGTCATCCAGCTTGGGGTCACCATTTTCACGGCAGGCGACGAGGAGGGTCAGGAGGAGGAGGTGCATTTTTTTATTATAGCAGGACTACCAGCGGGCGAGGAGATCCTGGAACCAGGGGCGGTCCCGGTAGGGGTCCAGCTCGGGGGCGGTTTCCAGGTCCGCTTTCCACGCGGTCCGACCCCAGACCAGTGCCTTGTTCAGCCAGCCCTGGCAGGCGCCTTCGTCCTGCTTGGAGGCGGCGAGGATGGCGAGTACCCAGGATGCGGAGCCGGGCCACCAGCGTTCGGTTTCTTCGGCGTAGGCGCGGGCTTTGGGGTGGTAGTCGGGTTCGATCTTGGCGAGCTGGCCGTAGATGGCAGCTTTGAGCCTTCGGGCGGGCAGGTACTGCGGGTGGTAGAGAAGTGCCTCATCGATTCGGGTGCGGGCCTCGTCCAGGTCAGCAAGGGAGGAGGAGGCGACACCACGCCCCAGATAGAGGTGGGCAGACCAGAGGCCACGCCGGACGCGATCAATGGGGCGCCTCCCGGTCGGGAGTCGCTCTTGGTAATCCGGCCACAGGCTTTGCGCGTCGGAACCGCGTGAGAGGAGCGCCTCAGCAGCCCAGAACAACGCCCCCGTTACATAGGGGTCGTCCGCAGTGGCAATCGCACGGAGCCGCTGTTCCGTCTGCAAGAGATTGATCTTTATATTTGTGTGAGATGCACGCTCACACCAGACTGCCAACCCGTAGGCTTCCTGCCATGCAAGTTCACGAAGGGGAGGGCGCTCGTTGTCAGGCAGTTGGTAATAGCGAAGTTGGATATACCAAAGGTAGTTCATACCCAGGAGCTTGAGGTGATGAGAAAGCGGCTCGTTGGCCAACATCACCGTCAATGGGCGTATGTCCAAATCCTCAGGCGCGTTTACCTCAGACCTAAGCAAGTCAAAAAAAACGACGCGGAATTTATTGTCTGGAGAAGGGCTCAATACCTGGAGAATTCGGGTAGCAGCCTCGATCCGGTCGCGAATTTCGGCGCGGCGGGTGCTCTCGAAGGCCCCTCGAATAATCTCCCAAAGCTGTGCGGCAAAAGCGCCAATTCCGCTCTGGTGTAGCCCTTCGAAGGCGAGATCAAAGAGCTCTCGCCGTAGCTCGGCTTCCTGCGCACCGACTGCCAGCTCAGCCTCCGCCTGCAGCACATGAATCCGCTCCCCGCGCATCGACCAGCTTTCCTGTTCCTGTTTTCCTGACGGAACCCGAAATGCCGGAATAAACTGACTAGGAATCTCCAGACGTTGCCCTCCCAAGCGTGCCAGCAAGCCGATTTCCACATATTCCTGCAACAGGATGGAAGCGGGTGGCAGCCCCTCCGGTTCTCCCAGGATCGGCCTTCCGATCAGCTCCAGGATCGTCGCCTCAGGGAGCGGAAAACGCTGACCGATCAGGTTGTCACTTCGAATCAGGTTCGGGAACTCATCTTTCAGCTCTGCAAGGCGACGGGAGGAGCTGTGTTTAAGGCCGGCTTCCAGGTAGAATCCTTGGAGTGGTAGACCAGGCTCATCCGCCCCTAAGGCCGATTTTGCGGCCTCTCCCAGCAACAACAAAAGGCTGCGCGGGGACTTCCTCCCCCGGCCATCCTCCACTCGGCTGGCCAGCCAGCGCCAGGTGGGCGCCCGGAACAGCGGGGTATTGCCGATTGCCCGCCCACAAAGCCGGGTACACAGCTCACGGATCACATGGTCACTGACTTTCCCCGGCACCGGACCATAAGCGCTGTCCTCCCAGCTCAGCTCAGGAAGCTGCTGCACCCAGGGCTGGAAGCTGGGCAGGGCCACAAGCTGGCGTAGCAGTAGGCCATACAACGCCGGCTCTTCCCACTGGAGTGTCCACTGGCGCGACCGTTGTTTGCTCAGATCCGGATTCCCCGCCTCTGCCTGGGAGAATAAGTCTTGACGAAGAAAGAGTTTGCCTCGAAGCCACTGGAAGCGGCGATCCAGGGTGAGCCAGAGGCTCAGGAGGCTGCCGATACAGCGGCGCCGAATCTCGGGGTTGGTGGGGGCGAGGCGGTCCAGGTGGTCGTAGAGGGCGACGGCCTGGCGCTGCTGGCTCGCCAGCCACTCCTCTATCCGATCCAGAAAGGCAAAGGCATCACTCAGCACAGCCGGAGCCTGCTTCATCCACAGCTCCTGGCCGGTGCCGGAGGGGGGCAACAGAACTTCGGGAGGCCGGAAGGGCGGCTTCAGCTCGCGGTAGAGGCAGCGTCCAAGCTGCGCTACCCAGAAGGCGCGCAGATCTACGTCCGACCAGTCCTTGGCGCATTTTTCGATCAGGCCTACGTCGGGATGGGCAAAAGATTCGGAAAAGGCGTCCAGCCAGGTACCGGGGGGAACGCTGCGTTGGAAAAAGCTGCCAATGGCTTCGCCTTCCTTCAGACGCAACAGGGCTCGGAAGAAGGCGGATTTTCCTGCACCACGATCCCCGATAACCTGCAGGATGTTGCTGGAGATGGCGAAGCTCCCATGCGGAAAGTACGCCCGAAGCTGGAAGTTGTAGTCGGCGTCGGCCTCGGCCAGAGAGGCGAGCTCTTCGAGGGCTTTTTCGCCTTCAGTCAACGACATTGAAGCACTCCATCAGGCGCTTCAGCAGATCCCGATAGTCTTTTTTCAGCAGTGCCTCTCTCACGCGATCGTCCCAGAAGTCCCAGTTCCGGTCCAGGATCTCTTCGCGGCCAACCACATGGGGGTAGTGCGGCAGGGACGCCGACAATTCCGCGGCATCGGTATCGCTTGTACGGTAGACTACATTTTGGAAAATCTCAAAGCTCCTCGCGCGAAATTCCCTGGCCTGAAGCTCCCGCTCCTCCATAGAGGGAGGGGCCATCGTATGTACAATCAGCGGCTTCCAAGTGTCCTTTCGCTTCTGATAGAGCATCTGGACCGTCAGATCCAGGCCACGGTAGCCCTGCTCACTCGCCCGACCCACAAGCACATCCACATGGGCCAGCCCGTGAAGGGAGAGACCGGCCAGATCATGCAGGCCGGCACGGGAGTCGATGAGGATCCAGTCTGGTCGCCAGGAAGAATTTCCGTTGAGTCGCTGTAGCAGGATTTTGAGGCCCTGTTCAGTTGGAGGAGCCTGTTGGTCTGGAGGGTCACCAGATGAACCGGTAAAATCCAACCGGGCCAGCTTTTCCAGATAGCGAGGCTCCAGCTTCCCAGCGGGTACCACCCTCAGATAGGGCTCACCTTGAACCTCCTGGACAAGGTCGGTAAAGTTCCCGGATTTTGTGGCACAAAAGTCGACCAGGTAGTCCAGCAACCCCCGTCGCCCCTCGGCCTTCAACGTGGAGCCAAGGCCAGGAGCCTCCAGGTCGAGGTCGAGCAGAAGCACCCGCTCTCCGGCCAGACTGAGCTGCAAAGCGCAGGATATCAAGGCGGTGGTCCTGCCCACCCCGCCCTTGAAGGAATAGAATGTCGCTATTTTTGGTCCATCCTGCTGATTCCACGGAGGCTGAACGGCATCCCGCAGCCATGCTTCCTTAGAAAGACGACGCTCTAACTTTTTCCAACGTGCTCGACGCACTGGCGCCGTTCCCGTGATCTCGTCTGGGAGCATTTCCGGCTCCCAATCTTCCACGTTTGCTCTGTTCTCTGCCAGAAGCAGCTTGGCGAGCTTGCCATCCGGAGCCGGATCTTTGACCGAAAGGATGCGCTCATCGCTGCCAAACCAGTGAGGCATCGCACTTTTCAGACGTTGTGCCAGCACGAGCCGCAAAGGCCCAGAATCAAAGCTGGGATCTGCTTCCTGAAAGACCAGCCGTACTCGACCCCTCAGATCCCGTACCACCAAGGCGACAGCAACCTGTCCAAAGTCAGGTTGTTCCTCACAGATCGTGGCCAGCCTCGGAAGTACGTCATCGAAGGTGATGGGAAGGCTCATCGGGGTAGCTCCCGGATGCGTCCGTCGGTCCATGCCGAGACCACCACGTTCCAGAGGCGATTCTCGGCCTCCGCAACCAGCGTTGCCGCAGTCACCTTTCTGGCTTCAGAAGTGCGGTCATAGCGGTGCTCCGGACTCCATTTCCCCCAGGATTCGGACATCGACCACTGGTCCACTCCGGCGCGATGGGCTTCTACATCCCCGGCGATGACGAAGTTCAGGATCCGGCTTCCGGGGTCATGACCGATGATTTTCAAGAACTCTCCCGAGGAGATCACCGCCTTCCTCGTACACTCCGGTACATAGCCAGCCAGATACCAAGCTTCGTCAGGGCTGGTAGCCAACAAGTTCTGGGCGCAC
>CAITDR010000427.1 GCA_903891165.1 uncultured Pseudomonadota bacterium
ATGTATCAATGTATCAATGTATCAATGTATCAATGTATCAATGTATCAATGTATCAATGTATCAATGTATCATGTATCAACGACCGGGAAGCGTTTCACCAGGAGAGAGATGAGCAGCAGGCGAACCGCCTCGGAACCGCCTCCGGAACCACCTCGCCCAAAGCCCCAACACCCCACCCTACCGCAACAGTTTTAGCGTATGCCCCCCGCCTTTCTCCGACCTCATCGACAAACAAAACGACAAACGACGAAAACCACCCCAACCCTCCTCCACCACCCAAAAACTCCCCTGCATAAACCGGGGAGAGTCCAGAGAGGGGCTCTGAAACGACCCACCCCAACGCCTCCACCACCCTTAACGCGGTTCCGTCGTTTCACAGCCCCTCCTCTGGCCGGGGTCGGTAGGGGGGCGGAGCCCCCTTACCTCGGGAGAGTGCAGAGAGGGCGGAAAGCCCTCTTTGCAACGCTGTCTCGGAGGCACTCCGCTCAAAACACCCGCAGCCTTGGCTGCAAGCAACGCCCCGCACGAAGCAGACGGCAAGTCGAGCCAACGACCCTCCCGATCCCCTTGCACACCAGCGCAGTAGCGCATATATTCCCCTGATGCGTCCCGAAGTCGTCCGCTTTGATGAATATATGCCCAGTCCGGCCCCACGGACCAAGGCGGTTTTGTCGCTGGCCCAGCTCCGGGAGCAGTTCAAGCCCACGCAGACCCAGGCCCGCCTGCCCATGGGTAGCGAGGGGCTGGAGGCCTGGCTGGGGGGCTGGCCACAGCCGGGAGTGGTGGAAATTGCTGGATCTCTGGGCAGTGGCCGCCTGTCTCCGGTGCTTCCTGCGATCCGATGTTTGTTGGAACAGGGGCGCCCGGTGGCCATGGTCGATCCCCTGACGCGCCTTTTTCCGCCCGGTCTGGGTCTGGATCGCTGCCTTCTCCTGCGGCCTCCGCCCGCACAGGCGGCATGGACGGTGGAGCAATTGTTGCGCTCCGGGGCGCTGGATGCGGTGTTGTTGGTGGATGGGGGGCGCTTGGGCAAGGCCGGGCCCCGCCTGCTCCGGGCAGCGGAAGCAGGGCGTTGTACCTTATGGATTTTGGCTGAGCAGCCAGAGGCCGAGCTGCCCGCCACCCTGCGGCTGGAGGCCCGTGGCTGGCTGGGGGATGGTCGCCTCCGCCTCCACTGTAGCCGGGGTCGGGGAGGGGCCGAAGGGGAGCGATGGCTGCCGCCCGAGGTGCTGAGTGGCGGATAGTCGCCCCTTTTTGGCCATCCACCTGCCTGATTTTCGCCTGATTCGCGCGGGTCTGGACCCGGAGCGGCCGGTGCTTTTGCACAGCTTCGACCGCAGTGCCGAACGTGTGGTGGTGGCGTCGCGGAGTTGTCAAAAGCTGGGGATTTATGAGGGGATGAGCCTCGCGGAGGCGCGGGCGCTGCTCCCCGAATTGAAGGCTCAGCCGCTGGGCACCGAGGATCAGGACCTGGAGGAGCTGGGGGAGCACCTCCGTCGCTTTACCCCCTCCGTTCGGGTGCTCCCTCCCGAAGATCTTCTCCTGGAGGATGCTCCTTTACTGGAGATTCGCCTTCAGTTGGCCAGGTTGGGGCAGCCTGCCCGTCTGGTGCGGGCGCTCCAGCCCCGGGTGGCCCTACTCTTGGCCCGCTGCCTCCCTGCCGATCTGGAGGTGGAGGATCCGTTGCCGATGCTCCACCCGCTGCCAATCCAGGTTCTTTGTGGACTTCCTCCCTTAGAAAAAGACGATCTGGCCCTGGAAAAACTCCCCGCCTTTGCCGAGGCGCTGCAGGATGTGGGCATCCGCACCCTGGGTCAGCTTGCGGCCCTGCCCTACCATGCGGTGGCCGGCCGTTTTGGTGCTTCGGCCGGGCGTCTCTGGCTCTTGGCATCGGCTCAGACCGAGCCTCCCAAGGTGGTGTTGTTGCCGCCCCAGCCCGCCGAGGCGCCACCGCTTCGTCAGCATTTTGACGAGCCGGTGGAGCAGGCAGAGGCCTTGCTTTTTGTACTACGTGCCCTGATCTCGGAGCTGTGTGATTTTTTGTTAGAGAGGGATCAGGTGCTGTTGCGGCTGGATCTCTGCCTGGAGCTGGAGGATGGCAGCCTGGTCCAGCGTCCCCTGCGCCCCTCCTGGCCCACCCGCCGCCTGGACATCCTTCTTCGCCTGGGCCGCAGCAGCCTGGAGGGCATTGTCCTTTCTTCGCCGGTCGTCGCCCTGGAGCTTCAGCCGGGGGGGCTGGCGCCCTTCCAGCCCGCAAGCCTGGGTCTCTGGGAGCGTACCGAGGCTACCGAGTCCCTTCCGGTGCTCCTGAGTCGCCTCCAAGAGGTGTTGGGTACCGAGGTGGTGGGTCAAAATACGATGCAGGATCGCTGGCTGCCGGAGGAGAGCTGGAAGCTGCTACCTGTGGGAGAAACAGAGCCTCCTCCAACGGAAATCCGCTGGGATCCCGCCATGCCGCATCGCCTCGCCGAGGGGATCCGGCCGCGCCCCGAGTGGCTCCTGCCGGAGGCAGAAGCGGTGCGGGTCCTGGTGGCCCCTTCCGGTCGGCCCCGCGCCTGGATGCAGACCGGCAAGTGGCAGGCTTTTGGGAGGGTGGAAGGCCCGGAAAGGCTGAAGGGAGGCTGGTGGGAGGATCGCTGGGAGCGCGACTACTGGACGGTAGAGGTGCCCGGTGCCGGAGCTTCCCGCCATGCCTGGATTTTTCGTACCGGAGAACGCTGGTTCTTGCACGGTTGGTGGGATCGCCCGCTGCCCCTTCTGGAGGCCGAGGAACTGCCGCCGGTCCCCGATCCCCTGGTCTATGCCGAGCTGATCTGCCGCTCCTCCTTCTCTTTTACCGAAGGGGCCTCCTCTCCGGAGGAGCTGGTCAAAGAGGCGAAGACCCTGGGGCTGGCGGGCATTGCGCTCACCGACCGCGACGGGGTCTATGGTGCGGTGCGCTTCCACAAAGCCTGCAAGGAGCAGGGGATCAAAGGGGTTCAAGGGACATTGTTGACCCTCCGCCTGGGCGAGCAGCGGGTGGACGAGGGCGGCGCCTCTGCTTCCTTGGGGATCCTGGTGATGGATCGGCAGGGCTGGGCGAATCTTTGCCGGCTCATCAGTGCGGCGCGGGCGGAGAGCCCGAAGGGGAGGGGAGAGCTTCCTTTTTCAAGGCTCTTGGAGCGCCATGCAGGGTTGATTCTTCTGGCGCGGGGGGACTGGCCAGAGGAGTTGTTGTTCCAACTCCAGGAATTGGTGGGAGATCGCCTCTATCGGGCGGTGTCCCGCCACTATGCCCCGGAGGAGGAGGATCGGATCACGACACTTTTGGCCGGGGATATCCCGCTAGTGGCGGTGGGGGATGTACTTTTTCATAAAGAGGAACGCCAGCCTTTACAGGATGTGCTCACCGCCATTCGTCTGGCCACCCGTGTGGACAACCTGGGTACCCGCAGTGGGGCCTCTGCCGAGCGGGCGCTGCCCGACGCCCGGAAAATGCTCCGCCGCTTCCGACGTTGGCCGGAGCTGATCCTTCGGAGTGCAGAGATCCTTGCCCGCTGTACATTTACGCTGGATGAGCTGCGCTACAGCTACCCCCGCGAGGTGGTGCCCCGGGGCTACAGCCCCATCGCCTGGCTGCGCGAGCTGTGTTATCGTAATCTTGCAATTATTTATGAACACGACATCAAGGGATGGAAGAAGGTGGGGGCCCAGGTGGAGCATGAGCTGGGTGTGATCGCCGCTCTGGACTTCGCCTCCTACTTTCTGACCATCCAAGATCTGGTGCAATTTGCACGTCGAAGGGGCATTCTCTGCCAGGGGCGTGGATCGGCGGCCAACTCTGCGGTATGTTTTGTATTGGGGATTACACCTGTAGATCCGGCAACTTCGAGTCTGCTTTTTGAGCGTTTTATCTCTCCAGAGCGGGCCGAGCCCCCCGACATCGACGTGGACTTTGAGCACGAACGTCGGGAGGAGGTGATCCAGTACGTCTACGAAAAATATGGCCGCGATCGTGCGGGAATGGTGAACGAGGTCATCTGCTGGCGCGGACGGATGGCGGTGCGCGATGTGGGGCGCGCCCTGGGGCTGGGTCTCGATCAGGTGGATCGCCTGGCCAAAAACCTGGATCATTGGGGTGGAGAGCCGCCCACGCCGGAGCGCCTGCGGGAGGCGGGTCTGGACCCTAACGATCCCCGCCTCCAGCTTCTCTATGCGCGTACCAAAGACATCCATAGCTTTCCCCGGCATACCTCCATCCATGTGGGCGGCTTTGTGATCGCGGACGAGCCACTGATCGACCGGGTGCCCATCGAGCCCGCCACCATGGAGGGCCGCACCGTCATCCAGTGGGACAAAGACGACGTCGATGCGGTGGGTTTTGTCAAAGTGGACGTGCTGGCCCTGGGCATGCTCACCGCCATCCGCAAGGCCTTCGACCTGATCCAGAGCAGCGAAGGCCCCAGCTACACCCTGGCAAATATTCCCCGCGAAGATCCTGCGGTCTACGACATGCTCGGCCGGGCGGATACCGTGGGGGTATTTCAGGTGGAGAGTCGAGCCCAACAGTCCATGCTTCCGCGCCTCAAACCCAAAAAATTCTATGATCTGGTGGTGGAAGTTTCGATTGTTCGTCCCGGCCCTATCCAGGGGGGCATGGTACACCCCTACCTGCGTCGCCGTGCGGGGAAGGAGGAGACCATCTACGAGGATAAACGCCTGGAACCTATCCTGGAGCGCACCCTGGGGGTGCCCATTTTTCAGGAGCAGGTGATGGCCATGGCGGTGGCGGTCGGCGGCTTTACACCCGGCGAGGCCGATGCCTTACGACGCGCCATGGGCTCCTGGCGGCGGCGGGGGGGCATGGACAAGCTGGGACATCGTCTGATGGCCGGTATGGAAAAAAACGGCATCCGCCGAGAGTATGCCGAGCGTATCTTCGGCCAGATCCAGGGCTTTGCGGAGTACGGCTTCCCCGAGTCCCACGCCACCGCCTTTGCTCATCTTGTATATGTGTCGTCTTGGTTGAAGTGTTACTATCCGGCGGCTTTCTGCGCAGCGCTCCTCAATGCCCAGCCCATGGGTTTTTACAGTCCCCGGGCGCTGATCGACGATGTCTCCCGACACGGGGTGCGGGTCCTGCCGGTGGATATCCTGAGCTCGGGCTGGGACAACAGCTTGGAGTGGCATGGAAAAGAGCTTTGTTTGCGCCTTGGGTTTCGCGAAATCAAGGGCCTTCGGGAAGAGGATGGAAAGTGTATCGAAAATCTAAGAAGTGAAAAATCATTTGAGAGCGTTTCCGAGCTGGCCAGTCGCAGCGCGCTGCCCGCCGCCGTCCTCCGACGCCTTGCTCGCGCCGGGGCACTCCGTGGCCTGCAGCCCGACCGCCGTTCCGCCACCTGGGCGGTGGACGGCCTCTGGCCCGGACTCTTTACAGGTCAAGAGCGAGAAGAGCAGGTTCGTCTTCCTCTCTCCACCCCTCTGGAGGAGCTGCAGGCCGACTATCGGGCCATGGGCCTCTCCGCCCCCGACGGCAGCGGCAAACACCACCCCCTTGGCCACTGCCGCGATCGCCTCCGCCGCGAAAAAGTCAAGAGTATCGCCGAGCTTGAGACCTGCAGGGCAGGCCAGCGGG
This sequence comes from uncultured Pseudomonadota bacterium, assembly GCA_903891165.1. Taxonomy (GTDB): domain Bacteria; phylum Myxococcota_A; class UBA796; order UBA796; family SXON01; genus CAITDR01. The sequence continues at coordinate 5,616 of CAITDR010000427.1, forward strand.
TAGAGGTGGCGGGCCTCATCGCCTCTCGCCAGCGTCCTCAGACCGCCTCCGGCGTGCTCTTTTTAGGACTGGAGGACGAGACCGGCATGTTGAACGTGGTGGTCTGGCCCAGTCTCTACGCGCGGCAGCGCCACCTGATCCGCAGCCGCAGCCTGGTCCGTATCCGGGGTATCCTCCAGAAACAGGAGGGCGCCCTCTCTCTGGTGGCCGCCGACGTCCAGATCCTGGAGCTGGAAGACCAGGATTTTGCTGTTCCTGGCCGCGATTTTCACTGATCGAAGGGCTACCGGGGCCGGTACAGGGTGAAGGTACAGCCGCTTTCACAGGAGCCACTGACATGGTCGGCATCCTCCAGGGTGCCTACACAGCCAGCAATTCCCGAGTCGATAAAGGTGATGGTGTTGCCGACGATCTCCCCACCCCGGGGCATGTCCATCGTCATGCCAGAGCTGTAGCCGATGATGATTGCACAGCCTTCTACCTGAACTTCACAGGGGGTGGGCATACGTGGGCAGTCGCCGTCCCAGGTCCAGTCCTCGCCCGCCGTCATGCCGTCGCAGGTGGGCGCCTCGGAGTGCTTCGAGTCCTCCACTGAAGAGGAATCATCGGCGGTGTTGTTGGACTCTTTGGTCGTCCCGGTGCAGGCAAAAAACAGGGGCAGCAACATCATCGCGCGCATCGTCACCTCGTCCCCTCCATAACACAGACCAGACAGGAGTGCAGGTTGCGCGTTGATCTCCTGCGGCGCCGTCCTCTCAGGGGGTCTGCCCGCTCTCCGCCTGCACATCCTTCAAAAGCCCACGCAGGCTATCCGACTCCGGGTGCGCCGGAAAATGGGCAATAGCCGCCTGAAGTTGGCCTACAAGCTGCTGCATGGTCTCCTGACGCCCCGCGCCCGGAACCATTCGCAAGGCCGCTCGATACAGCTCGGTGATCTCGCTGTTTTTCCGAAGCAGCCACTCCCCCTGGAGCTGTGTCCGCAATGCGACGGCCTCTGGCTCGTTCAGCCCGACCAGGAGCGCCTCCGCCTCCAGCAGCTTTCCCTTGCTCTGCGCCCGCCGAGCCTCCGCCATCCGCTCGGCCGTTGTGGGCGCGATCGGCGGGAAATCTTCCGCGGAGAGGGTGGAGATCGTCGGGACCACATCCCCCTCGGCTACCGGCATGGGCAGGCTGCGCTGCTCGATGGCCAGCCATTTTTCCACAGCACGGTCGATCAGCTCCTGGGAGCGGGAATCTAAGCTATGGGACTGGATCATCAGCTCCTGCAGCACGATCAGTCGGTCGAGCTGGTCGCCCTGCTCCACCATCGGCAGCAGGCTGCTTATTTTCTGTTCCAGCTCCCCCTTGGAAGGCAAAACTTCTTGGGGTGGAGGAGGAGGCGGGGGTTCAACGGGGATAGCCACCGGGACCGGGCGATGTAGGCAAGCGATCAACAGAAAAAGCATCTGCATGTCTATAGCTCCCCTATTGACGGGTCAACCCCGGTCGGAGGAAGAGGAGCCGCTCCCTCCTCAGGCGGCAGATCCTCGGGCAGCGGGGTGGTCTCCACCAGCGACGGGGGCACCTCCGTCGCCGTCGCTGCATCCTGGCTTCCTACGCCGGGAATGGCGTAGTGACGCAGCCCACCGACCGGCACCAACGTGGTGGGACCCTCCGGCGTGGTAGCGGCATCGCGCGGAAAACCGGTTCCCTCCAGCACCGGGCGCTCCTCCAGCCCCTCGCTGTGCCGCCAGCCTCCCCCCGCACTCACGCCGGGATTCCCCACCATTCCCGCCTGCAAGAGGCCAGAAGCCGTGCCCAGCCACACCGGCAGCGCCCCATTCGCACCCTGCACGCGGAAGCTGCCGCGACGCATGGAGCGGTTGTCGTCGTAGCCCACATAGGCGGCGATGGTGAAATTCTGATCCCAGCGGGCGACACCCTCGGAATATTTAGGGATAAAACCGATAAAGGCGGCATTGCGGTAGTCGTTGGTGGTGCCGGTTTTCCCGGCCATGGCCACCGGCTGCCCCTCCACCTTCAGCACATCCCGCGCCCGTCTGCCGGTGCCCCAATGCACCACATTCCGTAGGATATCCCCAACCAATTCACCGGCCTGCGGGTCGGCTACCGCTGTTGCCTCCGGCCGAAGACGGTAGAGCACATTGCCGGAGGCGTCGCGAATCTCGGCAATCAGGGCGGCGGGGAGATCCAGGTCGGGTAGCACATAAGATTCGCGCAGCCCCGAAACGGTAGAAGCGCCGTAGCCCTCTCCCGGAAAAATCCAGCGATTCCCACCCGAAAATCCCTGGTACATGCTTGCTGCTTCCACCAGGCTGATGTCGGCAGCCCCCAGCGGCAGGGAGAGCACCGTCGGAAGGGCGGTACGAACTCCATAAGAGGAGGCCAATTTTTGTAGCCACTCAATACCGACCAAAATGCGGAAGTCTGGATGCAACAACAGCACTTCGGGATCCCAGGGGTCCCGACCGGAGAGTGCCGCCTCCTGCCGCTCGGTGGCGGCGCGGAGTGCAGTCAGAGTGCCCAGGTGGATACGGCCGTCGATCAGGCTGTCCTCCGAAAGAAGCAGGTTCTCGGAGGCTTCCACGGGTTCAGTATTTTCTACTACATTTTCGGGAAGGGCCTCCTCAGGTGGCACCCGCTGTACCCAGGCTGCGCCCGGAGAACGTGCCCCACAGGCGGATTTTCCGCTCTCCGGCTCGTCCCAGATCAGGTGCAGGTCACGCTGGCAGCGGCCCACCAGCTCCTCCAGGCTCAGAAGGCTGCCATCCAGGGCGGCGAGGCGACTGCGGCGCTCCTCGCTGTCCTCCTTCTGCATCACCCGGGCCCGTTCGGCGCTGCTGCCCGCGCCATGGATCAGGCTACGCAGGGCCAGGGCATCTTCGGGAAAGGGCAATGAGGCCAGCACCTCCTGTTTTGCCGCAGTAAAAGCGTACTCTTCAAAGCGGTCGGGAGAGGAGCGCAGGCCCTTTCCGTCGCGCAGCCGTCGCATCCAGGCTTCGCTGGTTTCTCCGCCCGTCGGCAGCAGTCCCAGCTCGGTGGCCAGGGTTTTGAGCTGGTTCGCCTCCAGACGGTCGGTCAGGTGATAGAGCAGCCAGACCGAGGAGATATTCTCAGATCGGGCCCCGGAAAGGGACATGCTGACCACAGGATCGGAGGGGTGGTCGGGCCGGGGGTAGTACCAGACATCGCGGAAGGGAAAGACGTTACGACGGTTGTCCAGCAGGTCGTCGGGCAGCCAACCCAGGTGTAAGGCCGCATTATAGACCAGCGGCTTCCAGGTGGAGCCCAACTGACGGGTCGCCGTAAGCGCGCGATCAAAATTGCGGTTGTCGTTGCCGCCCACCAGTGCGCGGAGCTGTCCCTGCTCCAAAGCCACCACCGCTCCCTGGAGCTTGGGGCGGATCTCAAGGTCACAAGATGGGTTTTCACCTAGCTCGCGTACGGATGCCAAGACCACTTTACCCGGACGCAGCTCGGCCACCATTGCCGCCGTAGCCGTCGTATCTGCGGAGGCATTGGGATTGCCGGTACGGGCGCGGGCCAACACCGCGGACATCCGCTCGATCCCCGCCTTCCCCACCACACAGGGGCGGCCGGAAAGGTCAAGTTCCACCTTCTCTTCGGTGGCCTTGGTCACGGTGGCATAGTGGAAGCCGTGTACCTCCAAGGGTGCGGCCAGACCCGGGGCGGGCAGGCTCTTGGGGTCGATCACCAGGGCCCAGGCGCCCGAGCGCTCCAGGAGGGGCCCCACCTCCGTCAGGTGGTGCCAGAGGGCCCAGGTGGCCTCCCGCTGCACCACGGGGTCCAGGGTGGTGGTGATCTGGATGCCCGCAGTCGAGGGGTTGTCGATGCCCGCTTTTTCAAACAATTCCAAAAATGTCGGGGTCTCCAAAAGACTCTGCACCTCGTCCAGGACGATGGAGCGGTCGTACTGAAAGGTGCCGCGGTTGAAGTCCAAGGGCGTCGTCAGTGCTTCCTGGAAAACACGCTCGTCGATGTAGCCCTCTTCCAGCATTCGCCGAAGGACGTAGGCCGTGCGGTCCTCAGCCGCTTTGCGGGCCTGATCCCGACGTTCAGGGCTCTGGCCGATGAAGGGATTGTAGCGGGAGGGCGCCTTCACCAGACCCGCCAGGAAGGCACACTCTTTCAGACTGAGCTGATCGACTGACTTATCAAAAAAGTAGCGGGCCCCAATCGCAAGACCACGCCCGTTGGCCGAGACATGGAACTGGTTGCCGTAGAATTCCAGGATCTCTTCTTTTGTGTAGTGACGCTCCAGACGAAGGGCATTCAGCAGCTCCGTCCACTTGGAGCGGAGTGAACGATCGGGGCGATAGAAGAGATTTTTTGCGGTCTGCTGGGTGAGGGTGGAGCCCCCTGCCACCACCTTACCGGCGCGGAGGTTCTGGATGCTGGCACGGAGGATATGTTTTGGATCAATGCCGGGATGGGAAAAAAAGTTCGAGTCCTCGGCGGCGACGATGGCGTTGACCCAATTTTTGGGAAATTGATCGTAGCGCAGGTACTGGCGGTGCTCCTGGTCGAAGAAGACGCCGATGCGGGTGCGGCCGTCGCGATAGGTCACCGGAGACTCCTGGGCGATCACCGCCAGGATCTTCTCCTTTTCCATCTCCGGCCCGGCGTAGTCCACCACCTCTACCCGGTAGGTCCAGCCTGCCCAAACCGAAAAAATAAAGAGCGGCACAAAAAAGCCCGCCAGCAAGGCGCTGACCCAGGGCTTCATCGGACCACGCGGCGGACGGGGGGCCCGCGGTGGTGGTGGACCGGGGGGAGGGCCAGGAGGAGGAGGAGGGGCCGCTTTGGCGGGTGGATCGTCCACCCGGACAAAACGCCGGCCTTTACCCTTGGGGAGATTCCCAGACTGGAGTTTTCCACTTTTCATCGGGACTCCTGCAGCAACGTAAAGAGACGTGCATAAGAATGAGAAGCGCTCAAGCCCTCGGCCACCTCACGGCAGCGTTGCCCCAGCTCCGGGGTACAGCGCAAGAGAGCGGCATGGAATTGATCCCGATGTTCGCAGATCATCCAGGGCTCCGGCAGCACTTCAGAGGCGCCGTTGGTGGGGGTGCTCAGCACCGGAAGGCCACAGGCCATCGCTTCGAGGCAGGCGTTGGCGAAGGGGTCGTAGCGGGTGGGGAGGATCATCACGTCGGCTGCACGCAAGAAGCGTTCCGGATCGCGCTGAGAGCCGAAATAGCGCACCGAAGGGGGGCCAGGCAGGGGCCGACCCTCCCCCACCACCCAGAGCTTCCAGCCCGCCGGCAGGGCGGCAATGGCCCGGTCCAGGCCCTTCCGGTAAAAGCCGGTGCCCAAAAAAAGCGCCACCGGTCCCTCCTCCCTCAGCTCGGCACGCAGATCTCTACGGACATTCTTATCCGGTGAAAAACGCTGGAGATCCACCCCATTGTAGACCACCTCCACCCGGACACCGGGGTAGTCCTGGCGCAGATCCGTCGCATTGAGCTGAGAGTTTGCCACCACGATTTTCGCAGAGCGGATGGCCCGGGCATCCACCCAGCTCTCCACCCAATCCGTGGGATCGATCCAGCGACGAAGCGGGTGTACCCGGCGCAGGTAGGCGCGATGGGAGCCCCCTCCAGCGCGAAAAAGGTCGTGACCGCTGTGGCGTCCGAAGCCCAGAACCCGGTCAAAATCTATCTTCTGTAGCGCCCGATCTACCGAGTGGTAGAGGGAGAGCACCTTGGCAATACGGGTGGGGCGGATCATCGGGAGAGGGTGGAAGTGGATGCCGGGCTCAGTGGTGAGATCCGGGCGTACTTGGTGGCAGAGTACGTGGACCTCGTGCCCCCCAGCCACCAGCCAACGGGAAAATCCAACAAGGTAGCGCTCCGTACCCCCATTGGTGGTATAGCGACGATGGACCAGGGCGATCTTCAAGCCGACTCCGGCATAGGCAGAGTGCCCGCCACCCGCGCCCACTTGATGGCCACATAGGCGCCGGCGATCAGCGCCAACAAAAGCCCCAACGCCCCGTCGCGCCAGCCGCCCTTCCAGAAAAATTCTCCGAACACCCGCCCCACAGGGCGAAGATAACATTCCACAACGCCGGCTTTCTGCCCACGCCGAATGCTCTCCCGCGCCGCAATTGCGCTGTAGCGGTCCACCGTACGCAGGTGATCGGCCAGATCACGGTAGGGGTGGTGCAGAAGCTCCCCCTTCAGCGGCAGGACCGTCCCCGCAATTTCCAAATGGTCGTGCGGGTCTATCCCTCCCCATTTTCCTGCCTTTTTCCGAGCGAGGCGGATCCGACGATCCGGCCACCAATGCCCTCCCTGAAGAGGCACCCCCAGATAGACGTTGCGACGCGGAACCGAGTAGCCCTCGGCCGAAGGGGAGGGAAGAAGACCCGAAATTTCCGCAGCAAGGGCCGGGCTCACCCGCTCATCGGCATCCAGGCTCAGCACCCAGTCCCCGGTCGCCGCCTCCCAGGCCCGCTGCTTCTGGGCCACAAAGCCCGGCCAGTCGGTGACAATTACGCGGGCCCCCAGAGATTTCGCCAGCTCCACCGTACCATCTTCGCTACCGCTGTCCAGAACCAGCACCTCCTGGGCAAAGGCCACCGACCGGATCGCATCCCCGATGCGGTCCACCTCGTTGCGGGCAATGATCACCGCCGAAAGCATCTGAACGGCCTAACGCATTGCGCAGCTCTCGACCCGTCAAGAGCGCAATTCGGGCGGGAAAGGCCGAGAGATCCGCTCAGAGCCCAACGCGAAAGCCGTTGGAGTAGATCCAGGGGTAGACATGCACCAGATCATCCGCCTCGGAGCCCAGAAAAGTGGCAAGATGCAGGGGAAGGATGTCGAAGCGGACCCGATAGACGCCGGGCTCGGTCAGCACAAATTCCCCACATTCTTCCTGGAAGACCTGGCCATCCTTGAAGACGATCGCGCTGATCTCGGGCGGCTGGTCAAGCTGGGGGCTGAAGGGTGAAAGTGTTGGGCAGACCACCTTAAGCGTCCCACCGGTTGCTCCTCCTCCCCCCGCCTCCTGCCCCTCATAAGACACGGAAAGACCGGTGGGAGTCCCAAGTACCTCAAAGACAACGTAGTTGCGTCCCGACCCAAGAGCTTCCTTCACTGCCGACGGCCCCTCCCCCTGCACCATGAGGAGGTTGGAGAAGAGGCTGATCATCCGTCGGTACGAATCAAAACGTTCGCCATCGGAAAGAGGAGGAGGAAGTACATTTTGGTGGGCATCGGTGCCCGCATGGGCGGTGATCGGGCCGACGGCAGCCAGGGCATCGTAGCTCTGAAGGGAAGTGGCCTGTTCCTGAAAAATGGCCAGGAAGCCCAGATCGGGGGTGATGTCGCTATCCGTCGCGAGAAAGGGGCCAAGATCCTGGAGATAGCCCAGGGGCTCCAGGCCCAGGTAGTCCTTGCGGATGTCGGGATCCAGCATGGCATGGAGGTTGAAGATCTCGACGCCACGCAGACCTGCTGCCTGGCGCTGTTTCAGTTGGGCAATCGTTCGGGATTCGGTATGCGCCTGTAGCACAAGGGCGCCCGTGGCCGTCTCCGCCGCGATGGTGGCCGCATCGGAGCTGTTGTAGATCTGATCTGCTTCTTCCGGATCTTCTGAGACTTGACGTGTCAAGCCCACGGGCATCAGCTCGTCCTCGATACCGGGCATCAACAGCACGCGGTGACCGTCGGGACAGGCCATGGAGTTGGCGACGCCATCGATCACCTGGTCGCCGTCGCGAACCAGGAGCAGATCCTCAAAGGACTGATAGGCCGCATGGGAAGGATGATCGGTGATAAAAGCGTAGTCCATCGCCGTCTCACAGAGGCCCTGGCGGAGGTCGCCCAGGCAGGCTTCATCGGGCACCCCCCCCGGCATGGGCTCGCCATCGCAAGCATCGTGGGAATAGTGAGAGTGGAGGTGGATGATCCCGCGCTGCCAGCGCTCTCCCGTCGGTGCCTGCTCGGTGAAGGCCGGGCGGATTTTTGACCAGGGAACGTCTACAAAAGGGGTGGGTGTAGACTCAACGGGATCAGAGGCAGTACAGGCGAGGAGGAGCCACATCCCGGCAGTATAGCCGCACAGCGCCCCTTGCGAAATGAGGCAGAACGGGGCATTTTGATTGTGGAGGTTCTCCTGTTCCTTCTCCTACTGGCCTGCTCTTCGGCGGTGGACGCGCCCCCCCCCGCTCCTCAACCTCCGATCACCCCTCCGTCTCCCACTGCTCCCTGTGGCTCTTTTTCAGGTTGGAAGCTCGAATCGGACATGGGTATCAGCGTATGCGTACAGACCCCGGTGCCGACGTTGATCCTGAATCTGCCCGGTGCGCCCGAAGCCGCCTGCCAGCGTATCGCGACAATCGCTGCAAAACAGGCCTGGATCCTGGATGACAGCTCTCCTGCCATCGGCGGCACCGTGGGATTGGCCTTGCACCGCGGCCAGGATCGGCTAAATGTGGGCTGTACCGACGTGGCGGGCACAACGACGGCGACGCTCTCGCTCACCCCCGCGATCGATGCTGCACTCCCGTAGCTCAGATGGATAGAGCACAAGTTTCCTAAACTTGGGGTCACGCGTTCAAGTCGCGTCGGGGGTACTTTTTTTGGGAAGGGGAGCCCCTGCGGGGGGCTGGGGGAGGGGGGAGGTGGTTTGGCATCTCCTTTGCGGGGCTGGGGCGTTTTTGGGTTTGGCGTCATCGTCGTGAGTGGGAGGGTGGTTGCTCCACGGCTGGGGCTCGGGTGGGCGGTTGGCTCCGCCGGCCGTACGGTTGCAGCCAAGGCTGCGGGAGATTGGGCGGAGTGCCTCCGGGCGGGCGAAGGGAGGGCTGTCCGCCCTCCCTTAGACTCTCCCGAGTTAGGGACCTTCCAGGCCCCTAACGACCCCGGCCAGGGGAGGGGCTGTGAAACGACGGAACCGCGTCGAGGGTTTTTGTAGCGTTGGGGTGGTCGTTTCAGAGCCCCTCCCTGGACCCTCCCTTTTTTGGAGGGGATTTATGCTTTTTGTGAGAGCAGGCCCGGGTGTGGCCGTTTTTGTGTTTGTCTGGAGGTGGGGAGATCGGAAGGGGAGGGGGAAGGGGGCTCGGGCTAAAAATGTTGAGGGTGATGGGGGTGGTGGGGCTTCGGGTGGGGGGGGGGGGGCCACGGGGCGAGGATCTTTTCAGAAAGGGTCTTCAGGCGGGCTGCGGTGCAAGAGCTCCGCTGTAATCTCACCCATTCTGGTCACCGTTGTCGATCTACTTCTCAATGGTCTTCTGTTGAGACTTGTTGCCGGCTACGAACAGTTCTATCCTGGCGGGGATGTGCCCTGCGGCGAGGACGGCCTCGATTGCGGCTTGCCGCTCCTCTTTGAGGTCGGTGTAGGTGGAACTGGTGAAGACCTGGCGGCGGCGGGGGCCATTGTCGGCTTGGTGTGGGCGTTTTCTAACCTTTCGGGAGCGTGACCTCAGCATGTTCCCAACCGTTCGCGGTTCCCCCCAAGGTTGCGATACGCCGCTACCGCAGCTATGATCTTCGTGTTGGAGGTTCCGATGCTGGAAGCCCAGACCATCCCCTCAAGCCCGGCGCAGGTTGCTCAAGAGGCCCTCCACACCCTGGAGTCCCTGCCAAACGCCGCGATCACCGTGCATATCGGCGAACAGGAACTCGCCGTCCCTGACGACGTGGTGGATCTGGTGCGGAGTGCTCTCCGGCAGCTCGCAGAGGGGCATCGGGTTCGCCTGATTGTGGATGACCGAGAATTGATGCCTCAGGAAGCTGCGGAATTGTTGAATCTTGCACCTGCACAATATCTGGCACTGTTGACGACTGGGCGGCTGCCCTTCCGCCCCCTCGGGCCGGATCACCGTGTGCTACGTGCCGAGGTCTTGGCTCACAAGGCGGAGCGGTCTCTGAGGCGAGAGGAAGCATTTCGAATTCTGGCGGAGGAAGCCGAGAAATATGACCTGGGCTACTAAGTTTGCCAACGGTTGTCCTGGATGCCTATGTCCTCTACCCCGCGGCGATTCGGGACTTTCTGTTGCGGCTGGTGGAGGAGGAGGTGTTTTCTGGCCATATGTCCAGCGCCATTCTCGATGAGTGTTTCAGGTCTATCCTGCGTAATCGACCAGATCTGAATCCAAAGATGCTCCTCAGAAGCCGCGAGGCCATAGAACGGGAATTCGCACATCTCATTATTGATGGCCACGAAAGATTGATTGACGGCCTGGAGCTTCCAGATCGGGATGATCGCCACGTCCTGGCAGCGGCAATACACCGGGAAATTCCCATGATTGTCACCTTCAACACGAAGGATTTTCCGGAACGTGCGCTACGGCCATATGGGGTGGTAGCCATGCACCCCGATCAGTTCCTGTTGGCCTGCGTGGAGAAATCGGGGAGGACGGTGCTGCATGTCCTACAAAAACAGGTCAGCCAACTCCGGAACCCTCCCGCAACGATGGACCAGGTTCTGGCGCGTCTGGCTGCCCAGGGTTTGCCTGAGACGGTTGCAGCCCTCCGGCAGCTCGGCGGATTTGACACCCCGTAGCCTTTTCTCAGAAAACTCAACGGATGCCTATATCCCTTGACTTGTGCTCCAGGCCAAGAACATCTAAAAGACCGACGTGGCTATCCTCCTCCATCGCGTCCTTGTTCATCGAGAATACTGTCAGGGAATCGGAGAAATCGTATGAGGATCATCAGCATCCGACTGCCCACCTCGCTGCACGAAGGCATCCGGGAAGCCGCCCGACGAGAGGAAACCTCCGTCAAACAATTCATCGCGGCTGCCACCGAAGAGAAGCTCGCCCCCGGGAACACCGAAGAATGCCCGACCAAACGCGCGCAACGTAGCGATCGCTACCAGTTTGAAGCGGCCCTCAGCCGCGTCCCCGACCACCCCGCCGATCCCGACGACGCGATCTGAAATCCCCGCCGCCACCCCCACTCCCCCGCTCAAAGCCCCACCACCCCCATCCCCCTCAACATTCTTAGCCCGAGCCCCCTTCCCCTCCGACCACCAGTTCTGACAAAATCACAAACAAACGCCTCTAAACCAGCGCCCTACACCACTCAGATCCCTCCGAAAAAGGGTGGGTCCAGGGAGGGGTTCTGAAACGACCCA
>CAITDR010000428.1 GCA_903891165.1 uncultured Pseudomonadota bacterium
GTGGCGGCGACGGCCACGGCCGCCGGTGCAAAAAACAGCAGTGCCAGCCCCACCAACCCGAGGTTGGGCCGCTTCCAGATCAACAGACAACATAGTCCGATGATGCTGAGAAGAGCAAGAAGCAGCGGGAAGATCCCTGGAAAGGGCTGGTAGAGAGAGGCGGAGGAGGTCAGCGGCCAGGGCAGCACCAACCAGCCCAGCATCGTGCTGGGCATCAGGATCCACCGCTCGGAAAAAAGCTGGAGGTGTGCAGGCGATGGTTGCACCGCGAGCACATCTGCCATCGAACGTAAGCCCAGCACCAGCCCCAAGGCCCCCAGCGCCACCATCCCCTCCCCCCACCGGGGTCGCTCCCCAAAAGAGAGCCTCCACAGCGGCAGAGCGGCGGGCAGCAGCAGCGCCTGCTCTTTGGACAACCCCGCCAGCAGTGCCACCAGCCCCCCCGCCAGCCAGGATCCGCGATCAAAGCACAGGATGGCTCCAATGACCCCCGCCGCCGCCATGGGGTCGTTGCGCGCCGACAGCCAAGCCACCGCCTCACTTTGGATAGGATGTAGGCCAAAGATCAGCATGGCACCCAGCGCCGCTTCCTCCCCGAGTCGGCGGCTGACCAGGCTGCCCAGCAGGGCGGTGGCCAAAAGGTGCCAGCCCAGGCTGTGCAAGTGGGCAAAAAGTGGATTTCCCGGCGCCAGAAGTTGGTCCAGTGACAGACTTACCAGCATGAGGGGTCGGTAGAAGGGGGTGCCCGCTGTTCCTTCGCGGTGGACCAGATCCTGGCCGAAGATGGCATCCCATTGTCCCAGCGTATCATTCTGCAGGATCAAGCTGCGGTCATCCCAGAAGTAGCCTGCCCGGAGCGCCGGAAGCCACAAGACCAGCAGCCCCAGCAACAGCAAGTGCCGCTTCATCGGCCGATCAACTGTATTTCCGCCCGCAGTGCCTGGGCCCAGTGCTCCTTTTCGGCTCCTTCTGAACGTACCACCCCATCCCTACCCACCACCCAGCGGTCTTGTCGGGGGTTTTCGGGAAGGACAAAACCAAGTTTTTCCAGGTCGTTGGCCGATGTCAGCGGAGCGTCGTGCTCCGCCCGGTAGCGCTTGCAGGCTTCGGTCCAGCCCTCCACCAGCTCGTCGTGGGCCAGACGTGCAAGCTGCCACTCGGTGTCGGCGCGAATTCCCGGATCGGTGGTGCTCTCCAATACCGAATGGAGGTAGATCTGCGCGGCTTTTCGCCCGCCTGCCTCCACCTTCATGGCGGCTGCGGCCGCCGCATACCAGGAGGGGGCGCCGGGCACGCGGGCAGCCTTCTTCAACCACTCGGCCGCCGCCCCACGATCTTTGCGGTACAAGTAGGCGTTCATCCCCAGGGAAAAGGGAAAGAAGTAGTCATCGGGCAGGTTTTTCACACCCTCTTCAAACACCCGGTCGGAGGAGTCGATGTCTTCGGCCACCCGCAGCATCACCCCACCGTAAAAATAGGGCGTTCGCCAATGAGGATCCAGCGTTGTCACTGCGAGGATCATCCGCTGAAGCCACACCGTCCACTGTGCACCCGAGGTCGTATCGTAGCGCTCTCCAAACATCAGCACTGTGCGTACCCAGAGCAGGTCCGCCAGCGGCTCCTCCAGGCCCGTGGCCCCCAACCGGATCTGCTCTCCGTTCGGTGGAAAAAGCAGGGCCGCATCGATGTTCCGCTCGTGGCGGCTATGATCGATGCGGGGCACCAGGCTCCAGGCCCCGAGAATGCAGGGGATGGCGGCAAACAACCAGCGCATGGCGGCTATGTAGCCTCTTCCGTGGTGCCTGGGGAGGGGGTTGCAGGGCTCATCGGGGTTCGGGGAGCAACAGCGACGCCAACGACGGTGGCAGCTCGCGGAGGGCGCCGCTGAGCAGCGGTGCAAGAGGCTGGCCGTTGGGTCCGAAGATAAAGAGGCGCAGCCCTCCGGTCTGTGCTGCTTCGGCAAGGGCAAGGCGTGTTGGACCCTCCTCGGTGAGGGCGGCCAGCGCCAACGGTAGGGGAAAGGTCCCTACCCGACGCAGCTCCAGCCCGCGCAGCGGCACCGAAGGCGCTCCACGCCGTCGCAACAACAAGAGAATTCGGCGGCTGAGCGCCTGGAGCATCCAGGGCTGCAGGTGTCCTTTTGTATCCAGGGCTACAATTGGAACTTCCGCTCCGCCAAGGCGCAATCCTACGCAGAGTCCTGCTGCCGTCAACCCGGTGGAGCTGGGCACCAGCACCTGATCGGGCATGGGCATGGCCCCCGCATCCAGTTGTCCGGCCAGCTCCAGCCCCTGCTGCACCGCACCCAGGGCGCCGTAGAGCCCGCCGCCGGGCAAGACCGTGGTCGGCGGCACCCCGCCCATAAAACGCACCGAAGCCCAGGCCTTCAAACCCGCCATCCATGGGCTTCCCTGCCAGATTTTTTCGGCATGCGCGTGGACGATCCGCGTGTAGTCCCGCGCCAGGGGGCTGTCGGGGCCGGGCAGAGGCAGCACGTTCAGGCGCACCCCCACGGCCCGGGCGTGGACGGCCGTAGCTGCCAGCTCCGAGGTGCCTAGCCGGCCCAGGCACAGGAGATCACCACCCTGTTCGCGGGAAATTCCCAGCACCCACTCCAGGGCGCGCACCGCCTGACCTCCGATCAGCGGCGCGTTGAGATCCTCCCGCTTCAACCACAGCTCTTCGCTCTGCTGCACCAGGGGCGTGGGGCCACTCAGAAGTGGCACCCGCGCAAAAGTCTCCAGGACCGCATCCATTGCCCGCCCCCCACGCTAAATTGCTCTCATGTACTGCCTCCTGCCAGCCCTGTTTGCCAGCTATCTGGGCGAAGCCCCCGCACCCCATCCCTTTGCGTGGAGTCCGCCACCGCAGGTGGACGTGCGCCGTCGGCGGGGGCCCAAGGCAGTCTGCGGCACCTCTTTCCCCTACCATATCGAGACGGATCACTTCACAGTCCAATGGACCAATGCACAGATTCCCGAGGAGCGTGCGCAAGCAATTGCCGATGCTCTGGAGATGGGTTGGCAGGAGCTGGTGGAGACGGAGGGCTGGCCCGCGCCTGCGTCCTCGGATTCCTGTTTTTTGTGGGTGATCCTGGATGATGAGCTTTCAGGCTCAGGGTTGACCACGCTGTACTATAACGATGACTACCCGGAGGGCTACCCGGTCAGCTACCTGAACCCGGTTTTTGAGCCGGAGACGCCGGAATTTGCCCTCTCGGTGGCCGTACACGAGTTCGGCCACATGATCCAGTATGGTCTGGATGGCTGGGATGGCACGGGCACACGGGGCTGGTTTTGGGAGGCAACCGCAGAATGGATGGCCGAAAAAGGCTTGCCTGATGCCGATACGTACGCGGAGTCCTCCTACTGGTACGCGCGGAGTCCCGAGTTCGACTACCACAGCATGAAAAACTTCCACCAGTACGGGATGTTTTTGCTGGATGCCTGGATCGACGAGAACGTTGGCATGGAGCCCATCCTGAGCGCGTGGATGGAGGCCCGCGATCATGCCGACGAGGACTGGGACGAGCGACTCTCCCGCAGTACGGGCATGGAATTCCCGGAAATCGTTCGGCAATTCACCGCCTCCTACGGGGCAAAAATGTTGCGGGAGTCTTCGCTGTATACCGAGCCCACCCTGGCCAACAGCCACCGGGACATGCCCGAAGAGGAGAGCCTGGAGATCGAGGGGCTCTATGGCAGCTTCTTTGTGTCTTTTGGGGGAGGAGGGCCGGAGCTGGGGGTGGAGGGAGAGGTGGTGATGGCCTACATCCAGGGCAACAACTGGACCGACGATCCTCCATCTTCGGGGCCTTTTACCGCGATTTTTACCACCCTGACCGATCAGGGCACGGTGCGCTATGGCTCGCTGGTGGGGCAGCAGGACAGCGAGGTCCTCGACAGCGGGGGAGAGGATAGCAGCGGCAAGGGCGAGGACTCTGGCAAAAAAGAGGAGCCCAAAGCCTGTGGATGTGAGGGAGGGGCAGGCGTGCTTGCCCTGGGACTCGCCGCGCCGCTGATCTTACGGCGTCGTCGGGGCTGAGGCCGTCCAGCGGTCGGCCATCGGAAAGCGGTAGAGCACATATTTTTCGGTCTCTGCCATGCGCGCGGCGCCCAGGGCGCGGGCCTTCTCCTGCCAGCCCCGATCCACCACTTTGATCAAGGCATAGTCTACGATGGAGAAACCTTTGCCGGGGCGTTTGTCCTCCAGGCTCTCGTCGTAGGTGTAGGACTCCGGTCGGCTGGACACCAGGAGCGAATTGCGCACATCGGTGGCAATGATGGCGAGTGGAGGCAGATCTTCGATGAGCGCCCACTCAGGTGCCACGGGCGTCTCCGCCAGGGTGGGCAGTAGCTGCGGCTGGATGCCGAACATCGTCAGCCAAGGACGTACGGCGCCCGCAGAGACGCCGATCAAGAGCAGTGCCAACACGACGATCAGCGCGTCTTTGGCCCGTGCAGAGCCGGGAATCTTGCGGAAGAGCCAAGCGATGCCCTCGATGGAGGCCGCGGACATAAAGGCGCACATGGGCGCCATGTGGTGGATGTGGCCCTTCCACTGGGTATCTACGCCGCCAAAAGGCGGCGCCGTAAGGTGAAAAAACAGTGTTCCCCCGATGGGAATCAGGGTCAGCGGCGAGAGTACCGCCATAAACTGCACTGGGAGCAGAAAATACAGGTAGAAGGTGTAAAAATCTTTGGCGGTGCGGGTGAAGGGCGGTGGCCACTGCATCAGCCCGCCCACATGCGAGGTCATGGGGTTGTCGTGCCCTGTGAAGTCATGGCCCAGGATGTAGACCGGCAGAAACCACAGGCTGCTGGCCAGGATTCCCCAGCCGATCTGCCGGGCACGCTGGCGCAGACTGCCGGGGAAGGCCACCCCGATCACCGGCATCAACAGTGCCCACTCCTCCCGCGCCATACAGCAGCCCAGCGCCGCTACCAGAAATCCATAGAAATTTCCGATACGACTGCACCATATAGCGGCAATTGCGAAGGGTACCCCCAGGATCAGATCCTGGTAGTCATTCAGCACCACCGCAAAAAGTGGAGGAAATCCCAAGTAAAGAGCAAGACCGATCATTCCCGCAGCGAGGCCGCGCAGCGGTCGCTCCTCCGACCCCCCAAAAACATGGCGTGCCAACCCCCACGCCGGGAGCGCCCCCAGCGCCACAAAGGCGATCTGGATCCGGGGCAGGGTCAGCGGTTCAGGATCAAGCCCATAGATCCAGGCACTCACCCAGCTCCACATCGAGCGGTGCCCGGACCACATCCAGTGGTCCACATAGCCATAGTGGACGGTCTGCTTCCAGCCATTCCCATGGGAGTAGTTCCAGAAGAGCTGCTCGTAGACCGCCAGGGCATAGTTCTCCACACAGGTGAGCGTGCGGATGCGATCCCATGCGGTGGCCTGGAGTGAACACCACCAGGTCCAGGCCGCAAATAGCGGAATCAGCCAGTGGAGGTGGCGGCGCACGGCTACTTCTGGGCGCGAAGGGTGGCACCGCAGAGCTTGTAGAGCACCCGCGCTCCCACAATGCCGTCCCAGTCGCCGGGTCCTACTTCGTTGAGATCAAAGCCCAGAATCCGCCGATTGCGCGACACTTCCTTCAGGAGCACGCAGAGGTCCCGGAAGGAGAGCCCACCGGGCACCGGGGTACCCGTCCCCGGACAGAGCGCTGGATCCAGACCATCAATATCCAGGGAGATCCAAACCTCTTCCGGCAGTGCTGCCACAATCCGCCGTACGATGGAAAGCCACGAGCTTCCCTCCGCCAGCGACTCGCCGATCTCTGCATCAAAAAAGGGCACCACGCGCCCATGAGAGCCGAGTTGCAGCTCTACTTCAGCCTGTCCCACATCGCGAATGCCCACCTGCACGATCCGGGCCACCCCGGGAATGTGGTGCAGCACATTGTGGAAGATCGAGGCGTGGGACCATTGAAATCCCTCGTAGGCATCGCGGAGGTCGGCATGGGCGTCGATGTGCAGAATGCCCATCCCGGGGTGGCGCTCGGCCACCGCCTGGATGGCGCCAAAGGGCACGGAATGATCTCCACCCAACACGGCTGGGATCCGACCATCGGCCAAGAGCTGCCGGGTCTGCTCGTAGACCTTTTCGTTGAGGAGTCGCCCCAGCTCGTTCACCCGTGCCAGGGCATCGTCGTCGGGACTGCCATCCGGTTCGGTGAATGCCGCCATCACCCCCAGGGCCAGTGGCTCCGCCTCTGTATCCCAGGCTACAATTTCGGGATCTTCAGGAATAAGGCAGATTCCTGCCCGCCAGAAGTCGCTGTACTCCACATCGAAGAGGTCCACCTGGACAGAAGCCTCCAGGACCGCACGGGGCCCAGCGTGGGTGCCCCGGCGAAAACTGGTCGTGGCCTGCCAGGGCACGGGCATAATCTGGAGCGTCGCATCTTCCGGACCAAAGGGCAGCCCAAAAATGCTGCCCGCTGCCCCCAGTGCATCCGGATCAAAGTCGGTTTCAGCGTGCAAGGGACAGCTCCCGGCTAAGCTCGTCATACAGGTAGACATTGGCCTGGATGGTCTTGGCAAAAATGCCCAGGTGCAGGCTTTCGTTGGGACCGTGCGCCGTGGTTTCCGGGTCGATCACCCCATTCAAAATGAGCGGAAGATCGCCAAAACGCCGCCCGAAAAGCGCCACAAAGGGGATACTTCCGCCCACCCCGATACGCAGGGGCGGTCGGCCCCAAGCACGGGCATAGGCACGATCAGCCGCTTCAAAGGCGGGTCCACGCGGAGTGTACAGCCAGGCACCCGAAGCCTGATCGGTCCAGCTCACCGTCACCTGGACCCCACCCGGCGGGTTATTCAGGAGGCATTCGTTAAAAATCGCCTTGATCTCTCCATCATCCTGGCCCGGGCCCACGCGCACCGACAGGATCGCCTCGGCCTCCGCCCGAAGCGCGTTCTTCTTGCGGTCGCGGGTGGGCAGGGTGGTGGCCACTACGGTGACTGCAGGCTGGCGCCACAGGTGCTCAGCCGGGGCTGATCCCCGAGGAGGAAGGGGGTTAATCCCTGGGAGAAGGTGGGCACCACTGCGGATGGTCTCCGTGTCCAGAGGCACATCCCAGGCGGCCTCCCGCCACTCCTCGGGCACCACGGCGCGCGGGTTGCGCACCCGGCCATCCTCGTCCACCAAGCGGCCGACCAGGGTCATCAGCGCCAGCGACACATCCGGCACCATCCCTCCCCAAAGACCGGAGTGGATATCCGCTTCCAAGGCACGTACTTTGACGGTGCACTCCAGAAGCCCGCGCAGAGAAATGGTGAGGCCGGGAATCTCCGCCGAGGGGTTTTCACAGTCTGTAAGGATCATTACATCTGAGGAAAAAGCCTCGGGGTAGGCGTCCATATAGCGTTCCAGATTCGGGCTGCCGATCTCCTCCTCCCCCTCGATCAAGAGCTTGATGTTGGTGGGGAAGCTGCCCGTCTCGTCTTTCCAGGCACGCAGGGCCGCTATATGAGAGACCCAACCACCCATATCGTCGGCTGCACCGCGCGCGTACAGGCGCTCGCCGATGCGGGTGGCGGTGTGGGGCGGAGTACGCCAGACCTCCCCTTTGACCGGCTGAAGATCCATGTGGCCGTAGATCAGGAGGGTGGGCTTGTCCGGCCCGGCCCCCAGCCACTCGGCGGCCACGGCCGGAAGGGCACCATCGAGGAGGAGCAGGCGGGCGTTCTGCAACCCCAGCTCCTCCAGGTCCTTGCGCACCCGCTCCGCCAGATCCCGCACGTCCGACGCGTGGGCGGGATCGCAGGAGATGGCGGGGAAGGTCAGATAGTCAGAGAGCCACTGGATGGCGGGCTCGGTAAGGGCGGCGGCGCGGGCGGCTACCCGGTCCACGGGGGAGTGGCTTTGCATGGTACTCCTGGGCCCCGCTAATGTAGCGCGGTGGGGCGACGACGGGGGAGGACAAGGCCCAGAAGCAGGAGTGCGGCGCCGCCACCACGTTGGCAGCCACCCCCTTCGGCATCGGGCAGCGGAAGGCGCAATTTTCCGGCGCCCAGCTCGCCGTCCGGGGGCTCCCAGACTGACCGATCCGTCAGGGCGTTTGCTTCCATCCAATCGGCAGCATCAAAGGCAGTCCAGCCGGGGTGCGCCTCCATTACCAGGGCTACAGTCGCCGCTACCGCTGGGGTGGAGGCCGAAGTGCCATAAAAACCCACCGTCCCGTAGGTGTAGCTGGTCAATCCATCGGGACCGGAGATGTTCGGTTTGTCCACACCACCATGGGTGGGTCCATGAGAAGAGAAGCTTTCTGCCGTATTGTTCAGGTAGCCATCGGCACGCACCGCGCCCACGGTCCAGGCGCTGACCGACGAGGCTGGATCGGCCACACTGCCGGGGGTGGGCTTCCACACCGCCCCCTCGCGGGCAAAGACGGCAAAACGTACATGCGGGTCGCCGCTCTTCCGAAGTACCTTCAGGTAGTACCATCCTTTTTCGGGGATGGTTGCTGAGATCCGCTCGGCGGGCGTGCAGGACTTGCCCTCAGGATCCTGGACATCGTCGCCCCTCCCCAGGATGTGGCCGTCGCTATCATAAAGGATGGCGTCCAGGTCCGTGTCGCCGCAGGAATGGAACTGATCCCAGCTCAAATAGAGGGTCGCGTCGCCAGCACCATAGTACACGGGCAGCGACGAGGTACCCCAAGGGAAGTTGTGGTCCCCATCGGCATCGGGATCCCAGAAGTCCGCATCCCAGTGTTCTTCGGCGTAGTTCCCTGCAGAGTTGACCAGAAGCACCCCACCCCGGCGCATACGGTCGATCGCGGCATTGATGGCGCCACCTCCGTCGTAGTAGGAATTGTTGAAGAAGGACATGGACATACTCACGACGTCAATGCCTTCATCTGCCGCCCACTGAGCGGCATTTTCGAGCGTAGTCTGGCCGTTGACACGCACCAGGTTCAGCTCCACCCCCGGAGCGATGTCGCGCACCACCTCGGCACAGGCGACCCCGTGGCTGCCCTCCTCAAAAGTGTAGCGCGGACGTAGGGTATCCATGGGGATGGCGCAGGAGCGATGGGCCTGGCAGTCCCAGGTATTGACCTCCCCCAGCTCCTCGTCCACCAACATGGCTCCAAACCATTGGACATCAAAAATAGCGAGTCGAACTCCCTTCCCCGTGACGCCCGCATCAAACCAGGGCTGGATACGGATGGCCTCGATGGCCTCCTCCGCGACGAAGCCGTCCGGAACCGGGGCCTCCTCCACAAAAAAAGGAACGTCGTCGTCGGGTGGTGCCAAGAGCACACTCCCCAGCTCCGAGCTAGCTTCTGCACCGGGATAGTTCGGAATGTCCACACGAAAGCGGTCGAAGGGCCCTACATCGGGCCGATCGGCAGCAAAGGTGAGGGAGATCCAGAACATTCAGCCCTTCACAAAGCTACGCCCGGCGTCGGTGATCGTGGCGATGCCGGTCGTGGCATCCCACAGCAGCAGGTTCTCCTCCACATATTCCTCCATCAAGCTGGAGAAGGCGCGATGGGCTACGAAGTATTTCTTCTCGGAAAAGTCGTGCAGATCGGCGAGAGTAGCGGTGCCACCCAGCTTGATCAGCTGCTTGAGGACCGCTTTTTTTGTCTTCTCCCGATGTTTTTTTACCTTGGCCTCGTCCACCGTGCCCTTGGCGGCGGGGGCCTCGGGAGCGGAAGAAGATTTTGTAGTCTCAGCTACAGGATGAGCGGGAGAGGTTTTGGCAGCGGGCTGGACCTCTGCGGCTGGGCTTTCTGGAAGCGAAGTCGTTTTCCTGGAGACGACGGATTCCCCGGCGGGCGCTGCGGCGACCGGTGCGGCGGCGGTGGGGGCATCCACAGCAGGTGCGGCAGTCGGTCGTGCCGGGGGGGCGACCGGAGAAGAAGGGGGGGCAGAGGACGTTGCCTCCGTTTTGCCGCTGTTTTTGTCGCAGGTCCCTCCCGGAACAAACCGACGGAGGAGAGGGATACGGCACAGCAAGCTCTTGATTTTTTTTCGCAGCATCTATCTACCATAACGCCCCCAAGACCGGTCTGCACGGCCGATCCGGTCTGCAGCTGCCTCGGCTACAAGTCGTGGCGAAGCAGGTCCAAACCGGTTAGCCCCGGCGGCGATGACGCCGGTCGCGCTCTCCTTGGGCTCCTCGCTGGGTGATCGCGCGGTGCACCTGCAGCGGGCGATGGCGGTGCTCTCTGTGCTCCCCGGGCTGCGGCTTACGCGCGCAAGTCGGGTGAGTTGGACTCCGCCGGTAGGTGGCGTTGCCCGAAGCTTTTTCCTGAATGCCGTCGTGATCGGGGAGACCGAGCTGTCCCCCCATCAGCTACTGGCCGCGTGCAAAGCGCTGGAACAAAAACTGGGCCGCCAGCCCACCCGACGCTATGCGGATCGTATCATCGACATCGACCTGCTCCTGTACGGAACGCGGTCACTGGCGGATGCCACGCTGGAGCTGCCGCACCCTCGTCTTCAGGAGCGTCCCTTCTTCCTCGATCTACTCGCAGAAGTCTGGCCCGACGCACCACATCCCGAAGGCGGAAGCTGGCGGGAGCGGTACCCGGCGCCCCAGCCTTTCCCGCGGGTGGGATGCCTGAGAATTCCGCGTTGAAAGTACACCCTGCCCTGCTTGCGGTGCTGGCGGTGGTCGGGGCGGCCTACCTTGCGGTTGTGCAGGCTGGCTTCGCCTGGGACGACAACGGCATCTTGGTTGCCAACGAGGCTCTTTCAAATCCCAGCTTTGAGAAGATTTTTCTCAAGGACCTCTGGTGCTGTGTGCGCGGGCACGAGGGTCTGAGTCCCTACTATCGCCCCTTGACCACCCTTTCCTTCCTGCTCGACTACAAGCTCGGTCTGATCCCCGGTCTTGCGCATCTACACAGCCTTTTGTGGCATATGGTCGTCGTTACGCTGGTCTACGTGCTGCTGCAGGGAAGGCTGGGGATGGAGCGGGCGGCGGCCGGGGCGCTGGTCTTCGGCCTGCACCCCATCCAGTCCGAGGCGGTGGTGTGGATTGCAGCGCGCAACGATCTGATGGGCACCGCCGGGGTGATCGGCACCTTGATCCTCCTGGAACGCCGATCCAATTGGGCAGCACTTCCGCTGGCGGCGGCCTGCCTGTGCAAAGAGAGCAGCTATACCTTCCCCGCGGTACTCCTTTGTTGGAGACTCGCTTTTCCCGGCGAACGATCCTATGGGAAAGAGCTCTTGGTGGTGGCTCCAGGCCTGGTGTTGACCTTCCTGTTGCGGAGTATGGCCGAGCTGGGGCCCGTTCCCTCCGAATATCGGGATTTGGGGCCATTTTTTGAGTGGTTGCCGCGCTGGGCGGGCACGGTGTTGGGCTGGCTGGTGCTGCCCTGGCCGCTGACCACCACCGCGTCGTTGTATCGGCCCCTGCCCGGTCCCTCCGTCCTGATCTCTGCCGTGCTCGCGGTAGCCTTTATAATTGTCATTCTGTGGAGGAATGGGAAAAGGGGTCTGGCGTTGCTGGGGCTTGGAGCGGTGGGCTATGCTCCGGCTGTGGGAGCGGTGGTCTCCTTCTCTATCCTGGGCGAGCGCTACCTCTACCAGCCGATGTTCGCCTTTGCTGCCCTATTTGCGGGGGCCCTACCCGAGCGACTGGGAGGGCGGACCTGGGCGCTGTTGGGCCTGTGGGCCACCTATGCGCTCGTACTCCTGCACTTCCGCCTTCCCGACTGGGCGACCGCCGAAAGCCTGATGCGTGCGGCGGCCGAGCGGGCACCCGACTCCTATTCTTTTCAATTGTTGGGCAGCCAGCTGCAGCAGCAGGGGGAGGAAGATGAGGCCTTAGACCTCTATGATCGCTCCTTTGACTACCAGCCCCCGAGGCTCTTTGCCTGCAAAACTATCACCGAGCTGGCGGTGAAGAAGTGGACCATGGCCCGGCTGGATAGCCGACTGCCCCGGCTGGTGGAGGTAGGCTGTAGGTCGATGAACGGCTTTGATCCTCCTGTTGTGGTGGCCCTCGCCAGCCAGAGGCGCTGGGGCGAGGCCGAAAAGTGGCTGCGCTCGGCAGTCACTGTGGACAAGGATCGTCGCGACCGGGTCGTCAAAGGTGCTATCGCCACTGTGGACGGCAATCTGCTTTTGGCAGGGTCAGAAGCTCTGATCTGGCCAACAGGTGTCGCCGCCTATCGTGAGCAGGTCCACGCATTCACCCACAATGTCGCCCCGTTGGCCCCCTGATGCTGGTTCTTCCCCAGAAGATTCGCGCGTCCACAGTAGCGGATCAGCTTTGCCTGACACTTGTAGGTGACGACGTACTCCTGGAGAATGTCGCCCCCGTGGAGGAGGCCGGGCCCCAGAGCCTGGCCTACCTCCAATCTCCCAAAAAGCTGCTGACAAGGCCTGGCCTGCTCCTATCTACCACGCCGGTAGAGGGCTGCAGCCTGCTGCTCTGCCCTGATCCGCTGCTGCGGCTGCTGCCGCTGCTATCGGCCTGGTTCCCCGAGCCCCCGGCAAGCTATCGGCCGGTGGAGGGGGCCTGGGTGGCCGAGGGGGCGGTGATCGGGCGCGGAGTACAGCTCTCGCCCGGTGTGGTGGTAGGTCCCGGCTGCACCATCGGCGACGATACTATCTTATTTCCGAATGTGGTGCTGATGCACGGGGTACGTCTGGGCCGGGCATGCAGGATCCATGCCAATTCGGTGATCGGCGCCGATGGATTCCGTTATCATCCCGGTCCAACCGGCCCTTTGCGTGTACCGCAGGTCGGTGGTGTGTGGCTGGGCGACGAGGTGGAGCTGGGAGCGGGCTGCACCATCGACCGGGGCTTTTTGGGGGACACCCGCATCGGGCAGGGCTGCAAGCTGGACAATCAGGTGCATGTTGCACATAATTGCAGTATTGGTAGATTTGTGTTGATTGCGGCGCAAACGGGCCTTGCGGGCTCCTGCCAGGTTGGCGACGGGGTGATGATCGGCGGACAGGTGGGCCTCGCTGACCACAGTGTCATCGGCGCGGGCGCCCGGATTGGCGCACAATCCGGCGTTCATGGCGAAGTTCCTGCGGGAGAGACCTACTTGGGCACCCCCGCCCGGCCGATCTCGGTGATGCGCCGGATCTACGCCTCCCTCCCCCAGCTTCCCGCACTCCTGCGCCGCGGCTGAGCATGGTCCCGGAGGCCGCAGTGGCGCCCGGCGCTCCGGGTCACTACATGCGGGGGATGAAGCGACGCCTCGACTTTACCGATCACCGCCGCGACCTGGGTGACAACCGCTATGTCTACGCGGTGGTGTCCCGGCGGGCGCGTGGGCTTTCTATCGGGATCAACCTCAATCCTGACAAAGTCTGCAACTTCGACTGCCCCTACTGCCAGGTGGACCGGCGGGTGCCTGGCGGATCGGCAACCATCGACCTGGATCTTTTAGAGCAGGAGCTTGACCACCTGCTGGCGCTCACCCACGGGGGGCTCTGGGCCATCCCTCCCTTTGATACCGTCGATCCGGCCCTGCGGCGGGTGGCCGATATCGCTTTTGCCGGCGACGGAGAGCCCACCTCTCCCCCGGAATTTTTCGAAGCAGCCCGCAGGGTACAGATGCTTCGCGATCAGCACGCGCTGAAGGTGCCCATTCGCCTCCTCACCAACGCCACCCTGCTGCAGCGCGATCGCGTCCAGGCCGGGCTCGCCTACATCGATGAGCCCTGGTGTAAGCTGGATGCAGGAACCGAAGCCTATTTTCAGCTTGTGGATGGTACCCGCTTTCCCTTCAACCGGGTGCTGCAGAACCTGCGTGCACTGGCAAAACAGCGTCCAATCGTCATTCAAAGTATGTTTTTGAAGTGGGAGGGGGAGCCCGCCGCGGCCGCTGAGCAGGATGCGTGGCTGGCCCGTCTCTCGGAAATCCTGGAGGATGGCGGCCAGATCCAGGAGGTACAGGCCTACACCGTAGCGCGCAGCCCGGCCGATGTACGCGTCCAACCGGTGGAGCGCCCGTGGCTGGAAGATCTGGCGGAGCGCGCCCGCAAGCTGGGCCTGAAAGTGGAGGTCTACGCGCCCGCTGCGGGATAAAGAGCGGGGATGCTGACCTTAGATGATGTGGCCCGCTATCCCCGCCCTGGCACCGCCGTGCCGGGGCGCCTCAGTTTTTCTCCCGACGGCAAGCTGCTCTGCTACCTGAAAAGTGCAACGGGCGGCCTGGGACGAGAGCTTTTCTGCTACGATCTGGAGAGCAAACAGACCCGCCTGCTGGTGAGTCTGGCGGATGTGGGCATGGGCCAGAACGACGGCCCTCTGTCTCCCGAGGAGCAACTACGTCGGGAACGCGAACGCCTTCGGGAGACGGGGATCACCCACTACACCTGGGCAGCAGAGGCGCCGGTCATGCTGCTTTCCGGCGTGGGCAGCCTGTACGTCCACCGCGATGGAAAGACCCTTCCTTCCATCAAAAACGCCACCGAGGCGAGGCTTTCGACCGATGGTCGAAAAATGGTTTTTGTGCGGGCCGGAGATCTTTACGTTGCGACGGTAGAGGATGGCAGCGAGCGGCGCCTGACCTCCGACGCCACGGAAGGGATCAGCAACGGGCTGGCCGAGTATGTTGCTCAGGAAGAGATGCACCGGATGGAGGGATTTTGGATCTCCCCGGATGCCCACGCCGTCGCCTACATCCAGGTGGACGAGCGCCATGTTCCCAAGCTCCAGATTCCGCTTCTCGCCAAGGCCCCCGGTGCCTTTGAGAGCCACCGCTACCCCTTCACGGGGGCGGCCAACGCGCGGGTGCGACTCGGAGTGGTGAGTCTGGAGGGAGGGGAAACTCGTTGGTTGGACCTGGGAAATCCTGAATACATCGCCCGGGCGGGCTGGGACCGGGAGGGCCGGCTTTTGGTGCAGACCCAATCCCGCGACCAGCGATTGCTGCAGCTCTGGCGGGTGAATGCGGGAAATGGAGAGAAGACGCTGCTTCTCGAAGAGCGCGCCGATAGCTGGGTCAACCTGCATGACGACCTTCGCCCCCTGCGTGGGGGCGCCTTCCTGTGGAGCTCCGAGCGCAGCGGCTTCAAGCATATCTATCTTTTTGCCGAAGATGGAAGCCTGAAAAGGCAGCTCACCTCCGGCGAATGGGCCGTAGACCGCATCCTCGCCACCCCCGCCGATGGGCAGGTGATCTTCAGTGCGGGCAATCCCGATCCCCGCCAGCGTCAGCTCTATTCGGTCAGCCTGGAGGGAGGCGAGCTTCGCTCGCTTAGCAAAAGCCCCGGAATGCACGATGCCGTTGTCCATCGTTCTGGAAAGCTCTACCTGGAAATTTTTGAAAGCCCCCGAAGCCCGCCTTCGGTCATTTTGCGCCAGATCGACGGCACTGAGGTCACAACGATCCAGGCTCCCGCCACCGTCCCCGCCCTGTCTGCCCCGGAGCTTATCACCGTGCCCGCAGCGGACGGAACCCTGCTTTATGGCGCCCTTTTTCGCCCTCAGGGCACTACCGGCCCGCTGCCCCTGCTGGTCGCCGTCTACGGGGGGCCCCACGCCCAGACCGTCACCGAGAGCTGGGGGCTGACGGTAGACATGCGCGCTCAGTACCTGGCCCAACAGGGTTTTGCCGTTCTCAAGCTGGATAACCGGGGCATGGCCCGGCGGGGGACCCGCTTTGAGAATGCCCTACACCTGAAAATGGGCACCGTGGAGGTGCAGGATCAGGTACAAGCCGTCCAATTCCTGGTGGAAAAGGGAATCGCTGACCCGACGCGGGTGGGTGTCTATGGCTGGAGCTACGGGGGCTATATGGCACTGCTCTGTTTGGCCAAAGCCCCAGAAGTTTTCCGCGCGGCGGTGGCCGGTGCCCCCGTCACCGAGTGGGAGGGCTACGACACCCACTACACCGAGCGCTATATGGCCACCCCTTCCGAAAATCCCGAGGGCTACCGGGAATCTTCGGTTCTGAACGTCGCCAAGCAGATCCGCGGAAAACTGATGATCGTGCACGGTCTCATCGACGAAAACGTCCACTTCCGCCACAGCGCCCGGCTGATGGACGTGCTGGTGAAGGAGGGCATCGAGCACGAGCTGCTGCTCTTCCCCGACGAAAGGCACATGCCCCGCGGCCAGAAGGACATGCGGATGATGGAAGAGAGAATCTCCCTCTTCCTAAAGAAGCATCTTAGCTGATACGACGAATGGATAGAGGGGCGGCGCCAAAAATTATTGGCGTTTTACCTCAATCTCCACGCTCAGGATGCTCAGCGGCACCACCTGCGTGCTCCCGGTGCTGGTGGGCGCCACAATCGCCACCACCAAAGGCTCCTTGGCCCGACGTGCACGTTTGATGTCCCGGATGCCGATTTCAATGGTTCCAATCGGATCATCCTCCATCACATCCGTATCGGTCAGGCTCAACTGCAAGCGCAGGCTGCGGTGCAGGCGCCCCACCGTAAGCGTCGGGCAGGTGGGACTACACCAGGAAGGAGTCAGGCTATCGCCCACCTCCGGCAGCTTGATGGAGAGCGGCGTGGGATAGTCCACCGAGCCAAGCGTCAGGACGCCGGCCACATCCGGTAGTACCATGGCCTTAAGATCTGGCTGGTTCATCGCCTGTTTGGCGGCAGCCACCATGTCCGGGCTCAGCAGGTTCTGAAGCAAACCCTGCATGGCAGCGCTGGTGGTATCCGGGCCGTCCCAGGCAGTCCCATCGGGTTGCGTAGGTGCAAGGGTAACGGAATGGAGGGAGATGGAGAAGGAGGCGGCCGAGGCCAGCGGGAGGAGGAGGAGCATCAATCACCCTTAACGCAGCTTCAGTCCGGGCGCAGGCCGATGATCACCGGCACCGGCTTCAGGTTGGGAATGGACTCCATTCGTGTAGACGTATGGACAAATAAACCAGTCGAAGTGCCACCATCCAGGCCCATGGCATCTATACAGCCCAGCCCGCCCAGGACGGTGGCCAGCTCGGAGAGCGCCAAGCCGTTGGTCAGGGTGTCCGTCGCCAACAAAAGCAGCTCGCCCTGCCGGTTGATGCAGAGCGCCGAGCGGCGGTCCACCACGCCCACGTCAAAACCCCGGCCCCCGTAGCGCATGTAGGGATAGGTCGTCCCCCCCGACATAATGGCGGGAAAGCCCTGTACCCCCTCCCAAACCCCTGATAAGTCTGCATTTTTCTTGTTCAACACCCGAGGAATCCCCTCCGGCGAAACAAAAAAGTGGGCAGCCCAACGCCGTGAAGCGGGTCGCCAGCGGACACCCCGCTGAATCAGCAGACCCACTGGTCCCTCCTCTGAAAAATAGCTGGCGTTGATCGCCACTGGAAAGGCTCCTGCGCCCGCCAGCCCCGCAACGGTGCTCCCCGAAAAATTCGGCTCAAAGGCCACAGAAGGGTGCCAGAAAGCCGGGTCGGCCCGCACCAGAATAAGGCGGAACGCAAGAAGATTTGGGGGGCGGCGCATCCAAAGCTCCGCGACGGCCAGACCCGGCAGGACCGTGCTCCACTCCGGCTCCAAAAAGGCCGTTCCTTCCGGCCAGCTCCGACGTTTGGCCTGCTCCAACGTCACATCTATCCAGGCTCCTCGCCGTTGCCACTGCAACTCGCCATAGCGCGATGCCCCTTGTAGCAGCCCACGCGCCAGCGGCAGTCCCCACCAGAACAGGCCAAAGCCCAGCAGCAAAACCAGCCCCAAAAGCAGGAAAAAGACGATTCTTCTCCCCCTCTTCGGTGGGTCGGCATTCTGGTCGGGTGCGGGGGGTTGCATTTCGGGCTACTTAGCGCCTGAGGGAGAGAGATGTCGAAGCCGCGCAATATCGTCCTGCTCATTGCGGACTCGCTCCGCTATGACTCAGTGCATGCCGGTGGCGACGCGCGGCTCCCCTACGTCACTGCCAATGGTACCACCTTCACGCAGGCGCGGTCGGGTGGATGTTGGACCTTGCCCGCGACAGCTTCGCTGTTCACCGGGCTGATGCCACACGAACACGGTGCCGACGCCCAGACCCGTGGGCTTCAGTCCGATGTACCCACGTTGGCTGAGCGGATGAAGGCCCTGGGCTACCGCACCATCCACATCACCGCCAATGTCGCGACCACGGAAGTATTTGGTCTGGACCGTGGCTTCGACGAAATGCACCGGATCTGGCAGCTTATTCCTGCCCACTACCAAAAGATCCACGAGCTCTTGGTGCTGGTGGGGAAACCCCGGCTGCGCAAGCAGATCCTGACCACCGACTTTGTAATGGGGAAGCTATCTGAGGACATTGACGCTGGTAAAGTCTGGCTCCAAAGTACCAACGATGACGTGTTTGCCCTGGCCCGGCAGAAACTGGCCGAAGCGGAGAAGGACGGGCAGCCCTGCTTTCTCTTTTTGAACCTGATGGAGACCCACTTCCCCTACCATATTGCCGACACCTTCGGCTTTATGGAGGATGGAA
>CAITDR010000429.1 GCA_903891165.1 uncultured Pseudomonadota bacterium
ACGAGAAGATCCCCGGCACCCAGCTCTCCAAGCTTCTGGGCGAGCCCATCCACGATGACTACGACAGCATCCGCGAGTGGAAGCAGCTCTGCCAGCGCTACTCGGTCTGGTTTTTGCGGCGTCCTACCGGCCGTACCAACGACGAAACCGAGCGGCAGTGGCGGAAGGCCGTGGGGGCTCACTTCCTCCATATCCACGACGAAGCCCGCGCCATCGACTATGCCCTGGGGATTGTCGCCTGGCACTGGGGACATTTTGAAGATCTTCGCGCCAATATACTGGCCCGCCAACCGGAAGCAAAAGTGAACGAAGTGCTGGCTCAGGTGCGGGATCTCCTGGATCCCCGCCGTTGAAGGTCGTTGTTACGGTACCACCCTACGCTCCCTTTCTGGAGGAGCTGGCCAGCCATCCGCGTGTGGCCGGACTTCGTTTGAACACGGTCATGCCCATCCGGGGCAGCGAAGAAGAGATCCTTCAAAGGGTCTCTTCCACGGGCAAAGAACTGTGGGTAGACCTGAAGGGACGCCAGCTACGTGTGGTGGGGGGTGCGGTACCGCCCTACACCGCCGTTCCGCTCAGCCATCCCATCGAAGTCCCCTGCCCGGCCGACGCCTGGTTTTCCGACGGCCGCGAACATGCCCGCATCGTCGCGGTCGAGGGCAACCGCCTGATTTTGGAGGATGGACCTCGGCGTTTTGTGGGGCCCGGGGAGTCGGTGAACATCCCCCACCCTCGCCTGAAGATTCTGGGCACCCTCACCGAGGGCGACCGTCGCTACCTGGAGGCCATGAAGAAGTTGGGGTTGCGGCGGGTAATGCTCTCTTTTGTGGAGGGAGCGGCCGATGTGGAGGAGGTACAGGCGCTGCTTCCCGATGCCGAGGTGATCCAGAAGATCGAGTCGGTGCGGGGCCTGGACTATGTGCGACGGGAGGGAAATTCGAAAGGACAATTGATGGCTGCACGTGGGGATCTTTTTGTCGAAGTGCCCCAGCCTCATCGGGTCTTGAGCGCCCTTCGCTGGATCCTGCAGGCAGACCCACAGGCCATCGTGGCCAGCCGCCTTTTTGGCTCCCTCGTGCGCGGTCCAATACCCGAGGCCGCAGACATCGGCGATGCCGCTTTTCTCCTCTCCCTTGGCTATCAAAATTTTATGTTAGGAGATGAAGTCTGCCTCCGTCGGGACGCCGTGTTTGCAGCCCTGAGCCTCCTCGAAGCCGTGGCCGCCGAGCTGCGCTGATTTGCAGGCCGTCACGGAAATTCCGTGAAGGCCCCACGGCTTCACGGCCTCTGGTACGCGCCAAGGCCGGGAATCCTGATCTCCCGTGCTGGCACAGTTCTTGCATGCGGCGGGGCCATGACCAGCCTCCTCCTCCTCCTCGCCTGTTACTCCCCCACCCCCGAAAAAACCGAGGCGCCCGCTCCCAAAGAGCGGAAGCTGACCCTGGCCAGCTACACCACCCCACGCGAAGCCTACCGGGTGATCCTCCCCGCCTTCGCCGCCGACTGGCAGCAGAAGACCGGCGAAAAAGTAACCTTTGAAGAGTCTTACCAAGGCTCCGGTGCCCAGGCACGCGCCGTACGGGAGGGCTTTGAAGCCGACGTGGTGGCACTCTCGCTGGACCCGGACGTAAAGGTGCTGGAAGAAGCTGGCTTGATCACCTCAGACTGGCGGGCATCTCCCTGGGGGGGCATGGTCACCCGCAGCCTCGTGGTGGTGGCCGTCCGTCCCGGAAACCCCAAGAAAATCCAGGACTGGACCGATCTGATCCGTCCGGATGTAGAAGTGCTCACCCCCAACGTACGCACCAGCGGGGGGGCGATGTGGAACGTCCTGGCCATCTGGGGGGCGGGGCTCCGCGGCCATGCCGGGGTGACGGCCGGAGACGATGCGGGCGCCATTCGTCTTCTGGGCGGCGTGTTGGGTCGTGTCAAAGTGATGGACAAGGGGGCACGGGAATCCATCGTCTCCTTCGAAAAAGGGGTGGGCGATGCTTCGATTACCTACGAGCACGAGGTGCTGGGCGCACGTCTGGCTGGCAAGGAAATGGACTATGTGATCCCGCCCTCCACCATCCAGATCGAAAATCCGGTTGCGATGGTAGACAGCTATGCGAAAAAACACGGCAACGAGGATCTGGCCCTGGCCTTCCTCGCCTACCTCCGCACTCAACCTGCCCAGAAAGCCTTTGCAGACTTCGGTTTTCGGCCGCTGGACAGCAGCGTGGCCCCTCCCAATCTGGCTCTTCCTGCCGACCTCTTCACCATCCAGGACCTGGGCGGCTGGCCCTCCCTGAAGACCCGCGTCTTTGACAAGGACGGTGCCTACGATCAGGCCGCGCCGAAATGACCGCTCCGATCCTCCTCAGAATCAGCTTTGTAAGTTGGATTACATTTCTGGTCGCCCTTCCGGTGGCGGTGCTGATCGGAAAGGGAATTGCCCAAGGTCCCCTTCCCTTCTGGCAGGCCATCTCCGCCCCGAACGCGGTGGACGCCATCCTCCTCTCCCTGGGTACCGCTGCCATCGCAACCGTCGTGAACACGCTCACCGGAACCGGTATCGCATGGGCGCTGGTTCGCTGGGAATTTCCCGGCCGTCGTCTACTGTGGGCCCTGGTGGATCTGCCGCTCTCGGTGCCCACCCTGGTGGCCGGCATGCTGCTGTTGGCGCTGTTCGGACCGCAGACACCGTTGGGCATTTTTCTTGTTGACGCTGGCTTTCCGGTAGCCTATGCGCGTCCGGGCATCGTGTTGGCGCTGCTCTTTGTCACCCTCCCCTTCGCGGTGCGGGCGGTGGAGCCGGTGCTGGAGGAGCTGGATCTGGCGGAGGAGGAGGCGGCGGAAACGCTGGGTGCCTCCCCCTGGGTGACCTTCCATAAAGTGCTTCTTCCCCCTATACTTCCGGCGATGGCAGCGGGCGCACTGCAGACCTTTGCCCGCTCGGTGGCCGAGTTCGGCAGCCTCTCGGTGGTCTCCGGGAATATTCCAGGACAAACTCTGGTTTCTCCCGTCTATATTCTCGGAGAGATCGAGGGAGGCAACCCCCAGGGTGCCGCCGCCGTCAGCCTCGTGCTGCTCGCACTCGCCCTGGTGCTCCAGCCCCTGGCCGGGCGCCTCGCGGCGCGTGCGGGAGGCCGCCATGCAGCCTAGGCCCCGGCGCCGCCCCAGCGGCCTTCCTGCGGTGGTCCTGGCCTTCTTGCTGCTCTATGTCAGCCTGCTGCTCCTGGTTCCGCTGGGGGCCCTGGTGTGGACCGTGGCCGGCGACCTGCGCGGTGTGCTGCACCAGCTTGCGACGGAAGAGGCCCTTGATGCGCTGGCCCGCTCCGTAGCGGTGGCCCTGGCTTCGGTGCTCCTGAACGGCATTTTTGGGGTGATCGGCGCGCTGGTATTGGTCCGGCAGCGCTTTTGGGGTCGTCGCATCCTGGATGCATTGGTGGATCTGCCCCTGGCCCTGTCCCCGGTGATGACGGGCCTCGCCTTCCTCCTCCTTTTTGGGCGCTCCGGCCTGCTGCGTCCGCTCACCGAAGCACTGGGTATCTCGGTGGCCTTTGCCTGGCCCGCCGTCTTGTTGGCAACACTCTTTGTCACCCTGCCCTTCACCCTGCGAGAAGTCGCCTTGCTCCTCGAAGAGTTAGGCGACAGTGAGGAGCAGGCCGCCGCCACCCTGGGTGCCTCCGACTGGACCTGCTTCTGGCGGGTGACCTTCCCCAACCTGCGCTCGGGCCTGGTGCTGGGGGCCACCCTCACCGCAGCACGCGCCCTGGGCGAGTTCGGCGCGGTCTTGGTGGTCGGCGGCTCCATCGCGATGCGTACGCAGACGGCCACCACCTTTATCCACGCCGCTATCGAAGAAAGGCAGGAACCAGCTGCCTTTGGGATGGCCCTGATCCTGGCCTCTGCGGCCATCGCACTGCTGCTGCTTCTGCAGCGTCACCGGAGCTGACATGAGCATCCAGGTACAGAATATCGAAAAGTCATTTGGTAAACAGAAAGTGGTAGACAGGGTCAGCTTTGACGTGGGCGCAGGGGAGCTGGTGGCGCTCCTGGGACCGTCGGGAGGAGGGAAGAGCACGGTCCTGAGGATCATCGCCGGGTTGGAGAGCGCCGACCGCGGGGAAGTCTGGCTGGAGGGGGAGCGGGTGGACCACCTCCACCCCCGCCACCGCCCGATTGGTTTTGTGTTTCAACACTATGCACTCTTTCGACATATGACGGTGGGTCAGAACATCGCCTTCGGCCTCTCCGTGCGCGGCATCTCCGAAACAGAACAAAGAAAGCGGGTTTCTGAGCTGCTCGACGTGGTGGGACTCTACGGGTTAGGGGAGCGGATGCCCTCTCAGCTCTCCGGTGGCCAGCGGCAGCGTGTGGCGCTGGCCCGGGCGCTGGCACCCCGGCCGCGCCTGTTGCTCCTGGACGAGCCCTTCGGCGCGGTGGACGCAAAAGTGCGCGAGGAGCTGCGGCGCTGGCTGCGGTCGCTGCACGACGATGTCCACACCACCTCCATTTTTGTTACCCACGACCAGGAGGAGGCCTTCGCCATCGCCGACCGCGTGCTGATCATCCAGAAGGGAAAACTCGAGCAGGCCGGCTCGCCCGTCCAGATCCTGGACGAGCCCGCTTCGGAATTTGTGGCCCGCTTCGTGGGGGATGTGAATGTGCTCCCCGGCCAGGTGCGCGGGGGCCTTGCCCATGTGGGTGCGCTCTCCGTCCCTGCAGCCCAACATGCGGAAGGTAGCCATGTCCATGTGGTCTTACGTGCCTATGACCTGAAGTTCTGGAAGGACCCCAATGGAATCGCCGTGGTGCGACGTATGATGACCCTGGGCGGGGACCGGGTGCGGGTAGAGGCATGGCTGGATGATCCTGGCACACCGATCTTTGCCGCTTTTCCCCGACGTTCCTCGCTGCTGAATGGCGTGGAAGTGGGAGGACGTATCGCCGTGGAGCCCACCTTTGCCCGGGTCTGGCCCGCCGAGGAGTCGCAGGCATGAGCGCCCTGCTTGCAGGCGTCTGGCGGGCGGTGAGCCAGCACGGTCCGATAGAGGAAGCCGCCCCGGTGATCTACCAGCTGTTGCAGGAGGCCGCACCCCAACTACGGGGAATCCTCCTTCGTCGTTGGGATGGCGAACGTCTCCACCTGGAGACGGTCGCCCTGGCGGGCTCGCTGCACGGCACGCTGGTGCCCCGCAGTCCCGCCCCCTCCCCCCGTCGGGATGAATTTCTCGCCTGGGCCACCCAGAAACGGCCGCAAAGTTGGCACTATCGGGAGCAGTCCTCGCTATCGCGATTCCTGGTGCCCGATGGTATCGACGGCCCGGTGACCACTGCCCCGCTGGGCGAGCCCCTCGCGGGCATCCTCGTGCTGGTGGGCGGCATCGACGGCCTCCCCCTTGCCGAATTGGTCGAAGCGATGGGTACGGCGCTGGCCAACGATCAGCGCCTGCACGAGCTGAACCGCCTTCGCGAAGCCGCCGAGCAGGACCGCGCTGCCCTGCTCTCCCGGCTGGACCGCCAGGACGTGAGCGAGGCGATCATCGGCGCTGAAGCAGGGCTCCTTCAGGTGATGGAGCGGGTGCGCCAGGTGGCCCCCACCGATGCGCCGGTGTTGATCCTCGGTGAGACCGGCTCCGGCAAGGAGGTGGTGGCGCGCACCGTACATGCCCGCTCCCGACGTGCCAGCGCACCCTTTTTACGGGTAAACTGTGGAGCTATCCCCACCGAGCTGGTGGACTCCGAGCTGTTCGGCCACGAAAAAGGCAGCTTCACCGGCGCCATCAACCAGAGGAAGGGCTGGTTCGAGCGCGCCGATGGCGGCACCCTCTTCCTCGACGAGATCGGCGAGCTTCCCGCCGCCGCGCAGGTACGCCTGCTCCGTGTCCTGCAGGACGGCAGCATCCAGCGTGTTGGCGGCCAGGAAAGCCATACCGTGGACGTGCGTATTGTGGCCGCCACCCACCGCGACATGCCCGCGATGGTGCGGGACCGCAGCTTCCGCGAGGACCTGTGGTACCGTATCTCCGTCTTCCCGATCTCCCTGCCGTCCCTACGCCAGCGACGCAACGATATTCCAGCACTGGCCATCCATTTTGCCGAACGTGCTGGTCTGCGTCTGTACGGTCGGCCGCTGCGACCCAGCCCGGCCGATCTGGACCTGCTCTGCACCTACGACTGGCCGGGCAATGTGCGCGAGCTGGCCTCCGTGATCGAGCGCGCCACCATCCTGGGCTCGGGCCATGGTCTGGAGCTGCGCACCGCGCTGGGGGTGATGCCCCTGGCCCATCCCGAAGCGCCCACCGATCGTACGACCATTGAAGCTGCACTCCGTACGGCGAAGGGTCGGGTGGAGGGTCCCTTCGGCGCCGCGGCCGCGCTCGGAGTGAATCCCCACACGCTACGCTCCCGGATGCGCAAGCTGGGCATCGCCTGGGATCGCTTCCGCATCTCCTCCTGAACATTCTCCTCTAAAATATTCAGCTTGGAACAAATAAAGCCGACGTGACTCTGGATCGAGTCACGTCGGCTTGCACGTCTGCTCAACCAGCCCGGAAGCCGGGCCGGATGATCAGATGGCCGGGCAGTCGTAGTTGGCGAAGCCGGGGGTACCGTACTCGTCGAACTGGGGCCAGGTGCCGGTGGTCACGTCGTACCAGCGGTACAGGTTGTTGTAGTTGACGCCGGTCTGGCCCGAGCCGGTGGCGGTGGTGGCACACCAATTGGTGATGCTGTCGTTGTCGGTGCTGCCGAGGTGGGCGGGATCCAGGGACATGGAGAAGCGGGCGGCGGCGGGCCAGAAGCCCGGACCGGCGCTATTGTAGTAGGCCACATTGTCCACCAGCGTGCCGCTGGTGGTGTCGCCATTTACGTAGACCTGGATATTGTCCACGGTGGGCTGCAGGTTGAAGGTGTTGTCCTGGTAGGTCCCAACCCAATTGCTGGCCTGGGTGCTGTCCTTCCACACATAGTCACAGACCAGGGCGTAGGGAGAGGTGGCCGAGTTCTGGTAGCTGCTGCTGGCGCAAAGCACCACATAGGCCCCCGGCGCAACGGTGAGTGCGTTGGTGGGGTTGATGGTGAAGCGGTCGGTGCCCACGGTCGAGGTCCGGGCAATGTGCCAGTTGGACAGGTCGATGGTGCGGGTCGAGTCGTTGTACAGCTCGATCCACTGACCCGCGGTGTTCACCACACTGCCGCCCATACGGGGTTGCTTGCTCAACTCGGTGATAACAATATCACCCACGGCTACAAAATCCTCGTCCACAAAGCCGTCGCAGTCCTGGTCCAGACCGTCGTCGATCTCGGCTACGCCGGGGGAGAAGGAGGTGCTGGCGTCGTTGCAGTCGCCGCCGGTGGCGGTGTAGCCGGAGGGGGCGGTGCAGGCATTGCTGGTGGTGGTGCCACCGTAGCCGTCGTTGTCACCGTCCAGGTACCAGGTGGTGCCGCCGGTGGCTCCCGCCTCGTCGATGGAGCCGTCGCAGTCGTTGTCTACGCTATCGCAGACTTCGGTGGCGCCGGGGTTGACCGACGCAGCGCTGTCGTTACAGTCCGTGGAGTTGGACACATAGCCGACCGGCGCCGAACAGGCCGAGACGGTGACGGCAGCGTTGCCGTAGGTGTCCGTGTCCCCGTCGCCGTAGTAGGTGGTGCCACCACTGGTCGGGTTGTCGTCGATGACGCCGTCGCAGTCCTGATCCACCCCGTCACAGCTTTCGGGAGCGCCGGTGTAGATACTGGCGTTGGCGTCGTTGCAGTCGGTGCTGTCGGGGTCGCCGTCGTTGTCACTGTCAGGGGGGATGGTCACATAGATAAAGGCCCGTCCCTCGTTGGTCTGGCCGTCATCGTAGGCGTAGGCTCCCACCAACACATCCGCGTAGCCGTCGCCGTTCACGTCCGCCCCACCCAGGGAGTAGCCGTAGTAGGCGGTGGCTTGATCCCCTTCCCCGGTCCAGGCCGCGCTGCTTGCCAGGCCGGTGGTCGCGCCGTACCAGAGCCAGGCGCCCCCCTCATCCGTCTGGCCATTGTCGTACAGGTAGCTCCCCGCTACCACGTCGCCGTAGCCGTCCCCGTTCACGTCCCCCGCAGCAGCCACCGACCAGCCCAGGTTGGTGTTGGCAACATTGGTCTCAGCGGTCCAGGATGCGCTGGTGGCCAGCCCGGTGGCGCCGCCGTGGAAGACGTACACACGCCCCTCGTTGGTCTGCCCGTTGTCGTAGAGGTAGGCGCCCACCACCACGTCCGCGTAGCCGTCCCCGTTCACGTCGCCCGCACCGGCCACCGAGATGCCGAAGGCGGCGCCTGCCTGGTTGGACTCAAAGGTCCACCCTGCCGAGGTGGCAAGGCCGGTTGAGGAGCCGAGATAGGTGGCCGCCCGACCTTCGTTGGCCTGGCCGTTGTCCCAGAGCTCGGTGCCGACCAGGAGATCGTCGTAGCCGTCGTTGTTCACGTCCCCCGCGCCATCCACCGCGTAGCCGGTCCAGGCGGAGGCCTGGTTGGACTCGACCGACCAGACTGCCGTGGTGTTCACACCGCTGACAGATCCGTGGTACACAAAAACCGCGCCCTCATCCGTTTGACCGTTGTCGTACAGATAGGCACCCACGGCGATATCGCCCCGACCGTCGCCGTTGACATCCCCGGCGCCGTTGACGGCCCACCCGTAGCGGGCGCCCGCCTGGTTGGCCTCCAGCGTCGCGACGGGTGTGGTGGCCAGACCGGTCGCGGAGCCCAGATACACAAAGGCGGCACCCTCGTCCACCTGGCCATTGTCGTAGAGATAGGCACCGACGACGAGGTCGGCATAGCCATCGGCATTCACATCGCCCGCTGCCCCCACGGAGGAGCCGAAGAGCGCCGAGGCCTGGTTGGACTCGGCGGTCCAGGAGGCGGTGCTGCCCAGCCCGGTGGCCGATCCAAGGAAGACAAAGACCCGTCCCTCGTTGGTCTGGCCGTTGTCAAAGTAGGGCGAGCCGATGGCGACGTCGTCATAGCCGTCACCGTTTACGTCGCCAAGTCCTACGATAGAGGTCGCAAAATTCGCACTCGCCTGGTTGGACTCCACCGTGCTCAGCGTCGGGTCCACCGTCAGCGGCCAGACCGCCCCTTCCGCATCCACCCGCAGCTCCAGGCCGCCGTCCACCGCGACCATCTTCGCGGGAAGTTCCCGGCCGGTGGCATCCCAGGCCAGGAGGCCTGCGTAGCGGAGCTGTTCGCCAGAAGTCGTGGTCAGAAGCGCCAGATCAGAGTCGGTCACGTCCACAGTTGCACCGGTGATCGCCAGGGAGAGCACCAGCTCCCCCTCCACCGGGTTGTGCAGGGTGAAGCCCTGGTGCAGACCATCGGGGCGGTTCTCCCACCACTCGGTCACACCCGCACGCTCCATATCCAGGCGGCGAAGGCAGCTTCCGTCCGCATCCACCTCGCCGGTATCCAGGCAGTCACCCAGGCTCAGCTGCGCCGAAGCGGCCGGCGTTGTCGCCCAGTCCACCCCCCAGGAGCGCAGGGCGATCCCCAATTCCCAGCCTTCTCCCTGCACCTGTACGCCATCCGACGCAAAGGTGGCGTCAAAAGCCTGACGCTCGGTCCGACTCTGATAGACCCCGTCCACAGCCTGGATATGATAGCCGCCCAGCTCTACCCGCGCGGCCGCAGCCGAAATCGACTGTTCCTGCGTGGAAAATCCGGGATTCGCAAGCTCGATAGATGCGGTCGTCCCCACCGCTTCGGGCTCGGTACCGCAGCCCGTGAGGAGGGCGAGGAGGAGAGAAGGCAGGGGGAGGAGGAGGGAGGATCGAGAAGCCGGGTGATGCATGATGAGAAGCTCCGAAGGGCCTTCATTATAGCACGGCACCGCCGCGGCCGCTGCTGTGTGCGCATGTGTGCGCGTCCCCCCGGAGCAGGCTCAGGCGAGGCTGAGCTGGCGGATGGAGCGGATGGCGCCCAACTCACCGGTCAGCTCCGCCGCATGATCGATGATCCGCTGCAGCTGCCGGGCATCCAGTGGCCGGTCGGTGGCGCAGAGATCATAGGCCATGCCGTGATCCTCAAAATCCTGGTGCACCGAGGACAAGTTAGAGGCACCGGCTTCGAAAATGGCATCCTGCAGGGCCTTGCGCGATCCGCGGCGCGTGGAGTGGACCACCGCCAATACTGTACTTCCGGGCGGCACTTCTCCCAAACCCAAGCTCAGGCGGGGCCGGAACACACAGTCCCGCAACGCACCCTGTGCAGCAAAGGCGCGCACCGTCTGCGCAACACGACGCGCAATCCGCGGCTGAGCATCGAGGGTGGCGGCTCCCATGTGCGGCGTTGTTACGACGCGTGGCTGTCCAGCATAGGGGTTTTTCCAGCTTTCCTTGCCACGGGGTTCATCGGGATAGACGTCCACTGCGGCGCGACGCACGATTCCCGCCTCGATGCTGGCCAGCAGATCGTTAGGGTCATAGAGGAAGCCCCGCGCAAGGTTCAAGAAAATCCTGGGAGAATCACCCGAACGGTCGGCACCGAGCATGTCAAAATGCTCGCGCGTCAGCATGGCGCGATTGGAGCGGCCGTCGCCATCGGCCGCACTCACATGCACCGTCAGGTAGTCCGAAGCTCGGAAAAGTGCATCCACCGTCGGCGCCTGCTCCCAACCCATTTCCCGCCCCACTTCACGCGCCACCTCGCGGCTGTCGTGAAAGAGGATCTTCATCCCCAGAGCATCCCCCACCTTGGCCACCTGGCGCCCGATGTTGCCCAAGCCCAGCACCCCGAGCACCCGCCCCTGAACCTCATAGCGCTCGGTAGAAGATTTATCGAATCCTCCCTTTTTTGTATGATCGTTGGTCTCATAGAGACGACGTGACAGCGCGATCAGGTGGGAGACCACCAGCTCCACCACCGAGCGTCCGTTGGAAATCGGGTCGTTGAAGACCAGAACCCCGTGGTCCGCACAGGCGCGCTTGTCCACCGAGTCATCACCGATACAACAGAGCTGCACCGCCAGAAGATCCGGGCAAGCCTCCAACATCGCCCGCGTCACCGGCACCCGGCTACGCTTAAAGAGCAGCTCATGCCGACCTTCGCGCAACCAGTCGATCAGCTGGTCCTCCTCGGGCACTTCCATACGCCGATCCACCTCAATTCCCTGAGCACGCAGCAGCTCGTCCAGCACCATATCGGGGTGCTCGACCACAAGGGCACGGCGCAGGGGACCAGAATGAATGCGGGGCATGGCTCTCCTTGGCGGGCCGCAACTATCCCGGCCCACCACCTGCGCGCCAGTCCCCACCCGCCAAAGCCAGCGGATCAAAAAGCACGGTTCACGGATTCCACCCTATTTCTGACATTTTTTTCAGGTAGCCGGGCATACGGAAAATTCCCGGAGGGCGCCGCGCTGCGATAGCCTGCGGTGCGAGGTGTGGATGGACTGGGAGCGGGGAAGTGGTGCCGTCAGCGGGCAGCAACTGGTGTGGGAGAGCTGTGGAGAGGGGGAGGCGCTCCTTCTGGTGATGGGTCTGGGCTCGCA
Organism: uncultured Pseudomonadota bacterium; assembly: GCA_903891165.1. Lineage (GTDB taxonomy): Bacteria > Myxococcota_A > UBA796 > UBA796 > SXON01 > CAITDR01. The sequence continues at coordinate 11,501 of CAITDR010000429.1, forward strand.
GATGGTGTTCTGGCCCGACGAATTCTGCGCCCGCCTGGTGGCCGCCGGCTACCGGGTGATCCGCTACGACAACCGCGACATCGGGCTGTCCGGGCGACGGGAGGGGAAGGTGCCCCTGGCCAAGCTTATCGGCGGCTACCTGCTCCAGAAAAAACCTGCCGCCCCCCTCCCCTATACCCTGCATGACATGGCTGCCGACGCGGCCGGGCTCCTGGAGCAGCTGCACATCAAGCAGGCGCATTTGGTCGGCGTTTCGATGGGCGGAATGATCGCCCAGCAGCTGGCGATCTCCCACCCGGAGCGGGTGCAGAGCCTCGCCTCGATCATGTCCACCCCTGGCGGGCGTTGGATCGGTCGCCCCGGCGCCATGCTGGCTCTGCTCCAGGGCCGGGGGGAAAGCCGCGAAGAAGTTCAGGAAGCCACCGTCCGCCTCTTCCAGCGCATCGGCGGCAGCCTGCCCATCGACGCCGAGCACCTGCGGAAGCTGGTGGGCGAGGCCCACGACCGGGGTATGAACCCCGCCGGCTTCTTGCGTCAGCTTGCCGCAGTCTTGGCTGCGGAAGATCGTACCGAGCAGCTTCGAAAACTCCGGATCCCAACGGTGGTGATCCACGGCACCGAAGACCCGCTGGTGCCCTTGAGCGCCGGACGCGCGACCGCCGCCGCCATCCCGGGCGCGCGGTGGGTGGAGGTTCCGGGGATGGGCCACTGCCTTCCGCCGGCTTGTTGGCCCACGTTGTGGGAGGCGATTCTGGAAAATGCCGGGATGGTCTCCCATTGAACAATTGTTCAATCAGTAGGAATATAGGATGAACCGAAGACTATTAGCCTTGATGGTCGGAATACTACTGCTGTTGGCAACGCTGGGCTACCAGGCCACCCGGCCCGATCGCCCTGCTCCCACTGCCGCCCCAGCGCCGCAGAATTCCTCTCCATCTGCCCCCAAAAAACGGGCGGCCGTACCTCGGCCCAAACATCCCACCCGGGCCCCACGGCCGATCCGGAAGTCCCTTCCGCCCGCTCCCCCGGCGCCCGAGGCGCCCGCATCGGCGGAAGGCCCACCCGCGGAAGGCGCCGAGCCCGTCAGTAAAGGGCCGATCGATCGCCGCGAAAATCCCGATCCGGACTCCGCCCGGCAGATCGCGGAGATCAGGGAGGGAATGGACCTGGTCTCAGAGGATATCGGCGCGTGTATCTCGTCTTGGGAAGCTGTCTATCCGGCATTGAACGGACGCGTTTCAGTAGCATTTTCGCTGAATGCCGACGGACTCCAGGAGGCGTGGATCATGGACTCCACCGACATCCCGCCCGGTCCGCTGGACTGCTTCAGCGACGCGATCTGGGGTGTGGAGTGGGAGGGCATCGTCACCGATCCGACGGAGGTGACCTTCCCCTTTGAAGTCAGAAGTGATGAGCAAAACTCCCCTTCCAAGGATGATTAGCTACTCACCCCTCCTCGCCAAACAGGATTCCCCACCCGACGAGGGCGCCCAGCACCACGACACCACGATCACGGTCCGCCCTTTTTGTCCGGACACGCCGATCAGGCTTTCCTCTTCCGGCAGACCGGCTATTTTGTCGGCAAGCCTGGAACAACGATGCTCCTCTCCCTGGTCCTCTGCGCCGCCGCCCAGTCCCCCGAGACCCCGACCGAAGCCCTGCCCCTGCCCGAGGCGGGGACCTCCCGGGGGCGTCCCAGCTGGGCACGCAAGCTGAAGTTGGCCGACGTGGGCATGTACACCATGGCGGGCGGGGCGCTGCTGACCGGCTCGGGTGCGGCCGTCGCATTGTTGGGGATAAACCAGGGAAGCAGCCTGTTGACCCTGGGCACCATCGAGGCGGGGGCGGGCGTCGCCGCCATCGGCACCGGACTGGTGCTCACTCAGGTGGGAAGCCTGGGTTCGGCAATCCAATTGCGGCATATGGGCCACCCGGTGCGGATCTGGAGCGGCGTCACCGCCGCCAGCCTGACCGGACTGGGGGCCACGATGCTGCTCTCCGACATGATGATCCAGAGTGGCGGGGTGATCGCCGGGATCGGCGGGCTCACCTTCCTGGTCGGCCTTCCCTTTACCTTCGTTCAATGGGGCACGGTGCATCGTTATTTGAAGCAGGAGGAGGTAGGAGGGGTTCCGCTGGTGCAACGCCCCCCGCTGGAGATCATGCCCACGGCAAGCTGGGGGCTGGAGGGGCCGATGGTCGGTGTGGTGGGCCGCTTCTGAACGGTTGAATAGATGTCAAAGGGGCTCCGCCGGGTTAGCCCTCCCCGCCTGGAGGCGCCCATGCTGCTGCTTTGCCTGCTTTCCTGTGCGACCGGTGGTAAAGAGGAGCTTCCCCCGGATGATTCCGGCATCGACTCCGGTGACCCGGAGGTTGCGCTGCCCGACTGCACGGCCCAGAGTGGTGACGCGGACCGCATCGCGCTGTCGGGGGTTGTGCTGCTGCCCGAGGGGGCGGTGGGTGGCTCTGTGGTCTATCAGCCTTCGACCGGGAAGATCCTCTGCGCCGGCAAGGACTGCGACGAGAGCGGCGCGACGGTGATCTGTACGGAGGGGATCATCAGCCCGGGGCTGATTGATCCGCATAACCACATGCAGTACAACAGCCTGCCTCCCTGGCAGGTACCTCCCGAATTTGAAAACCGCTACGAGTGGCAACGCGACGATCGCTACGACGACTACCGTACCGGTTTTGACGCGATCTCCGACAGCAGCACCTGCGAGATCATGAAGTGGGCAGAGGCCCGCGAGCTGATGCACGGCGCCACCGCCGCCATGGGCAGCTCGGGCGGCTCCTGTGTGCACCTGCTGGTGCGCAACCTGGACGAAGGCAGCGACGAGCACGGCTTTTCCGACTACGAGCTGATCTACAATTCGTCGAATGTGACCGACCGGCTGGATCAGGGTCAGGCCGACGATCAGAACGCCGATCTGGCCAGCGGCGCGCTGGATGCGCTGGTCTACCATGTGGCCGAAGGCAAAAATGCCACGGTGCAGGACGAGATCGACTATATGTTCGAGCTGGGTATGGTCGGCCCCGGGCAGGTCTACGTCCACGCCTCCGACGCCAGCACCGAGCAGCTGGCCGAGATGGCCAGCCAGGGCACCGGCATCATCTGGTCTCCCCGGTCCAACCTGGTCTTGTACGCCACCACCACGCCGATCAGCATCGCCCAGACCCTCGGTGTACCCTGGGCGCTGGGCACCGACTGGACCCCGTCGGGCTCGATGGGGCCGCTGGAGGAGCTGTCCTGTGCGCAGGACTGGTTGGAAGACAAAGGATCCCCGATCTCCGCCCAGGATCTGTGGGCCAAGTCCACCTCAGATGCCGCACGGCTCCTGAACCTGGACGGGGTGGTGGGCAGCCTGCAGAGTGATCTCTACGCCGACATCACTGTGTTCCAATTCGGCGAAAAACCCTGGGAGAAGCTATTTTCTGCGGAACCGCAGGACGTGAAGCTGGTGATCGTAAACGGGCGAGCGCTGTACGGGCGGGCGGAGTGGATCGACGCCCTGGCCGAAAATGTCTCGTGGTGCGAGGCGGTGGATGTCTGTGGGGAGAGCCAGAAAATCTGCCTGAAGGCTGCCGAAAGTGGGGACGACGCGCAGACTTTGGAGGAGGTGGAGCAGATCCTGAGCGGCGGCATGGCCAATGTGACCATGCCTGCGGGCTACGACTACGCGAAGGAGCTGTATCCGCTCTTTGAATGTGCGGCTCCACCTACATGCAGCCTCGCCCAACCCTCTGCCGGTGACGACGATGGCGACGGGGTGGCCGACTCCGGGGATCTGTGCCCGGGCATCTACAATCCGGAGCAGTGGGACACCGACGGCGACGGCGAAGGGGACGACTGCGACCCCTGCCCCACCGTGGCGGATAGCACGGACTGCCCGATCTCCTCGGGGGATCGTGATGGGGACGGGATTCCCGACGCAAGCGACAATTGCTCGCAGGTCGGCAACGCCGATCAGGCCGATGCCGATGGGGACAGCAAAGGCGACGCCTGCGACCCCTGCCCCAGCGAGGCCAACCCCGGCGACGAGGGCTGCAGCGCCACCGTGCCCGACATCCAGGACGAGGCCAACCAACGCTATGGCGACGGGGACCGCGTAAAAGTCAGCGGGCTGGTGGTGACGGCTGCGGGAGCCGACGGCTTCTACGCCCAGGATCCCGACCTGACCGAGCATGGTGGCCTGTACATCTACGATCCGGGCGGCAGCTTCCCGGCTCCCGGAGATGTGGTGGAGATCAACGGCACCGTCAAGGACTACTATGGACTGGCCGAGCTGACCAGCGCCACCTACAGCGTGACCGGAAGTGGGGACGTGCCCGATGCAATCACAGGTTCTACCTGTGATTTTGCCACCGGCGCCCCCGGGGCCGAAGTGCATGAGTCCATGTTGATCCGGGTGGACAACGTGGAGGTCACCGATGACAACGCCGATGACGATCCGGATGGCTCGGGCAGCCCAGACTATGGCAGCTTTGTCGTAAATGATTGCTTGTGGGTAGACGACACACTCGGCGCCTACGCCGACCAACCCGCGCGTGGCACCACCTACAGCAGCCTGACCGGCGTGTTGAGCTTCTCCTTCGATAACCACAAGTTGGCTCCGCGTATCGCCGAGGATCTTCTCCCATGATTCCCCTGCTTGCCCTGATTCTGGCCTGCGACTCCGAGAGCCCGGCGCCTGCTCCCGCTCCCGCCCCCGAAGCTGCGCCCGCTCCTGCACCGGCCCCCGCCGCTGTGGACGCGGCCCTGCCCACCGGTCCCCGTGTACCTCCGGCTGCGGGAAGCCGGCTTGCTGCCTCGCATATTCTGGTGGCCTACGCCGGTGCGGTAGGTGCGCTGCCCAATGTGAGCCGGAGCCGCGACGAGGCCCGGCAGCGGGCGGAAGAGGCGCGGACACGGGTGCTGGCCGGAGAAGATTTTGGCAGGACAGCGGCGGCTTTTTCGGACGACTCTTCGGCTTCCAAAAAGGGCTACCTGGGTGGCTTCAACCCGGGGGTAATGGTGCAGGCCTTTGAGGATGCGACCCGGGCGCTTCAGGTAGGGCAGGTCAGCACCCTGGTGGAGACCCCCTTCGGCTTCCACATCATCCGGAGAGAGCCGGTTGTGGAGGTACATGCCGGACATCTGCTGGTGAGCTGGAAGGGTGCCGAACGTGCCCCTGAAAACACCACACGCAGCCAGGCCGAAGCAAAGACACGGATCGAAGAGGCAAAAAAAGCCCTGGAGGGAGGCACTCCCTGGGCCGAAGTGGTGCGGAAATACTCCGACGGTCCCCTGGGTGACCAGGGCGGGGATCTGGGCTGGTTCACCCACGGGCAGTTGTTTGAGCCTCTGGATTCGACCGCCTTTGACCTGGACATTGGCGCAACCAGTGCGGTGCTGGAGTCCCCGAGGGGCTACCACCTGCTGAAGCGCCTGGAGTAGTCAGCGGAGGCCCCAGAGGTAGACCTGGAAGCCGATAGATTCGCGCAACAAAGAATAGATTTCGCGCGGCTCCCAGATCAGCTCAGCCCGCTGCGCACCCCGAAGAACCAGACCCTCCTGCTGCAGCGCCAGCTCGGTGCGCGCGAGGTGGTACCAGGAGCTGACGGCGATCACCGGTGTCCCCTTCCCCAGCATTTGCGCCGCGTTCTGTGCTGTCAAGCGGGTATTGGCTCCCGACGGGTCAACAAAAATATCGGTCGCCGGGACCCCTTCCATGATCAACCAGGCCGCCATCGCCTCCGCCTCGTGGACGCCCTCCACCCCGGTGGCACCACTCACCAGGATCTTCGTTACTTGTCCGGCGACATAGAGCTGCCTGCCCGCCTCCAGACGCACCTGAAGGCGCTCGGAGAGTGCCCCGCTGGGGTAGACCGTGGTTCCCAGCACAATGGCCACCGCCGCGGGCTGGGATTCCCGCAAAAATCCCCAGCCTACAATGCCGAGGATCTGGAGAAGAACCGGGAGGAGCAGGAGGAGGAAGAGGCG
>CAITDR010000430.1 GCA_903891165.1 uncultured Pseudomonadota bacterium
CAGGGTGCCTACGACGGCATCCCCGGTTTCTGCCAAGACAATTCCGAAGGGCCCCACACTCCCCAAACGCCAGGAACGACCGGGATCATAGAGATCCAGGCTGGAGATCCGCGCATCGGTCCGGGCATAAGCATACTCTTTTGTGCCCTTACTATCCGCAAAACTCATCCGCCAGCCGCCCTCCAGCTGCTCGACCCCCTGCACCTGCGTCAGCTTCCCACCCCGATCCACCGAAGCGGTAAAGGTGGCCCCACGGGAGGAAGAGGTAGAGGTGGCGCGAACTTTCCAAGCCTCAGAGGCTAACTTCAGGTCCGTCACTACCTGCACGATACGCCGCTCGCCGTCGGGACGCATCAGGTATTGGATCTCGACGGTGCGGGTGCCCGCAGGCTGCCCGTTGACCGTGAGGTCGTAGACAAAGGTCGGCTCGGCAGCCAGGGAGAGGGGAAGGGCGAAGAGCGTGAGCATCTTGAGAGCGTTAACCCGCTCTCTCCGCCTCTCCATCCCTCTCCCCCAAGCTCTTGTCACTTGTCGCGTCAAGAGTCGTCGTTCGGCGTCGCCGGCTTCGCCCCTACCCTGCTTGGAGTACCGGGATTCCATTGGCAGAATGTGGAAGATCCCGAGTGTGCCAGCTCTCCGGCAGCCAGGCCTCCCACTCTGAGGGTACCTCCGGGTAGCGGGCCAGATGGATTCGAAGGCCATCCGCCTGGGTGGGCACCCGCGGCACGGTGCGCAGCGTCATGCCCGCGGCCGCGGGGGTCCGGTCGGCTTTCCGCAGGTTGCAGCTACGACATGCAGTCACCACATTCTCCCAGGAAGTCACCGGTACCTGCCGACGGGCCCAGGGCAGAAAAACCTTGCCTTCCCGGGCCTGGGCACGGGGTACCACATGGTCCAGGGTCAGCGCCGAGCGGTCCGGCGCACCGCCGATCAATCGTGGCGGAAGGCCACAATACTGGCAAGTAAAGCCATCACGCGCCAGTACATTCCGTGCGGACAAGCCGACTTTTCCTCTGGCCTTGCTATAGCGACAGAGCACGATCACTGCCGGCCAGGGGATGGCGAGGCTGGGCGAACGTACAAAGCGGCCCGGATAGGGGGTGCAGGTGACCGCCTTACCCATCATCAACAACTCGACGGCGCGCTCCCAGCGGAGCACTTTATTGGGCGTATAGTCAGCGTTAAGCTGAAGGACGGGGAGGTAGGGGGGGCTCTGGGGCATCATGGGCGCTCCGGGGTCCGCCACCATCGGTGGACCCATCACAATGACAGTGGCAAAAGCAACTCCAACCCTGGGCTGTCAGAATGGCAACGGCCAGGGGTACAGGTAAAAACGACGAAGCCCCTGAACGATAGCGGGAGATTCTGGATGTGTCAAGGGATTATGAAAAGCGGAACACTTCCAAAGGGGCCTCACGTCCACGCACCTGCAGGGGACCCGCCGACTGCAGCGTGGGGTGTTCGTGCCCCTCCGCAGCTTTGCGGGCGTCCTCCGAAACAAGTACCGGTGTATGCAGCTCTTTGGTAGCACCCTCCAGGCGACTGGCCAGGTTCACCACATCGCCCACCACGGTATATTGGAGACGCTCGGCGGTGCCGATGTTGCCTGCCACCACCTCGCCGTAGTGGATGCCAATCCCCTGGGCCAGCGGCGGCAGACCACGCTGCTGGCGTTCAACATTATGCAGCGTCAACGCCTGCTCCATCCGCCAGGCGGTGCGAATGGCACGCGCCGCATCGTCGGGACGACTCTGGGGTAGACCATAGACGACCATGATCGCATCGCCGATGTATTTGTCCACCACACCTCCCTCGGCGCGGACTTCGCGGATCATCACATCCAGGTAGTCGTTCAGCTCCCCCACCAGGCGCTCCGGGGAGAGTTTTTCGGCGTAGCGGGTAAAACCACGGAGATCGGAAAAGAGCACCGCCACGGTACGACGTTCGCCCCCCGGTTGCAAATTGTCCGGCCCCATGGCCTGATCCACCAGCTCCTGGGACACATAGACCCCGAGGCGCTGCCGGGCGCGCTCCGCTTTCAGCACCGCATCGCTGCCCTCGCGCACCAGGGTGCGGGTCCGACGCACCATCGCAACCGCAAGCATGACAGTGACCGAGTTGATCACCCAAAAAGCGCCAATATCATCAGGAGTGATGTTGTCACGGGTAAAGGGATTGTAGAACCAATCATAGAGCTGAAGCCCCACGGCGGAGGTCATCGCAAAGCCCGCACCCACTGCGACCGCGCGCATATGCAGCCGAAACCCCGAGGCCAAGGCCACCACTGCGAAGGCAAAACTAGAGGGCAATGCGATAAAAGCGACGTAGGCAGGCGCGGGAAAGACCACCGACGACCCCACCACCACCAGTGCCAAGAGACCGTCCAATAACCCAGAAAGATCCAGCAAAAAGGTGGACATCTCGCGTCGATGTAGCTCACGTTGTATCACCAGCGAGCACAGCATCGAAAAGACCAGGGTGACCACCATAATCCAGTGCTTCAAGGAGCCTTCGGCCAGATGTGCTGCCCCGTCCGCCAGTCCAAAAATATTTGCAAGGGAAAGGAGCGCAAGGGCGATCCGCGCCCGCGCGACCGACCGCTCCCCGCGTGTAGCGGCACGCAGGAGGAAGTTCTCAAGGCTGCTCTCGGGGATCAACGCGGCTTCCATCCTGGTTCCTCAACGGCTTTTGGGTAGCCTGTCTGGAGGGAGGCAGCCAGGGGGGAGGGAGAAGATCGGGAGGTAGCCGGGGCAATGATACATTTGATACATCTCAGATAGAGCCTGTAGCATCCATACTTTGGTGATACACCACCAAATGCATCAAGCCTTGCTGGGCTTCTCCCCCCGCACCACCACCGCCTTCCCTGCAAAGGAGATTCCCAGGCGACGAATCGGGTTGACCCCGGCCGACTCCAGCTCTGCACAGTAGCCCTGCTGTTGGATCTGGCGCAGGGCCAGACCTGCGTGGGTAAAAAGACTCCGTTTGTCACTCTGCTTTTTGAACTCCAGCACCACACCGGGTTGACCGGGCTGCTTGGGGATCAACTGCACATCGGCGCGGCCGACGCCCACCTCGCGGTTGCTTCGGACGAAGTGTGTGTTTTCCATGCTGATCAGCAGACCCAGCACCAAGGCATGATAAAACGCCTCGTCCTGGTCATCGGCTACGTCGTGGTACGACACATTGCGTACCAGCATTTTTGAAAGAAGATCCTGTACTTTTTGGACATCACCCGCAAGGATTGCCTGTTGCAGAGGGGTGGCCGGAGCACCCTCCTCCTCCATCCACTGCTGGAAGGTTCCCCGCCAGAGCCCAGCCACTTCGCGGTTCGGGATGCAAAGGGTGGCGAAGGTCGAGCTGTCCTTTTGGCGAACACCGGTGGCGGCGAGGTAGCCCGAAAAGAGGAGGAAGCTCCACACCGTTGCGCCGCGTAGCTCCCGGACCACCACGTTCTCGTCGATCCGGCGCTCGATAGTCCCCCCTTCCAGGAGGGTCTTGATCTCGGCATGCAGATCCCCACTCCGCAGCAGCAGCTCCCGCACCAGCACATTGTCCGAGGTGTTGAGCCAGTGGGAAGCCAGTTCCTGGCGGGGGTAGCTGAGCGCAGTGAGCACCGACCATGGGTTATAGACGGTGCTATCGCCAAAGCGATAGCCATTGTACCAGGAGCGGAATTCGGCCGCATCCGCCTGGCGTCCATAGATCTGCAACAGCTCGGAAACCTCTGCTTCTGTAAAGCCAAACAGCTCATCGTTCCGGGAAAGCAGGCTGAATACCTGTACATTGTTGAGCCCGGAAAACATGGACTCTTTGGCGACGCGAAGGATACCGGTGAGCACCCCCCGATACAGGTGCGGGTTATCCTTGAGCCCGGCGGTCAGAAAAGCCCGGAACCAGGAGGCTACTTCGTTGTAGTAGCCCGCCGTCCAAGCGTGGAGCAAGGGCGCATCGTACTCGTCGATCAGCAGCACCACGTCTTCACCCGTGGCGGTGCGAAGGGCAGCACATAGATCGAGGAGAACCCACTGCTCATTTTGCTGGTTCCGCATCACCGCGTCCAGGCGCTCTTTCAGGCGGGCTCCTACCGATGGTGCGGCCCAGACCGGCTCCAGACGCCCCAGCTCCCGCTGGATCACCTGCCGGAGCCCATCGTGGGTGTCCGCCCAGTCGATACCTTTCACGTCCTTGAAGCTCAGGTTGATCACCGCATGCTTCTGAAAATGCTGCCGCGATAGAGGATCCTGCCATACCTTAAGGTCCGAAAACAAGGCGCTCTGGTCTTCCCCTTTCTCCAGAAAATAGCGCAACGCCGACATACTGGTGGTCTTACCAAAACGGCGCGGCCGTGGGTAGAGCTGCGCTTCGGCGGGGCGCCGCAAGACTTCCATGATGAAGTCACTCTTGTCCACATAGAGGCCCCCCGCCTTGCGGAGCTTCGCAAAGTCTGAGGTGGAGATCAGGATCGGAGGCGGCATAGAGAGGATCTATCACGCGCCGTCGCCAAGTACAGCGGCGCTCTCCGCGCGGGTGATACATTTTAATATGTGTCACGAAAGTGCATGTATTAAGATGACTCTGGTGATACATTGTAGATTCTACAGGCGCCGCAGCTTGTACAATGGCGCCCCATGCGGTAGGCTGTGCCGCCGTTGGAGTTGTCATGGATCGCCCCGCCCTCTTTCATCACCGCGCGGTAAAAAATGCCCTCGGGAGTGCGCTCTGGCCGGCAGACCTCGCTGAGAAGCATGCCAAGCTCAACGCGCTGCTGCACCAGGAAGCCTCCGGGGAGCTGGCGCGCCGGTCGGAGATTGAACTGCAGGGCGACTACATCAAGACGCTATTTGAAGGTATTTTAGGTTACAAAACAGCCTTGGGCGGGGATGGAAAGACGTGGACGATCAACCCCGAGCGCAACGTAGCTGTCAAAGGGGTCAAACGTGCTGACGGTGGGATCGGATGGTTTGAGGAGGGCAAAGATCCGATTATTCACGCTGTATTGGAGCTGAAGGGGGCCAGCCAGGATCTCGATACCAACAGGGGCCGTACCCAGACCCCCGTCCAGCAGGCCTGGGACTATGCGGTCCAAAGCAGCACCTGCCGCTGGATCCTGGTTTCCAACTACCGGGAGCTGCGTTTGTACCACCGCAGCCGCTCTCAGTCTGACTATCAGGTCTTTCATCTGCGCGATTTGGCCAAGCTGGAGTCCTTCAAGACGCTCCTTCTCCTGGTGGGAGCTGTACAATTGCTCCCGGCTCGCCCGGGCGAGGACGCCCCTCTGGACCGGCTCATAGCTGACAGCGCGCGCACCCAGGTGGAGATTACCAAGCAGCTCTACAAGGACTATCGCTCGATCCGCGCCGATCTTTTTGAGGAGCTGTGCCGCACCCCCAGCAACCTGCCCCCGCTGGAGCTGCTGGGCCACGCACAAAAACTCCTTGACCGGGTACTTTTTGTAGCCTTTGCGGAGGACCGGGGTCTTCTTCCTCCCCGCATCCTGGCCGACGCCTTGAAGGAAGACGCCTGGTCGCCCAACCTGTGGAGTCGGCTACGGCTGCTGTTCACCTGGATCGACCAGGGAGAAGCCCGGATGAAGGTCCATGCCTACAACGGCGGGCTTTTTGCTGAGGATCCCGAGTTGGATGCCCTGGAGCTGAGCGACCGGATCCTCTCTCGCCTGCGGGACATCGAAAGGAACGATTTTGCCGAAGATGTATCTGTAGAAGTCCTGGGCCACATCTTTGAGCAGTCCATCTCGGATCTGGAAGATCTGCGTGCGCAGGCTGTCGGACAAGAACGCGAGGGCCTCTCAAAAAAGGACAAAGATGGTATATTTTACACACCGGCCTTTGTCACCCGCTACATCGTGGACCAAACCCTGGGAGCTGCCTTCCGGCAGAGCCTGAATGCGGCCATCAGCCAGTATCAGCCCGACGCCCAGCGCGGAAAAAAACAGCAGGAAGCCGCCTGGGAAAAAGTATGGTTGCAACACCGCTCTACGTTGGCCCAGCTGCGTGTGCTGGACCCTGCATGCGGCTCGGGCGCCTTCTTGGTGGCGGCCTACGATGCTCTGGCGCGGGAGTACGAGCGTACCAACAACGAGCTGGCCGCCCTGCGCGACGGTCAACATGACGTTTTTGACCTGAACCGGAGTATCCTCCAGGGGAACCTGTATGGCGTAGACCTGAACCCCGAGTCGGTGGAGATCACCCGCCTGTCCTTGTGGTTGAAGACCGCTGAGGCTGGGAAAAAGCTGACGGCTCTTGATCTTTCTATTGTCTGCGGCGACAGCATCTGCGCCGATCCCATGGTGGCCGAGCGTGCCTTCGACTGGAGCCGGGGCCGTCGAGCGAGTGACCCGGGTGCTGCCCGAAACGCGGCAGAGCGTGCCATTGTGGCGGCCTGGTCCCAGGGTTTTGATGTGGTAGTGGGCAACCCGCCCTATGTACGCCAGGAGTGGTTGGCCCCAAAGCTGAAGGATCACCTACGGAACCACTACCGTAGCTTTCACGGAATGGCCGATCTTTTTGTGTATTTCTTTGAGCGCGGCCTGGCCCAGCTCAAGCCGGGGGGGCGCTTTGGATTTATTGTTGCAAACAAGTGGCTGAAGGGTGGCTATGCAGAGCCCATGCGCAACCTGCTTGCGACGGAGACCCGAGTAGAACAGCTCATTGACTTCGGCCATGCCCCTATCTTCAAGGGC
>CAITDR010000431.1 GCA_903891165.1 uncultured Pseudomonadota bacterium
CGCCGACGGCCACCAGCTGGGCGGTCTGCACCAGCTGGGCCTGCGCCTCTTGCAGCTCGCGGGTCCGCTCCTCCACACGCTGCTGAAGCTCCACGTTGAAGGCTTGGATCTCGCGGTTCTTCCTCTCCAGTTCTGCCGCTGAATACTCCAGGGAGGCGGCCATCTCGTTGAAGGAGCTGCCCAGCTCAGCCAGCTCGTCCTTCCCCTCTACCACCACCCGCGCCGCGAGGTTGCCACTGCCCACATCCCGCGCCGTTTTCCGCAGCCGAAGCACCGGATCGGTGAGCGAACGGGTCAGCATCACGCCCATGGCCACTGCGGCGACCACCGCCACCGCCAGCATGTACCAGGCCTGCTGCTCCAAGCGCACCGTGGCCGCTGCGACAAAATCTCCAGGTTCCGCAACGATGATCCGCCACTGATCTCCGGCCGGGGCCATCGCGGCGATCACCGGGGTGCCCTGGGCAGTGGTATAGCGGTAGACCACCAGATCCTGGCTTTGGAGGCCGGCGATGCTGGAGAGATCTACCAGGCCCTCGGGGCCGGCGGACAGCAGCAGCTCGCCCTTGTTGTCCACCAGCGCCAGCTCCCGGCGTCCCTCGGCCGCACGCTCCAGGGCGCGGCGGGTCTGGTCCAGCGACAGGGCCCCGGCCAACACAAATCCCCCCTCATGGGGCGATCGTATGGAGACGGGCACCACCACCCCGTCGGTCAACCGCAACGGCTGGCCGAAGGCGATGGTCTGACCCTCTGGGAGTGGTGCAGTCCTCAATATTTCCGACACCTTCTCGGCACTCAGGGTGCGGCGATCTTCCGTTCCAGCAATGCCGGAAATCGGATCGACCAGCAGCTCCCCATCGCGGTCCAGCAGCGCGACCATACATAAATCTGGGAGCAGCCTATAGGTGGCTACCAGAAAACTGCTCCGCGCCTCGTCCGTGGCGGCCTCCAGCCTATAGGTGGAGAGCTGCACGGAAAGAAGCCGTTGATCCTCCTGAAGTTGCCGCGCCAGGGTCAGGGCCGAAGCCTCTGCACGCCAGGCCTGACTTTCCCCCACCAGGGCCTCCAGCGCCCGGCCCGACAGATCGCGGGTGGTCCATGCCAAGAGCAGCAGGGGCACCACACAGGTGAGGAAGATGTAGAAGATGACCTTGACGGAGAGCTTCACCGCCGCCGACGCCGCTTCCTACGCCCTTCCCCTCCACCCGCAGCGGGGGCCGGGGCTCCGGCAGGGTTGCCTTCGGCGCCCACCTCCTCGCCCAGGCGTGCCCGGATCAGGTAGAGCAAGGGGCGATGGGTGCGCCGCTTCATGCCTGGATCCAGGGTCAGAAGCCGTACCGCTTCCTGGCGGGTGCGCAACATCAGGTCGCGGTCACCGCCGGGATCTCCCCAGCCAAAATCCATAAATTCGTCGGGACGCTCGCCCAGGGTGGCTTCAAATCCCAGCCGACGCAATTCTGCCGCTGCAATACGGTGGCCGTCGGTCTCCTTCAGCACCAGCTCCACAGCCGCCCTCTGCTCGGCGGGGGCCTCCAGGTTGCTGATGAGCAGGCAGCGCCCGCGCCACCAGCCGTGGGTCACGTGCCCGCGCAGGCGATGCAGGCGGATGCCGTCGAAGTAGTCGGCAGACTCGACCAACAGCAGCGACACATTGGGCACCACCGGCCCATGTTCGATGAATGTTGTAGCCAGCAATACGTCGGCGCGGCGGTGCTGGAAGTCGTCCCAGGCGCGGAAGCGCTCCTCCCGGGACATAGCCCCGTGGAAGATATGGATACGTGCATCGCCCAGAAAGTCTTTGGAGAGGCTTTGCGCAAGACGACGCGTTTCCGACAGCGGCAGGAGATCCTGGCCCTTTTTAAGAGGCAGGACGATGATCACCTGCTGCCCCGCTGCGATGGCCTCTCGCGCGGCGGCATAGGCGGTTTCGCGCTGATCTTCTGCCACCACCACCGTCTCTGCACCCCGACCGTTGCCGGCGGGCATCGCAGTGAGCGCCAGGCCCCCGTAGACGGTGAGCAGCACCGAGGTGGGCACGGGCATGGCGGTAAAGACCAGCAGATCGGGCCGGTGGGGCAAAGAATCCAGGGCAGAGCTATCGAAGAAGCCGGTAGGACCAGGATCTTCCACCACCACCAAGCCCAGCTTCTTGAACTCTGCGGCTGCCGAAATCGCGGCGTGGGTGCCGTAGAAGATCAGACCGTCGCCCCGGCGGATCCCCTCCAACTGGGCCCGGGTGGGCGGGGTGGACAGCAGCACCGGCTCTAGACCCACCGAGCGGAAGAAGGTCTCGGCGAAGAGGTAGCGGTGCTCGGCAGTCAGGGTGTCGGGAGCCAGGAAAAAACTCTGGAATTGCGACTCGGCGAGGCTGAGCATGGCGGCATGGATCACCACCTGCTTGCCGGAGCCGACATCGCCTTGCAGAAGACGCATCATCGGCTGGGTACGGCGGAGATCGCGACGGATCTCGTCGAAGGCAGCTTCCTGTGCGTCGGGCAGGTTCCAACCGCCGGTGCCCACGGCGCGGGCCAAGAGCGTGTGGACGGCGGGATGGACGGTCCCCCGCTGGCCGGTGGCGCGACCCTGCTGCAACATAATGCCCAATTGCACCTGGAGCAGCTCGTCGAAGGCCATCCGAAGGCGGCCCTTCCTCCCGGCATTCGCGGGGAAGTGGGCATCCCGGAGCGCCGGTCCCAGCGGCAACAGCTTGAAGCGATCCAGCACGTCGGGGGGCAGGTGATCGGCGAGGCTGTCGGCGTAGGACACCAGGGCCGCACGTTGGAGGCTGCGCATGCGCAGGTCGGGCACGCCGGCCACCTCGTATTGGGGCAGCCAGTCCCCTCCCCGCCCGTCCAGGCCGAGGATTTCGGGCTCGTAGAGGATCGGGTTGTCGTCGATCAGCTCCAGGCGGCCGGCCATGCCCACCTCGGCGCCTACTTTGAGCTGCAGCACTTCGCGCTCGGGGCGGCCCACCCAGCGCAGATGAACCAGCTTCCGATCCTGGGCCACCGCAAGCTCAAAACGTGTTCCGGCCGGTCCAAAACGCCAGCAGCGGGAGCGTAGGGTGCCGCGCACCACCATGCGGCTGCCCGCTCCGGCGGGATTCCAGCGTTCTCCCGCCCGATCATAGCTGATGGGGGCATGGGAAAGCAGCTCGGCGACGGTCTTGATGTCCATGGCCGCCAGCGCGGCCAGCTCGGCCTCGGTGGCGATACCCAGGCTTGTGATGGGCAGACCGGTGCCCTCAGGATGCGCCAGCGGCAACATCCGAACTTCTTCAACCACTTTTTCAGGTGGTTTTTCGAAGACTTTTTCGACTTTTACCGGCTCCGCTTCCGGGGCCTCGGGACGTGCAGAGCGATCCTCACGACGGGAGCGGCGCTCATTGTCTCGGCGTTGACGACGTTCTTCGCGGGTTTCACGCGGACGACGACCATCGGAAGACGCGCCCCCCTCAGCACCTTCGGCGCTGCCCTCACTTTTGGCCTCGGCCCCCTCGGCAGAGACTGCAGCCTCGGCGGGCCGGGGATCCCGACCCCCGCGGCCCCTTCGGCGGCCACCCTCGCGTGGTTCCCGGCCCTCTCCCGGCTCTTTTGCAGCGCGTGGCTCACGGCCTACACGGGCTTCCCGCGGCTCGCGTGCTTCCCTCCCCTCCCGGGGCTCCCTGGCTTCGCGCGGCTCTCTGGCCTCGCGACCCTCTCGCGGTTCCCGACCTTCCCGACGCTCTCTTGGCTCCCGAGCGTCGCGCCCCTCCCGACTCTCGCGGGCTTCCCGAGGCTCTTCCCCTTCCCGCCCACTGCGCTCCTCCCCAAAATGGGGCTCGGGCAGGGCCGGCTCTTCCACCCGCAGGCCCGGCGGCGGCTGTGGCGCACGAGGCTGGGGAAGGGCCAGACCTTCGGGAAGAAGGCGGACTTTGGGCTCAAAAACCGGAAGCTCCGGCTCACCAAGGCTGCCCAGGAGCTCGTCCAGCGCCGCAAGGACTTCGGCCCGTTCAGGGAGGGGGCGCTGATCGTAGCCGATCAGGAGTCCGCTGACCGGATCCCCCAAAAAGCCGGCCCAGCGCCCCAGGTTGGACTCGACGTATCGGGCAGACGTGTAGCGATCCTCACGGCGCAGTCCACTGACGGCGCGTCGAAGCACCCCCAGCGCTATGCCGGCTTCCGCCGTCCCGCTGTTCGGTAATTCCATCGCCGCTCCGTTTCAGCCCAGGTAGTGGACCGCGTTGATCACCACCGTTCGCGTGCCGCGAGGGGTTTCAAAAGTGACTTCCATTCCCACTTTTTTACCAATCAGCGCACGGCCGATGGGAGAGGAGTAGGAGATCAGACCCGCCTTCACATCCACCTCTTCGGTGCCGACGAGGCGGTAGCGGATCTTCTCCTCCGTATCGACATCTTCCAGGTCTACGGTCGTTCCGAAAACGACATTGTTGGAGGGCGGAACCGTGCGGATATCCACAACTTCGGCGCGGGAAAGGCGGGCAGCAAGGTCGCCCATGCGGGCTTCAAGCTGGCCCTGCCGCTCCTTGGCATCCTCGTACTCGGAGTTCTCGCTGATATCGCCGTGGGCACGCGCTTCTTCGATATCGCGCACGACTTGGGGGCGCATTACCTCGCGGATATGCTTTAGCTCGGCCTGCAGTTTCTGGTGGCCGGTCGGGGTCATAGGGTAGCGTTCGGTCATTGCTGCCCTATAATCTGTTCCGGCGCGGCTCGCACGTTGCCGCTTTCAGTCCAGGCTGAGCCGAGGCCAACAGCCGCAAACCCGCCCAAACAGGCGCCTTCCCGCAAGGGCGTCGTTGCGCGCCAGGGAGCGATGGGTGGCAGGTTGTACCTCCTGTTCCGTCTCCAGGTCCACCAGGGTCCAGCCGGTGGAGGCGGGCGGCAACAGCTGGCGGGGACCCAGGGAAAGGGCCTGTACCAGTACTGCCAGTGCCTTGTCGGGAGGTAGATGTGCACGGAGCGCCGTCCAGGCTGCGGAGAATGCGCTCTCCAAGCCGGTACTTCCCGGTGTTGCCCGCTCCAGCTCGTGCTCTTTTTCTTCGGGGGCACGGGGCTGGTGATCGGCGCAGAGCCAGAGCTGTCCGGCGATAACCGCTTCTACCAAGACTTCTCGGTCACGACGGCTGCGGAGGGGAGGATGGAGGCGGTAGCGGCTTTCATAGCCGAAGCCATCCAGGACTTCTTCGTCCAGGATCAGGTTCCGGGCGGGGGTGGAGGCGGAGACGGGAAGCCCACGTCGTGCCGCCTGCGTCACCAGTGCGACGGCGGCGGCGGTGCCCAGGTGGCTCAGGTGTACCCGGGGCGGGACGGGCATCGCCGAGAGCAGCGCCAACAGTCGGCCAACACCGATCTCCTCGGTGGCAGGCGGATTTCCGCGAAGACCGATGCGCACCGAAACGGCGGATTCGTTGACCACCCCCAAAAGATCCAGCTCGGGATCGGCAGGGCGGAACAGGAGAGTGGCGCCAAAACCCTGGGCATAGTCCAGGATATTCCGCAAGACCACCGTACTGGCAATGGGGACGGCCCCATCGGAAAGCACAACCGCTCCAGCCCGCAACATCAGGCCCAGCTCGGCCAGATCTTTGCCTTGTAGGCCTGGGCTCAGCGCCGCGGCAGTCCAGCGGCGCGGGCCGGTCTGGCCGTCGTGAGCGGAGATCTGCTCGGGAGTGTCCACCACCGGGTCCACGGCAGGGCTCAGGAGGAGGTCGGTGAAGCCACCCGCCAGGGCGGCCGCTGTCAGGGTCCGAGGGCTTTCGCGGAGAGGAAAGCCGGGAAAGCCGGGATTACAGCAGAGGTCTACCAAGCCGGGGATCAGGTGGAGCTGGGAGGCATCCACATCCTCCTCTCCCGACGTTTCGCCCCACATAAGGTCTTGGCGCCCGGGTGTACCGAAGAGCTGGACATCACGCAGTCGGGGCATCTTCCCCCCTTCCAAGCAATAGAAAGAGCAGGGCCATCCGCACCGCGATGCCGTTGGTGACCTGATCCAGGATCACCGAGCGGTCGCCATCAGCCACGTCGGCGGCGATCTCCACCCCCCGGTTGATGGGGCCGGGGTGCATCACGATCACCTCGGGGCGGGCACGCTGAACCCGCTCCAGATCCAGTCCGTAGAAGGTGGCATATTCCCGCACCGAAGGCAGCACTGCCGGACCCAGGCGCTCCCGCTGGATCCGGAGCATCATCAGCACGTCGGCTTTGGGCAGCACTTCGTCGATACTGTGCGCACGTTCGACTGGGAGAGAAGCCAGGTCTGCCTTGCACATGGTTCCCGGCCCGGCCACCATCACCGAGGCACCCATCGTCGTAAGGCCAAAGATATTGGAGCGCGCCACCCGCGAGTGGGCGATGTCGCCAACGATGGCCACTTTCAGCCCGTCCAAGCTGCCAAAGCGGTCGCGCATGGTCAGCATATCCAAGAGCGCCTGCGAGGGGTGCTCGTTCACGCCGTCTCCGGCGTTGAGCACCGACCAGGGGAAGGCCCGCGACAGCAAATGGGGCGCCCCGGTGCAGCCATGGCGCACCACCACCGCGTCGGGAGACATGGCGTAGATGGTGCGTGCGGTATCCATCAGGCTCTCGCCCTTGGCCACCGAGGAAGTTGCCACGTTGAAGGAGAGGGTATCCGCAGAGAGGCGCTTGGCGGCCAGCTCAAAAGAGGTCTTGGTACGGGTGCTGTTTTCGAAAAAGAGGGTGACCACCGTGCGACCGCGCAGGGTGGGGACTTTTTTTACTTTTCGGCGGGAAACCTCCCGCATCAGCTCGGCCGTATCCAGAATGGTCTGGATCTCCGCGCGCTCCATGCCGCGGAGGCCCAGCATGTCCTTACGCTTCAGCGGCGTTTCAACCAAATGTGGTCCTCCTCATTGCGGTTTTTGGCTCCCAGCGCCACTTGAACACGGTCGGCCTGTGCCGTCTCCAGACGCAGACCCACATGGTCGGCGGCGATGGGCAGCTCGCGGTGGCCACGATCCACCAGCACCGCAAGGCGGATGCGGGCGGGGCGGCCATAGTCCAGGATCTCATCCATGGCGGCGCGTACCGTACGTCCGGTGTACAGGACGTCGTCCACCAGGACCACATCGCTGCCGTCCACGGAAAAGGGAAGATCGGTATCGCCCAATACAGGTTTTTCCAGGCCGGTGTAGAGGTCGTCCCGGTAGAGGGTGATGTCTACGTTTCCCCGCAGGGGCCGTCGGGAGGCGACTACCCGGTTTTGAAGGCGATCGGCAAGTTCGACGCCCCCTTTGCGGATGCCCACAAGGGCCCAGGGACGGTCGGTGGTGGCCTGTGCGATGGAGTCTGCAAGGCGACGCAGCGCCTCTTCCACCTCGGCCGGTCCCCACTCAGTCGGCAAGGCGCTGGTCCTTGGTGGCGGTGGCGGTGCGCTCGAAGCGCAGGCGACGGGTCTGGCCTACGAGGGGAATTTCGATGTCCGCATACCAGCGGCAGGTGACGGTCTTTTCGTCGTTCTGCTGGCTCAAGGTGCAGTCTTCAAAGAGCACATCGCCGATCTCCTCCATGCGGAGGTTGTCCTTCAGCGAGCTGCGCGCCCGATCTTCGGTGAAGGCGGACCAGGTCAGCGCCGTGGACTTCACCACGTCGTCCATCTTCATGTACTCGATGTAGTGGGGGCCGAAGAGTACAACCCAGCCGATCCCGAGGAGCACCCCCACAACCAGCAGACCCTGTACCAATACCTTGAACATCTCGTGATCCTTTCCCCGACCAGTCTATCATTTTCTGTCGCGGCCCGAGCGGCTTCAGGAATCGAGCCGCAGCACAGCGAGGAAGGCTTCCTGTGGGACTTCCACGGAACCTACCGACTTCATGCGCTTCTTTCCCTCTTTTTGCTTATCCAATAGCTTGCGCTTACGGCTGATGTCGCCGCCGTAGCACTTGGCGGTCACATCCTTACGCATGGCTTTCACCGTGGTGCGGGCGATGACCTTGCTGCCGATGGCCGCCTGGATCGCGACATCGTACATCTGACGCGGGATAAAGTCTTTCAGTTTTGTCGCAAGAGCTTGGCCCTTGTAAAAACTGTTCTCCCGGTGGCAGATGTTGGAGAGCGCATCCACCGGCTCACCGTTGAGGAGTATGTCCAGCTTGACCAGATCTCCACTACGCCAGTCCAAAAGCTCGTAGTCCATGGAGGCATAGCCACGGGACACTGACTTCAGGCGATCAAAAAAGTCGTAGACCACCTCTGCGAAAGGAATCTCGTAGGTGAGCATGACGCGGCCCGGCCCCACGTACTCAAAGCGCTTTTGTTCACCGCGGCGATCCTGGCAGAGCTTCAGCACCGCACCGATGTGGACCTCGGGCGTGTGCAGGGTGAGACGCGCAAAAGGTTCGCGGATCTCCTCGACTTCTCCGATGGGCGGCATCTGCGCGGGCGAGTGGATCAGCACCGTTTTGCCCTTGCGCGTCAGGATCTCGTAGACGACGGACGGGGCGGTGATCACCAGGTCCAGGTCGTACTCGCGCTCCAGGCGGTCGTGGATGACCTCCATGTGCAGCAGCCCCAGAAAGCCACAGCGGAAGCCGAATCCCAGGGCCGCCGAGGTCTCTGGCTCGTAGGTGAAGGAGACGTCGTTGAGGCGCAGCTTTTCGAGTGCCAGCTTCAGATCTTCGTAGTCTGCGGAATCTGTGGGGTAGATCCCGGAGAAGACCATGGGCTTGGTCTCTTTGAAGCCGGGCAGAGGAGCCGCAGCGGGCGCCCGCCCCAGACCCGGTGCCCAGGTGACGGTATCGCCCACCTTTGCGTCGGCCAGGGTTTTTACGTTGGCAATGATAAAACCGACCTCACCCGCTGCCAGCTCGGGCAGCTCCTTTTCGGTGGGGGTGAAGACACCCAGGCGCAGCACCTCGTGGTCGGTGAGGTTCGACATAAAGCGGATCCGTTCGCCCTTGCGAATGACGCCCGCTTTGACGCGCACAAGGATGACCACGCCCACATAGGGGTCGAACCAGGAGTCGAAGATCAGCGCCTGCAGGGGGCCATCGCGGGGATCCGTCGGCGGGCGGATGTGTTTGATCAGGGCTTCAATCAGGCCGCGAACGCCCTCTCCAGTCTTTGCGGAGACCATCTGGGCGTTGCTGATGTCCACGCCCACGTTTTCTTCGAGCTGCCCCAAGACCCGCTCGGGATCGGCACCGGGCAAGTCGATCTTGTTCACGACGGGAACAATGTCGAGATCGGCGTCGATCGCCAGGTAGACGTTGGCGAGGGTCTGGGCTTCTACACCCTGGACCGCATCCACCACCAACAGCACGCCTTCACAGGCCGCCAGCGCCCGGCTGACTTCGTAGCCGAAGTCCACATGCCCGGGGGTATCGATCAGGTTGATCAGGTAGGTCTCGCCATCTTCGGCCTTCCAGTGCAGGGCCACCGTCTGGGCTTTGATAGTGATGCCACGCTCGCGCTCGATGTCCATTTTGTCGAGGAATTGCTCGCGCATTTCCCGCGTGGACACCGCCCCGGTGATCTGAAGGAGGCGGTCGGCGAGGGTGGATTTTCCATGATCAATGTGCGCAATGATCGCGAAGTTGCGGATCCGCGACAAGGGCTGTTCCAGTCCCACTCAAGGCCTCCCGATGCAGCGGTACTCAAAACCCAGCCGCCGCAGCTCTTCCGGGTCCCAGATGTTTCGTCCATCAAACAAAATTGGGCGGCGCATCAGGGACTTCAGCAATGTGAAGTCCGGACTACGGAATTCGTTCCACTCGGTGATGAGCAGGAGGAGGTCCGCGTCTTTTGCCGCTTCCATCGGCCGATCCACGTAGCGCACCGCTTCGGGAAGTACCCGGCGGGCCTCGTGCATGGCTTCGGGATCATAGGCCACCACCTCGGCGCCGGCGGCCAGCACCCGCTCCAGGATGGTGATGGCGGGGGCCTCGCGCATGTCGTCGGTGGCGGGCTTGAAGGCCAGACCCCAGACCGCAATACGCAGGCCGGAAAGATCAGCTCCAAACTTCTCGATCACCATGTTGGCCAAAAGGTGCTTCTGGCGATCGTTGACCGCCTCCACCGCGTTGGCGACGGTCATCTCCATCCCGTGTTCGCGCGCGGTCTTCATCAGGGCGCGTACATCCTTGGGAAAGCAGGACCCGCCGTAGCCCACACCGGGGAAAAAGAAGCGGGTGCCGATGCGGGAGTCGGTCCCCGCACCCTTGCGCACCGCGTCCACATCGGCGCCCACCAGCGCGCAGAGCGCCGCGATCTCGTTGATAAAGGAGATTCGGGTTGCAAGAAAGGCATTTGCCGTGTACTTGCACATCTCCGCCGATTTGTTGTCCATGTACAAAATCGGCTTGCCGGATCGTACCAGCGGCGCGTACAGCTCGTCCATCACCTTGCGGGTCTCGGGATGGGCGATACCCACCACCACCCGATCCGGCCGGAGGAAGTCGTCGATCGCCGCCCCCTCCTTCAGAAATTCGGGGTTGGACACCACGTCAAAGGGGAAGGCCATCGCCTCTTTGAGGATGGCCCGCACCTTGTCCGCCGTACCCACCGGTACGGTGGACTTGATGATCACCGTCATCGGCCCGGTTGCGACGGCGGCCACAGCCCTGGCCACTGCAAAAACCCCGGAGAGGTCCGCCGAACCGTCGGCAGCCGAAGGTGTTCCCACCGCGATAAAGGCCACTTTGCTCTTGGCAAGGGGGCCAGCCAAGTCGCGGGTAAAGCGCAAGCGGTCCTCGCGCACGTTGCGCTCGATCAGCTCGCCCAGCCCCGGCTCGTAGATGGGGACTTTGCCCGCCAACAAAGCGCTGATTTTGGACTCGTCGTTGTCCACACAGGTCACCGTATGGCCCATATCGGCCATACAGGTCCCTACCACAAGACCCACATAGCCGGTGCCGACGACGGTGATGTTCATTTGGGCACGTACATACGCTTCACGCGTGCAACAGCTTCCATCCGCTCCTCCGCGAGGCGGTTGGAGGCCTGGATGGTGGTCACACTTTCGGCGCGGGCCTTGTTGATGACCTGCTTGACGGTGTTGAAGATGTTGGCGGCATCCTGCATCGCC
>CAITDR010000432.1 GCA_903891165.1 uncultured Pseudomonadota bacterium
CATGGGCGGCGCGGATATCCCCTTTGCCCAACATCCGGCCCACGCCATTGTCCTTGCCGGAGAGCGCTGCCACAATGCCGAGGCTGTCGGTTGCGGCAGCCTCCACCTCCACATCTCCCAGCTTCTTCGCCAGCTCTCGGGCTTCCTCAAGCAGGCGCGTGGCGGCGGCACTGTCCCCCCGGTCCAGCTCGGCGAGGCCCAGGTTCACCAGCGCCCGGGCCAGGACGGGAGAGGAGGACGGCGCTTCGCTGCGGAGTTTTTCCAGCAGGGCGATGCCTGAATCCACCGATCCGCCGTCCACCAGCACCAGAGCCAGAAGGTTCCGCGCCGGATAATTCTGCGGCTCTGCCGACACCACCTGTTCCAAAACCCGCCGCGCTCCCCGGAGATCGCCACCTTCGTAGCGGGCCAGCCCCTCCCAGTAGCGTGCGGCCAGCCCACCACCGGACTCCGCCAACGAGGCGTAGAGGGAGGCGGCTTGATCGAATTGTCGGGCCTTCAACGCGGCGGCCGCTGCTTCCACGGCCTCCTGGGGTGAGTCGGACAGCTCTACTTCACCGACATCCACCAAACCACCCGCGGCGGAGGCGGGTCCAGAAAAGAAGAGCAGGAGGCAAAGCAGAGACATGGCGGCGCCCTCTATCATGGGAACGCAACGCAGGGGGGGAGCCCTCCTTACAGCGCCACCCGTGCCACCAGCTCCTGGGCATGGACCAGTGGGTAGGCCCGCAGCGCCACCACCCGCCCCGCGGCGGGGGAGAAGATGTTTTCGAGGGGAAGACCGCCGACCAGCGCACGCACCATCCCCACCTGCTCCCCCTCTTCCACCCAGTCCCCACAGCGCCGCAGCGGCTCAAAATAGCCGGCGCGGGAAGAGCGCAGATCCAGGACCCGGTGTACCACCAACGGGGGAGGCAGCGTCGGCAGCGGCGGCAACATCCCCAGAACAAAAAGGCGCCTGCATACCGCATCTGCAAGGATCTGTGCCGCGGTCAAATCCAGGGTGCCAGCACGGCCCGCCCGCAGCTCCAGGGTCTGGCGACCCGCCGCCTGCCAGGCCTCCACCAATCCCGACGGACCCGCCCCCACCCAGGCCAGATCCAGGCCAATATCCTTTGTTTCCTGCCCCTCCGACAGGCGCGCGTGCGGCCACTCTTCCAGCCGCTCCGAGCCCGAGGCCAGCTCGATACACAGCGATGCTTCTGTAGCCGACATTACCGCATCTGCCAGACGTTGCACGGCCCAGCCGCCGGGCTCCCCCGGAAAAACATCCTGCAAATCGGCATCATCCACCGGCCAGCGCTTGCCGCCCTGCTCGGCGCCGCCCGCATTTACACAGGGCAGCAGCCGCACTGAGCCGGCAAGCAGGCCCTTTTCCAAGCGTGCGCTGACCAGATTTGCCGCATGGACGCCGGTGATCTCATTGCCGTGCACCCCCGCGACGATGGCAACGGTAGGGACTCCCTCCCCAAAGCTGCGGCACTCCAGACGGTGTTCCCCCAGATAGGGAGCTTCCAGCGAAAATATCGTACTCACCGTGTCACCAGACGCGCCACCAGGGTACCCGGGTAGACCATGGGCTGCTCGCGCATCGCCAACAGCCGACCGGACACCGGTGCCTCCAGACGTTCGCGCAGATCCCCGGTCACGCCATCCACAACTTCGCCCAACACTTCTCCCTCTTTCACCTTCTCACCCGCCAGCTTCAGGGGCAGGAAAAAGCCACCCCGTTCGGCCCGGAGGCGCAGCACATCCTGATCCCCCACGATCACCGGTCGCTGGATGGTGGCCCAGTGAAAAGGCAGGTCCTTCTCCGGGAAAATCTCCATACGCGCCAGCAGGTTGAGCACCCCATCGCAGAGTGTCTGCCCCACCCCCTCGCTCAGGCGGTTTCCGCAGCCTCCTTCCAGCTCAATGGTGGAGGGGATCACCGAGGAGAGGCTGCCTTCGGCGCGCTCGCCGCGCTTCCAGACCACCTGCACGTTGCACCAGGAAGCCCGCTCGGCGGCAAGATCCTGTTCCGTCCGCACATGGGCCTGCACGTCCTCCCGAAAAGCGGGATGTGCACCTTTAAGTTCTACCACCTGCTCGCAGCCCTCCAGCTCCACCATCAGCGCCGCGATCACCCGATCCGGAGTGTGACCGTCGGCACGTCCGGGGAAACGGCGGTGCAGGTCCACGTCAAAAGAGGGCCAACGGCGTTGCCCGACATGCGCGGCCAAGGGGTTGATGCAGGGGTAGAGATCGACGGTGCCACTCAGGGGAAGCTCCGCCAGAAAGCGGCCGAGAAGCTGACAGACCCGCACACCCTCGGGGGTATCCCCGCGGATACCCGCAATCACCGCCACCTTGGGACCGTCGCCTTGCGAAAAACGTCGCCGCCAGATTCCCACCTCGGCGCCACCGGGAAGCTCCACCGAGGCAATGGAAGAGAGCTGGCTCACCCGGCCCCCAAAAGCCGCTGTCCCCAGAAGCCCGGCTCCGTCACCAATTGCCGCAGCTTTTCCAGGTTGGTGTGCACACCTTCCACTTCGACCGCATCCAGGAGCAGCTTTGCGCGCACCAGGGCGACGGAGTGGGTGGGAGCAGTGATCAAAAATCCAGCAATCTCACACCCTTTTTCAAGGTCCGCACCTTCGGCACGCAGCAGATGAACGTCGGCATCCGTCGGCAGGGAGATGTGTTCCAGCACCCCCGGCCCGGTGGCCTGCAGACAAAGCTGCATTGCGACAGTTTCCGCGGAAACATCCTCCTGTGACCAGCCCAGATCCTCCTCTTTGGCCAGGGACATCGCCGCCAGGGCCAGCTCCACCCCCGCGACCGCATCCGTCAGCCACCAGCCATGGGGAAGTCCCCGGATCAAGCAGCGGAACCAGGCGCGCCCATCCGGCGCCACCAAAAAGGCCACCCCCACCCCCCCCCCCCAGCGCAATGCGCCGACGAGGTTGGCGGCATCCTCGGAGAGGCGCTCGCGCAGCTCCACCGACAGCCCCGAAGCCGGGCACTCCCTTCCCAACAACATTCCTTCCCGACGAAGGCTCTGGATTTCTGGAAGAGCAACCGACCCTCCCCCGCCATCGCCCACCCCCGGCACCACCACTGAGAGTGCGCCCTGCACCAGACGCTCCACCCGGCC
>CAITDR010000433.1 GCA_903891165.1 uncultured Pseudomonadota bacterium
ACAGGGCCACCTCGTAGCCGTGAATTTCGCCAAGATCCTTGGAAAGACTTACCGGATCACAGGACAGGTACAGGATCGCCCGCGGCCGGGTCAGCGCCAGTCGGGGTAGCAGCCCCGGGGCCCCGGCCCGCGGCGGGTCCAGCAGCGCCACATCAAAAAAACTCTGCCCGGATTTAAATTTTCCAGCATCCCCTTCGATGATCTCCACGTTGGGCTTGCCCCGGAAGTTGAAGCGTGCGTCCGAGCAGGCACTGCCCTCCTTCTCCAGCAATGTGCAGGGTGTTCCGCGTGCAATTGCCTTTGCGGACAGGTTTCCCATGCCCGCAAACAGATCCAGGAGCCGGGCCGGCGCAAGCTGCAGCAGCCACCGATCGACTTCCTCCCGGATCAACCGGTTGACTTCCAGGTTCACCTGGTAGAAAGACAGCGGCGACACCCGCAGGCCGTCGATCCACAAAAAGCAGTCGCCAACGGCATGTTTGTTGTTCACGGCCACCGCGGGCAGATCCCGGAAGGCCTTGGGCAGCACCTGCGACAGCACCAGCACCGCTTTTTTGCCGTCCGACCGCAGCTCTGCCTCCTCCTTCAAAAATCCGCGTGCTTTAAGCTCTTTTGCCAGCTCCACGACCGGAGGGATCGCCAGATCCTCCAGCGGCACCTCCACAAATTCATGGCTCTGAGGCTGGTGAAAACCCAGTGCGCCCCCGGGACCGGAACGCAGCTTCACCCGCGCCCGGTAGCCCGTTTGGAGCGGCGACGGGACCAGCGGCGCCACCGTGGCTTTCAGCCCCCGGTTGCTCAATGCGGTCTCTACAAAGTACCTTTTTTTTGACCGTTGCTCATCGGGCGGCAGGTCCATCCACGGGAGGATAGACTTCAGCGGGGTATCCATGCGACTTTCCAGCGTCCCTGTGCCTATCGCACTTCGCCTCCGCTCGCTCCTGCTCTTGCTGCGCGCGCCCGGGGACTGGTCGGCTGCGCACTATGCCAGAAAGAACCGTATGGATTTTGTGGCCTGCAGGCCGGAGCTCTGGAAATGAAGCGCTATAAGAAGGCCAAGGGGCTGGGTGTGGTGAGCGTGGCGGAAGGCGCCCTTCTGGGAAAGATCGAGGATCTACAGTTCGATCTGGAGACCGGTGCAGTCTACGGCTTCCGGATCAAAGGGCCAGGGGTTTTTGCCAAGACCGGCGGTGTGGCTGCCGCGGGGGTCCATGGTCTGGGGCGCGATGTACTCCTGGTCCACCGCGAAGCCGATGTAGAGTGGGCCGGCGAGCGTCGGAATCCCGAGGATGGTCGGGCATGGGCCAGCCGCTACCTCAAGAGCCGGGTCTTGACACGTCGCGGAGTGAACCTGGGTTCAGTAGAGGATTTTTTGCTGGGCGGAGAGCCGCTGGTGGTCAAGGCCTTGTTGGTGGACGGGCAGCGGATGGTGGCCTTGGACCAGAGTGTGGCGCTGGGGCGCGATGCCGTGGTGTTGGACGATGCCTCAGTGCTGCAGGCGCTGCCGGAAGAGGGTGCTGAGGGCTGGTGGGACCGGGTGAAAGACGCCTTCAGCAGCGACAAGGCCGAGGAAGAGAAACCGAAATAGCTTGGTTTTTCTGATCTGTATCCTGGATTACATTGTAATGCAGACTACAGCCAGTGTTTGTAGCGGAACCAGCCCATCAGAAGCCCGGCCGAGGAGAACATCAGTCCCACGGCAATAAAGAAGCCCCAGTTGTGGTGGGCGATGGGGATGACATCAAAATTCATACCGAAGACGCCGGAGATCACCGTCATCGGCAGGCCCAAGGTGCTGACCACGGCCAGATACTTCATCACCACATTCAGACGTTCGGTACTGGCGTTGGCGTGGGCCTGGATGGCACCGTTGCAGATCTCCAGGCGTACTGCCACCAGATCCTGCAAAACAAGGATGTGATCGGTGACGTCGCGGAAGAGAAGGTGGCACTCGGACGCAACATCGTTGCCGTCGCGGTCGGTGTAGCGGCGCACCAGCTCCTGAAAGGGCGTCAGGATACGGCGTACATGCAGCAGCTCCCGACGGATAGATACCAGGTCCTCCATAAGCTGGGGGCGGGTATCGCGGTTGGAGCGCAGCTCCAGCTCGTCCAGGCGATCCTCGTGGCGATCCAGGAGCGGCATAAATTCATCCACGACAGAATCCAGCATCAGGTGCACGAGGCGATCCATGGAGTTGGTGCCACGGGTGTCGGTTTTCAGGCGTTGTAGCACCGTGTCCACGGCCCGGATGTTGCCGTTCCGCACCGTCACCAGAAGCTTCTGGCGGATAAACATGCAGATGGGGGTGGTGTCCAGACTCTCGGTGGTGTTCTGGTCCAGGGCCAAGAGCACCAGGAAGTCATGGGTGGGATAGCGCTCGTACTTGGCCCGGAGCTGGCGGTTGATGGCGTCTTCGATGGCCAGCGGGTGGAAGTGCCAGTGGCTGCGCAGCAGGTCCAGGGCCTGATCGTCGCGGCCGTTGTTCGGCTGTTGGTCCTGATCCTGGTCCAAGGCCTGCTTCCACTGGATGTCTACCCAGACGGTGGTATCAGAAGGTGCCTGCAGCGCCACGGCCTGGCTGACATTCAGCGCGATGTGCCCGTCGGCATGGATCAGGTGTGCGGCGATCATCCCCGCGCTCTAACCTGTTGGCGCGTAGCGCCTCAATATCTGCCGCGTCGCCGCTCTTTTGGGGGCAGGATCTCCAGGCAGGTGGTCCACCAGCCGGTGCGGATGGTCTCCACAAATTCGGGCGGGAGTTTTTGTTCCTC
>CAITDR010000434.1 GCA_903891165.1 uncultured Pseudomonadota bacterium
AATAGTTTTTTTATGTGGGGAGCGGCGCTGATCGCCACCGGCGTGACTTGGTATGCCCACAATCTGCGCAAGGAGGCATTTTTCAGTCGTTTTCAGCAGGCGCGCGCCATCCGAGAACAGCACCTGATCAATGCCCAGCTCAGCCGACAACACATCGATCTGCAGGCCCGCACCGAGCAGCTGGCGGAAGCCAATGCAAAGCTGGCCGAGAAGTCGGTAGAGCTGGGGGATGCAAACGAAAAATTGGCTGATCAGTACCGTTTAAAGAGCCGTTTTTTGGATACCATGAGCCATGAGCTGCGGACACCGCTCACGCTGATTCAAACCCCGGTTCAGATGTTGTTGAGCGGGCCGCTGGAGGCCGAACAGCGCGCCATCCTGACGGACGTGGAGTACGCCGCTCAGCAGCTCCATGAAGAAATCAATGAGATCTTAGATATATCCAAATACGAGAACAAGGCCAAGGTTCTGCACTATGAGCAGGTGGATCCGGGGACGCTGGTCCGCCACTACCTGAACAGTTGGGGATATAAGGCACGCGAGAAGGGACTTTCACTGGAGGTGGAAGCTCCCGAGGGTCTGCCACGCATCTGGCTGGATCGTCGCGAATTTATAAAGGTTCTTCGCAACCTTGTTTCCAATGCGGTCAAATATACTCCCGCTCAGGGCCGCATCCGCGTGGGCCTGAGTGTGGTGGACCAATGCCTGGAATTGTTCGTGAGTGATACCGGCTCGGGGGTTGCCCAGGAGGAGCTGGAGCACCTCTTTGAGCCCTTCTATCAGGCCGATAACAAAGCCACCCACGCGCAGGAGGGAACCGGTCTGGGCTTGGCCCTGGTCCGAGATATCATCGAGCTACATGGTGGCGGAAAACCGACCATTCGAAGCCAGGTAGGGAAGGGGACAACGGTGACCGTGCGCCTGCCCCTGCGCAAGCCGGACAACGTCGAGGAGCCCGGCCAGCTGGAGGAGGCGGAAGCCTTCCCGGAAATGTTGCCTTCGCTCCCGCCCACGCGCGAGCCGGAGCTCCCGCCTGAGGAGGGGCAGACCAGGACTCCACTCCATATCAGCGCCTTCCTTCCTGGTTTTCAGAAGGATCGTATCCTGGTGGTGGAGGACAACCGGCACCTCGCTGGTCTTTTGGCACGGGTTTTGGCGCCGCTTTACACCGTCCATTGTGTGCAAGACGGGGTGGAGGCCAAGGAGCAGATCGCCCTTTTCCAACCGGACCTGGTGCTCTCGGACATCAACATGCCCCGGATGACGGGTACCCAGCTATTGGACTGGTTGCGCAAAAGTCCTGAGTGGGCGCGGACACCGGTGATCCTCCTGACCGCAAATGCAAGTGCATCCGACCGGGTGCGTGGTCTGAAGGATGGGGCAAACGACTATATTACCAAGCCCTTCCACCAGCCGGAGCTGTTGGCACGTATCAACAATCTGCTGCGCTTGCGCAGCTTCGAAAAGCACCTGGAGCGGCACAATCAGGAGCTCTTTGGCCACTCGAAATCCCTGGAGACGGAGCTTCATCGCCGTTTTATGAACACAGTGAGCGTGCTGGTGGGAGCCATCGATTGCAAGGATGCCTATACAGCGGGCCACTCCGAGCGGGTGTCCTACTATGCCCGGATCATCGCGGAGCCCTTTGAATTACCTACGGAAGAGTTGGAGACCTTGGAGCTGGGTGCTCTCATGCATGACGTCGGCAAGATCGGGATCCCCGACGCCGTCTTGAACAAGCCGGGCAGGCTGACGGAGGAGGAACACCGGATCATTCAGCTTCATCCTACCTATGCTGATCAGATCCTGCGGCGGGCACCCGAGCTGGACCTGGTGCGCAAAGTGGTGGTGCATCACCACGAGCGCTGGGATGGCAAGGGCTACCCCTACCAGCTCCAGGGCGAAAATATTCCCTTCCTCTCCCGTATTGTCAGCATGGCGGACTGCTGGGACGCCATGGTCTCCGATCGTATCTATCGCCGCGGAATGGATCCGCTTGTGGCACTGGATCGCTGCAAGGCAATCGCAGGAACGCAGATTGAACCTCGAATTGTGGACGCACTCTGCGCCGTGTGGGAGCGCCTGGTGCCCCCCGCCCACCTGAAGCCGCTGAAGATGCTCCAGAGTCCGGAGCCCCGGGACATCGCGCCAGGCAAGCCCGACGAAGCCCGCGCATCTACCTGTGCTTGGAATGATCCGGCGGTGGGCGGTGCCTGATACATGGGTGGATGTATCACAATCCTACATGTAGCAGAACGATTTTTTGGATGTATCAGATGGTTCCATGGGCGGGTGCTGCAGTAGAACATCGGCGGTCTGCCTCTGGTGGTGTCCCCAGATTTTTCGTCCTCGGGGGAAGATCATCCCGGTAGAGGGCGTTAAGGCGCCGACTCACAGCCCCCTCCCGTTCTCTTCTTTATTCAGGATCTCCGATGAACCGTCGCTTCCTCGCCCTCTCCCTCACTGCAGTGGCCCTTCTCAATGTTGCAGGTCGTAAACCGAACGATCCCAAGCACGAAAACCACTACAAGTCGGTGCAGCAGCCCACCATTGATGGCTTGGAGCTGGCCATGAACGGCGCTGAGTCCCAGCTTGAGTTCATCAAGATGAACGCCAAGATGA
>CAITDR010000435.1 GCA_903891165.1 uncultured Pseudomonadota bacterium
ATTTGGAAAGTTCTCTGGCATCTTTTTCCGGATCTGCCATCTCCGCAAGCCAACCAAGCAGCCGCACCGCCTGCGGTCCCAGCGAGCGCATATTCCCAAGCTGCTTCAGCAGCCCCCACAGCAGCAAACGGCTGGCCTCCTCCCACTTCTCCCCCTCTATCGCCGCTTTAAGTGCGGAATCCACCCGCTCGGGCCAGCCGCCTCCCGGCGGAAAGGAGATGTCCAGCTGCCCGATTGCGTCCAGAACTGTTCCCGGGAAGGCCCCGGTGCCAAATGGATTATCATGAAACAGCTCGGCGCTCCGGTCCAGCACCAGCCGCAGGGGCCCTGCCAGCACCCCCAAACCCGGCCCTATCAGGGCTTCCTGAGCCCAGGCCGAGGGCACCAATGCCTGGGAAGTCCAGATCCGAAGTCCAATTTTCCGAGTTGGCTGCGCCGGTACCGAGCGGATGAGGATACGCGGATCCTCGGCAACCCTCTGGCCCAGTTGCTGTCGCAACTGCTCCTGAAGATCCATCTTTGCTCGGTATAATACCGCGGCAGGCGGGTCCACAAATACATCGGCAAGCAGACTCAGCGCGTCATAGGCACTCTGGGTCCCCAGGAGCGCGAAGTCCGGCCCGAAGTACGCCAGGGGATCGGTCCAAAGGGGGCAATCTCCAGCCTCGATCCGGGCGACTGCCGGGGGAATCTCGCGCAGCACCCGCTCCAGCTCCCGCCCCAGGAGAAGGGTAGCCTCTTCATGTTCATCCGCCAATAATGCCCGTAAAATCGGATGACCGGGCGCAGCCGCGTCCAGGTTACCCTCGGCCAGCTCCAGCATACTCGCCGCCCACTCCCAGTGCGGCCTCGCGCTTTCTAACCGCTGCCGCATTAAAACGGCGTCCCCCGCGATATACTGCTCCAACCACTCCGAAAATGGCAGTGTATGCATGGACTGCCCAAGAACTTTTCCCTCCGGCAAGGCCGGATTCCGGAGGGCGGTCAGCAGACCGATCAGGCCCAGCCGCAGCTCCACGTCCAGCTCGTGGGTGAAGAAGAGGTCCAGGTAGGGCAGCACGTCGGCACCAACCCCAACAGACACCAGCTCCTGCACCACACCGAGTATCCAGGCCGTCGGACCCTGCTGGTGCAGCTGCACCAGCGCCCGCCCCCCCAAAGTCTGGGCTCCCGAGGGATCATTGGGATTCAAGAGGGAAAACCTACCGATTCCAGGTCCTCCCGGCGGGGGATCCCGCGGATCCCACAGTAGCAGCGTGTGGAAGCTCAGCCGCCGCAATCCACTCAGTGCCTCGGTGTCCCCCGCCCGAAGAAAGGGGTTCCCATCGGGAGCGCTCCCCTGTACGGGAAGCAGGGAGGGATCCTGGTTCCATTGCCGAACCGGAGCTTCCTCCATCAAAAGTTCCAACCGAGCATCCTGCGGGGCACGACGCCAGAGCTGCACAAGATGTAAGGCCGTGCAAAGTCCCCCGACCCCACCGCCCAGCACCCACTCGGACATTCCCCCTCCGGATATGCCCTTATAACCGGAAGATCCGAGCCCGCCGTCTTTCTAAAAGCTCTCCAGCTCCAGATTCACCGGGGCATGGTCCGAGAGCCGTGCATCACGCTCGATCCACACCTCCCGCGCGCGCAGACCCGGCGTCAGCCAGTGCTGGTCGATCCGCCAGCCCACGTCCCGATCGTAGGCGCCCCCCCGCTGTGACCACCAGGAATAGAGCTGCGCGTCGGGGTGGCGCTGCCGGAAAGCATCCTGCCAGCCGGAGGCAAAAAGCCCGGAAAGCCACGCACGTTCTTCAGGCAAAAAACCCGAGTTTTTTTCGTTCCCTTTGGCATTTTTGATGTCCAGCGGCGTATGGCAGATGTTGATATCACCACAGATCACCGCCGGACGCCCCGCACGCACCTGATCCAGCCAGGGGCGAAACCACCCAAGAAACTCCATTTTCCATGCCTGCTTTTCTTCGCCCGAGCTGCCGGAGGGCACATAGACACTCCAGACATCGAGCTGGGGCAGGGAGATGCCGATCAGCCTGCCCTCCTCCCCCACCCGAGGAAGATCCTGGACTATCTTGGCCGGCCCCTCCACGCGGGTGACGATGGCGGTGCCCGCATAGCCCTTTTTCAACGCCGGGTTCCAGTGGACATTCCAGCCATCAAAAACGCCTTCGGGTGCGTCGGAAGGCTCGGCCCGCACTTCCTGGAGGCAGAGCACGTCCGGTTGGCTCTGCTCCAGCCAGCTCCGAAAGCCCTTTTTGGATGCCGCCCGCAGACCGTTCAGGTTCAGTGTGGTGATCTTCATCGGCGCTGCCTAACCCGCCGGAAATCCGGTCGCGAGCCCCCTCCCCCCAACCGCTCAGATCGGCTACATGGGCACCCTTGAGGCGTTGATGGACCCAGAAAGTCTGCTGAGCGGCGAAAACGCGGCCTACCTGGAAGCCCTGCAGGAGCAATACCAGCGGGATCCCTCCTCGGTTGACCCGGTGGTAGCGGAGTTTTTTCGGAGCTACAACGGGGTTTCTGCCCGCATTCCAGCGCCGGACACCCGATCGATCTTTAACGCCCGGGTCAGTGGTGGAACGGACCTGGCCGCCGTGGACCGACAGGCCAAAGTGGCCCGGTTGATCAATGCCTATCGGGTCCACGGCCATGTCTACGCAGACCTGGATCCGCTGCACAGGCGGAAGGAGGAGCCCCAGCCGGAGTTGGATCCTGCTTTCTACGGCTTGACCGAAGCAGATCTGGATCAGGTCGTTGCCACAAGTCCGACCTACGGGATCACGCCCCACGCCACCCTGCGCGAGCTGCTGGCCCACCTGCGCCGCGCCTACTGCGGGCGAGTAGGGGTGGAGTACATGAACGTGCGCCACCTGGACCAGAAGCGCTGGTTGCAGGAGCGTTTTGAGACCCGCGTTCATCGCCCTGGCTTGCAGCGTCAAGAGCAGGTGCGTATCCTGGAGATGCTGACGCGTGCGGACGGTTTTGAGCGGTTTTTGGGCGCGAAGTTCACCGGAAACAAACGTTTTTCCTTGGAGGGTGCCGAGTCGGTCATCCCGCTCTTGGATCGGGTGATCACCGAAGGAGAGAGGCGCGGGGTGCGCGAGGTGGTCATCGGGATGGCCCACCGCGGGCGGCTGAATGTGTTGCTGAACATTCTCGGCAAGCCACCGGGCGCGATGTTGGCCGAGTTTGCCGATCCCGGCGCCAAAGACAAGGGCAAGGGCTCGGGCGACGTGAAGTACCACCTGGGCTACTCTTCCGACTACACGACGGTCGATGGCCATAAAGTTCATATGTCCCTGGCCTTTAACCCTTCGCACCTGGAAGCCGTCAACCCGGTGGTGGAAGGGCGTGTGCGCGCCAAACAGGATCGCGTTCAAGACGACGGAGGCGCTGCCCTGCCGCTGTTGATCCATGGGGATGCTGCCTTTATCGGTCAGGGTATAGTGGCAGAGGTCTTCAACCTCGCCGAGCTGGATGGCTATGCCACCGGCGGCACCGTACACCTGGTCATCAACAACCAGGTGGGCTTCACCACCTCCCCCAAAGACAGCCGCTCCACGCCCTACTGCACCGACCTGGCACGGATGTTGGGCATCCCCATCTTCCACATCAACGGCGAAGATCCAGAGGAAGTGGCCACCATCGTCGGCATTGCGCTGGAGTGGCGGCAGACTTTCAAACGCGACGTGGTCATCGATATGTATGCCTTCCGGAAGCACGGGCATAACGAGACCGACGAGCCCGCCTTCACCCAGCCGCTGATGTACCGCCAGATCGCTGCACATCCCGGCGTTCGGGAAATGTACCTGCGCTCGCTGGAGGCCCGCTCCATCTTGACACGTCAAGAGGCGGACACGATGATGGAGGCCTTCCACCAGCGGCTGGACGATGCGCTGAAGGGCGTCGGGAAGCAGCCGCAGAAGGAAGACAGCGCCTTCCAGGGTTTATGGGCTTCCTACCACTCGGATACGCCGGATGATGCGACCACGGCGGTGTCCCTGGACCAGCTCTCCTCGCTGCTGTTGTCGCTCAACGAGCTGCCCGAAGGCTTTACGCCGCACCCCAAGATCCAGCGTCTCTTCAAGCTGAGAGAAGAGCAAGCGGGCGGGAAAAAGCCGCTGGACTGGGCTGCGGGAGAGCTGCTGGCCTACGCCACCCTGGTGCAAGAGGGCCACCCGGTGCGGCTTTCCGGGCAGGACTGTAAACGGGGAACATTTTCCCATCGTCATGCTGTGCTGTTTGACTATCAGACCGGAAAGGAGCACTGTGCGCTCGACAGCCTGAGCAAAACGCGCTTCCAGGTCTACAATAGTAGCCTGTCGGAGGCGGGCGTTCTGGGCTTTGAGTATGGCTACTCCCTGGACTATCCCGACGCGCTGGTGATCTGGGAGGCGCAGTTTGGTGACTTCGTCAATGGCGCACAGATCATCATTGACAATTTTTTGGTGTCCGGCGAAGCCAAGTGGAACCGTAGCTCTGGCCTCACCCTCTTCCTGCCCCACGGCTACGAAGGTCAGGGGCCAGAACATTCCTCGGCGCGGATGGAGCGCTTTTTGCAGGCCTGCGCGGAGGATAATATCCAATGTGTAAACTGCACTACACCTGCCCAGATCTTCCACCTGCTCCGGCGTCAGGTTTTGCGGAAAGTCCGCGATCCCCTCATCGTTTTTACGCCCAAGAGCCTGCTGCGTAGCCCCGATGCCGTCTCCACCCTCCAGTATCTGGCCGAAGGCCACTTCCAGGAGCTGATCGGCGACACCCGGCGCGGGTGCAAGCGGGTGGTGCTCTGCTCCGGCAAGGTCTACTATGATCTGGTGGCTGCGCGTGGCGACGCTGATGTGGCAATCCTTCGGTTGGAGCAGCTCTATCCGTTGCCACTGGATGCGCTGCGTGCAGAGCTGGCGCTCCATCCGGGTGCAGAGCTGGTCTGGTGCCAGGAGGAGCCCAAGAACATGGGCGCCTGGAGCTATCTGGCGCTCGCCCTGTTGGAAGAGGGGATCTCCCTACGCTATTCTGGACGTGCTGCTTCCGCCTCGCCCGCAACCGGCTATCCGAAGCGGCATGCGCAGGAGCAAAAGAGCCTGGTGGACGCCGCCCTGGGGCGCTGAATGGCCGAGCCCCTGCAGGAAGGCCGGGTGATGGCAGGGGGGGCGCTGCTGCTTTTGCTGCTGTTGGGGGGTGCTGGAGCCAAAAAATGGTCCAGCACCCAGGAAGAAGCAGCGCTATCTGCAGGATTTTCGTCCCTATGCAAGAATCTTGGTTTTAGGACGCC
>CAITDR010000436.1 GCA_903891165.1 uncultured Pseudomonadota bacterium
CCCGCATCACACAGGTGCGGCTGATCCAGCGGTGCCACCATCGCAAGAGTGGTGCACATTTCTTCGGGAAAGCCCAGCGTTTCCTCGGTTTCATTGTGCCAGGAGCATGTGGTGCGCAGCGCTTCATGGGGAGCCAGCACCAGCTCGCCGGGCTCAAAAACATCCATCTTGGCATAGGCGCGGTAGCCGTCGGACCACTCGGGGACCTCGTGCAGCCGCTCGATCTCCTCGCCGGAAACGCGGTCCACCGCATAGGCGGTGCCGCGCTCGTGCATATGACTGGATAGAACAAGAACTTCGAGCTCGGTGGGCCAGGAACAGTCAAAGCTGCGGCTGTAGTCACCCGGCGGAATGGCCAGCCCACCCGCGTCCAGCTGCATCACACCCACCCACTTTTCGATCTGGTCCATCTCGCCAAAGCCGATGTTCACCGCCGAATTAACCAGAATGTCCCGACCGGTGGTATTGACGTAGTGGGTGTCCAGTACCCAGTGGCGCCCGGCCTCCAGCTTCACCGCGTAGCCCTCGGGCAGGCGCAACATATTGGTGACTTCGTCGGGAAGGCTGGGGTGACCGCCCTCGATATCCATGGGAGGAACGCCGTCGATAAAGGGACGATAGGTCATCGCCTCCTCCATCTCACATTCGACCAGGGTGCCGTCGGGAGGAGCTTCGTCCTCCTCCACCAGCTTGAGCTGGTTGTGGTGGTTGTAGGGTGCCGCCTGGTAGGTACGCAATAGATTTACGGCTTGATCGCCCCCATTCCAGGTACCGTAGTAGCAATAGAGCTTCTCTGAGTATGCCGGAATGAGCAGATCGGGCGAGCGGATCTGTACACTTTTGCCCTCCGCCTTGGGGTAGTCCTGCCTCAGGTCCAGCAGGCCGGTGTCCTCCTCGACCTCCTCGGCGGAAGGCGGCTGGCAGGCGAGGGCGAGGAGGAGCAGCATTTTCCCAGCATAGCTCCGCCCCCTCTGCCGTCAAGGGGCCATCCTCCCGCCGACCGACCGCGGAATGCGAACACCGCTTCTTCGGGCTATGAGGAAGGGGGAGCTGCGACCATGGTCACCGAGCGCTGGTATATTATTCTGGAAGCTTCAGAATTGCCGCCGGATCGACCGCTTGGTGTCACCCGCCTGGGCGAGCGGCTGGTCCTCTGGCGTCATGGGGGGGCGGTCCATGCCACCAGCGATCGCTGCCCCCACCGCGGGGCCTCGCTGGCGATGGGCAAGGTGCAGGGCGGCTGCGTCGCCTGTCCCTTCCATGGTTTTGAGTTTGACGGCGACGGAAAGTGTACACGAATCCCCGAATATGGTGCCAACCGGAAGCCACCGGCCGCCATGCGCACACGCGGCTATCCGCTGCGGGAGGCCCACGGCTTCCTCTGGCTTTGGTGGGGTGTAGTCCCTGATACACTTCCAGAGATCCCCTGGTTTGCCGAGCTGGATTCCAGCTACGTCTGGCATGGCTTCTCCGACGACTGGGACACCCACTATACCCGTGCTGTGGAAAATCAGCTCGATTTTACGCACCTGCCCTTTGTGCATCATAACAGTATCGGAAGGGGGCTCCCCCAGACGCTGGGGGTGATCACCGAGTCCGAAGGGGATCGCCTCAAGATCAGCTACGATCCAGCCACCTACGACGCCAAAGGCTTTTTTGTGGAGTTGATCGCTCCCAATCTGTGGCGAAACCGTCTCGCACCGGGCATCTGGGCGGTGGCAGCCTTTGTGCCGGTGGAGGGGAACAAGACCCGCCTCTATCTCCGCTTCTACCAGAACCATCTGCGCTTGCCGCTGTTCGGCTGGTTGATGTGCTACGTCGCCAACGTGGTCAATCGCCGCATCCTGCGGCAGGACAAAGATGTGGTGCTGGAGCAGCTCCCGCGCGAAGTGACCCACGACATTCGCGAAGTGCTGGTGGCTTCCGATGCTCCCATCGCGATCTGGCGTCGTTGGCTGCGCACAAATGGGAAGATGAATGTAGAGGAGGAGGCGGAGTGATGTCGTCTCCCAGCAGCGGCTGGTCATGTGGTACTGATGGGGGCGGCCTTGTGGCGCAGCGGGAAGGGGGCTACGTTCTCCGGGTAGCCTGGATGAACGTGCTGCTTGTTGCGCTCCTGCTGCCCGCCTGCTCGGCGCCGGAAGCCCCTGGCCCCTGGGTGGATGCCACGGCCGACGATCGTTGGCCGGTGGACAGCGGTACGCCTCGGCTTCCTGCTTGGTCTGCGCAGGGGGTCGCCGATCAGGTGGATCTGGCGGTAGCAAAGGGCATTCCCACACCACAGCGGGTGCTTTCCGACTACCTGGATCTGCTCGCGCATGGCGATGAAAGTTGCCCGGGAAACTATTTTGAGGAGGGCTTTGTGGTGCTGGGGGGCTGCGACAGTGCCGATGGCTACCACTTCACCGGTGCGGCCGGGGTGGTCCGTGAGGATCAGCGGTCGGGGGAGGGGGAGGGCTGGACGGGGCAGCTACGCATCAGCTCGGCCCCGGCGGACTATGTGATCACACGGCCGGACCAGAGCCGCCTGATCGCAGGGGGAACCTTCTTTTTGGAGTTCAGGGCGCAGGCGGAACGTCAGGAGTGGGCCGCCCGCATCGGCGGCACTTTTGAGGATGAGGCGGCCGAGGATTGGCTGGGGGCCGCTTTTTCAGGGATGCTCAACATCGACGGAACGGAGGATCCAGGTGGGATCCGGCAGCGGATCTCCGGCTCCCTCTCCGTGGGTGGGGTGGCGATCGATATGCAGGATGTGGAGCTGCAACCCTCTCTTTGCCCGGATGGCTTTGTCGGAGGCACCTTTCGGGTGCGCCAGGAGGATGCCACCTGGAGCCAGCTCAGCTTGCCCAAGGCCTGTGGCGCCTGCGGGGAAGTGCAGTGGGAAGGCGGAGAAAGT
This sequence comes from uncultured Pseudomonadota bacterium, assembly GCA_903891165.1. Lineage (GTDB taxonomy): Bacteria > Myxococcota_A > UBA796 > UBA796 > SXON01 > CAITDR01. Next base: position 2,897 of record CAITDR010000436.1, read on the forward strand.
CTGGGAAGTGGCTGTATAGATCCCAAGCCCTGGATCGATCATATTTCTGCGATCCGAGCATGGTGATATTTTTGTTTTTGGCCTGTCCTCCGAAGGAGGAACCGGTTACGACGGTGGAGCTGGTGCCCCTGGAGGCACCCCGGCTGGCCCGGCGGCTGAGCATCGATCTGCGTGGTGTGTTGCCCACCGTCGAAGAATTAGACAGGGTAGAGGCTGATCCCTCCGCAATCGCTGCGCTGCGCGAGGAGTGGTTGGCCGATCCGCTCTTCGAGGAGCGCTTGGTGGA
>CAITDR010000437.1 GCA_903891165.1 uncultured Pseudomonadota bacterium
CGACAGCTACCCGGGCGCCACCGAAGTCTGCGACGAAGACGACGACAACTGCGACGGCACCATCGACGAAAGTAGCGCGGTGGATGCGGGCACCTGGTATGCCGATGCTGACGGCGACAGCTACGGCGATGCCTCCTCCTCCCAGCGCGCCTGCAGCCAACCCAGCGGCTATGTCAGCTTGAGCTCCGACTGCAACGACAGCGACCCCAGCACCTTCCCGGGCGCCACCGAATTCTGTGATGGCTTCGACAACAACTGCGACGGAGCCACCGACGAAAACAGTGCCGCCAACGTGGTAACCTGGTACCTGGATAGCGACAGCGATGGCTACGGGAACGCGGTTTCCTCTCAACAAAGCTGCAACCAGCCCAGAGGCTATGTCGGCAGCAATACGGACTGCGATGACAGCAATACGGGCACAAACCCCGGTGCCACCGAGTACTGTGACGGAGACGACGACAACTGCAACGGGGTGGTTGACGAGAGCAGCGCCAGCGACGCGCAGAGGTGGTACGCCGACAGCGACGGCGACGGCTATGGTGACCCGGCCAATACGACCGTCACCTGCTACCAACCCACCGGATCTGTAAGTGACAATACGGATTGTGACGACGGGTTGGCCAGCAGCAATCCCGGGGGCACTGAGGTCTGCGACGGGGCCGACAACAACTGCGACGGGCACGTAGACGAAGATAGTGCGGTCAACGCCACCCTCTGGTACGCGGACGCCGACAGCGACGGCTTCGGAGATGCCGCCACGACCTTCACAAGCTGCCCAGCCCCCTCTGGCTACATCGCCGTTGCTGCCGACTGTAACGACGCCGATGCCGCCATTTCACCGTCCGCCACAGAGGTCTGCGACAGCGTAGACAACGACTGTGATGGGTCCGCGGACGATGCAGACAGCTCCCTGGTGGGCGCCACGACCTGGTACTACGACGCCGATGCCGACGGCATCGGTGACACAGGCACCTCGGTGATAAGCTGCAATGCTCCTTCCGATTTTGTAGCCACTCCCGGCGACTGTGACGACGAAGATACGACGGTCAGTCCCCTGGTGCCCGAAGTCTGTGACCCGAACGATGTGGACGAGAATTGTAATGGCCTTGCCGACGATCTGGACGGCGGCGTGGATAGCAGCGGCTACAGTACCTGGTACAGCGATACCGATGCCGACGGCTATGGAGACGACAACCGGGGGGTGCTGCTCTGCGATGCACCCACCGGAACAGTGAGTATGGGCGGGGACTGCGATGATAACAATACCGCATTCAACCCGGTAGCTACCGAAATCTGCGACGACCCCACAGACTACAATTGTGATGGGAGCGTCGGCTATGCGGATTTGGATCAGGACGGCTGGGCCGCCTGCGAGGAGTGTGACGATGCCAGCGCCACCGTAAACCCCGACGCAACCGAGCGATGTAACGGCCTGGACGATAACTGTGATACCGTCGTTGATCTGGACGCGGCAGACGCCCTCACCTGGTATGTGGACGCCGACGGGGACGGCCAGGGGGATGTCGGAAAGCCGTTGATCGCCTGTACAGCGCCAGAGGGCGCGGTGGACAACGATCAGGACTGTAACGACGACGATGCCACCATCTATGCCGGTGCAACCGATATCCCCGGTGACTCCATCGACCAGGACTGCGACGGAAAAGACGCGGAGGAGCCGGGGGACTCGGGGACCGACTCTAAACCCGACACCGGAGATTCGGTTCCAACGGTGGACTCCGAGGACTCTGCAAAGCCCGCCAACCCCGACCCCGACTGCGGCTGCAGCAGTGGCCCGGCGGGCGGGCTGGGCATCACGGGCATGGGCCTGTTGGGTTTGCTCGGCGCCCGGCGGCGCCGCCGCTGATTCCAGACCTCCTGACCCCAAGCAATCATTGGTAGGGTGGACCAGCATTTTGCGGGATGTCACTGTCACCAAAATTAGGCATATTCTTGGCGTCCAACGCGCTCGCGCGCGAGATAGATTCCAGTTACGCAAAGGGCGGCGCTTCCGCCCTTGTTCCAAAGCCCGCAGGAAGGCCTGTCGGTTCAGGGATCGATCACCTTCGCGATGCGACGATCCGCCGCCTTCATGGCAAGGGGCTTCGGATCGGCACCATCGCCAAGAATTTGGGCTGTGACCCCATCACTGTGCAACGCGCCCATACCCGGATGGGGCTCGCCCCCAATAAGTCCCGGCAAACCTACATCCTGAAGTCCAAGGC
>CAITDR010000438.1 GCA_903891165.1 uncultured Pseudomonadota bacterium
GAGGGGGGAGAGGTCCATTCCCACAGCTTATCGTGGAGCCTGAACGGTGACCAGACCGGGCACATGGACGCACACAAATGAATAATCATTCAGCAGAAAGAATGGTAATAAGGGGAGGATCGTCTACACCATGCAAGGCGCGCGCGGCCCAAGCGCCGCAAGCGCCTTTGGGATGCACCCGCCTTTGCCTCCTTGACCAACCCATGCTATTCTTGGTCAAGAGGGTCTTCCATGACAGTTCAGGTCAATGTCCTCGAAGCCAAAACCCAGCTCTCGCGTCTGCTCGACCGGGCTGAAGCGGGAGAAGAGGTGATCATTGCCCGCGCCGGACACCCGGTGGCGCGGCTGGTCGCGGTGCAGCAAAGCCCGTCCGAAGCGCCACGCATATTGGGAGCACTCCAGGGAAAAGGCTGGATAGCCGATGATTTTGATGAGCCGATGCCCGAAGATTTCCTCATCACCCCCCAAGCCACGCGGTAGGGCAACATGACGGTCCTGGTCGATACCAACGGGCTGCTTTTTGCGTTGCTGGCCCCAGAGCGCCTCTCCTTGAAGGCAAGGCAGATCCTGGAGGATCGCCGGAATACGCTGCTTTGGAGTACGGCCAGTACCTGGGAAGTGGTGGTCAAGGCGAAGATGGGCAAGCTCGACCTCGGCGGCGATGTGGCCGGCATCCTGGGTGAGCAGATTCTAAGGTTGGGACTACGAATTCTGCCCGTCGAGCAGCTCCATGCGCTGCATGTGGCCAGGTTGCCCTCGGTGGAGTGGACGGACGAAGCCGGGCTACTGCGTCGTCACGCTGACCCCTTCGATCGATTGATTGTGGCGCAGGCCCTGGTCGAGGAAGTACCTATTTTAAGCGCGGATTCCGCCTTTGATCACTATCCAGTGGTGCGGATCTGGTAGGACATCCGGGGGCTTCGGTAGAGGGGGAACTTGTTGGTTCCCCACGATTCTGATGGGGGAGACGGAATATACTGGCGGAAGTAGGATCCGGTTGGGGAAAGTGGCAATTGGTGGATGGTTCCGGTGCGCTGGTCAGCAGCTTTACCGGCGTCTGGGCTGTTGATCTCAGCGACCTGGTGGCCATCCTCGACCTGCAGGAGCACTACGCGAAGGCCAATGCGGAACCGGCCTGCGTCCCCCGCGACCGCCACGCGTGCTGGACCATCTACGAAACCTGGGCGCAGGTAGTGGATTGGCAGAAGGAGCACTGTTCCGCCCCCGAGTCGACACAATAGCGATGCCAACCCAGAGGCGCTTGCGCCGCTCTGGGCGCACGCGCCTTGCGTGGTATGGAGAATACTCCTCTTATTACCATTCCCTCTCCTGAATGAATCCTCATTCAGTGCCCGTCGGACGGGACAGCCCGGGCGGAAGGGCACCTTTTTTGGGGGCGCCTACCCTGGGTGCCGTCCCGGTGGTCGGTGTACACGATTTTTTCTGTGCCAAGTGGGTGCCGTACTTTACTCGTTGAGCGGTCTGCGACAACATCGCCCCGCCACTGGAGCTTCGATGCAATTTCTTGTCCAGCCCCTTCCTCCCCATGCGGCCGCTGGCCCTCTCTATGCCGGAAATGAAGGTCGTACCTTTGTCATCTCCTGCGCCAAATCTGGCCTTGCGCTGACGGCGGTGGGCAACAATGTGCAGCTTCAGCAGCACACCTGGAACGAGAACAGCAACCAGCAGTGGAAGGTGATCCCCAATGGGGACGGGACTTTTCGCATCCAGAACGTCGCCAATGGGCAGATGATGGATGTGGCGGGCGCGGGCGGCAGGGGGCGCAGGTTCTGGTCTGGGCTTGGCATGGGGGGAACAACCAGCGCTGGCGTGTGGTAGAGCAGGCGCAGGGCCACTTCCGCATCGACGCGGTGCATAGTGGGCTTTCGATGGATATTTCGGGCGGGTCGATGGACGCGGGGGCGCCGCTGATCACCTGGCCCTGGCACGGGGGTCCCAACCAGCTCTGGATCCTCTCCGAAGTCCGCGCCAAGGGCAACCTGGCCCAGAGCCGTGCGGTGATCTTCCAGCACGGCTCTTATGGGGGGGCAAGTCAGACCCTGGGTTTGGGTAGCTATGACATCGCGGATCTGAAATTCGGCAATGATCAGGTCTCCTCGGTGAAGGTGCCTCCGGGGCTTCGGGTGACCCTCTTCGAACATGCGAATTTTCGGGGAAATCGCTGGAGTTTTACCGAGGATACTCCTTGGGTGGGCGATGCGGCGAACGACCGCACCTCCGGCGTGGTGGTCGAGCAGGTGGCGAGCATCTTTGAACACGGGAGCTACCAGGGTCTGGGAATCAAGTTGGGCGTGGGCCGCTACAACATTTCCTGGGAGAAGATTGCCGGATCAGCAATGGAGATCTCGGGTGCCCCTAACGGCGGCGCTTGGGTAGTCAACAATGCTGGAAACATCTACTATTACAACGGCACCAGCTGGACCCAGCTTCCCGGTGCCGCCAAAGATGTCGGGGTGGGCGCCAACGGGACGGCCTGGGTGATCGGCACCAACGCAACTGGCGGCGGCTTCGGAATCTACCGCTGGAACGGCAGCAATTGGGACACTATCCCCGGTGGCGCGGTGCGCATCGCCGTGGATCCCAACGGCAATGCCTGGGTGGTGAACAATGGTGGAAATATCTACCAATATAATGGATCAGGCTGGATTCAGCGCCCCGGTGCGGCCTACGATATCGGCATCGGCGCCGACGGTACGGTCTGGGTGATCGGCACCAACCCCGAGGGCGGTGGCTACGGGATCTACCGCTGGAACGGCAGCAATTGGGATAAGATCGACGGGAGTGCGGTGCGCATCGCCGTGAAGCCCAACGGCAAGGCCTGGGTGGTCAACAATGCCGGAAACATCTTCGAATATCACGACAGCGGCTGGGTACACGTGCCCGGCGGCGCCAAAGACATCGGGGTCTGCCCCGACGGAAAATCTTGGGTGATCGAGACAAATCCTGAAGGGGGTGGCTACGGCATCTATCGCCGGATGGGCTTTGGTCTGCCCAACGATGTGCTCTCCTCTCTGAAGGTGCCCGCCGGTCTGACGGTGACCCTCTACGAACATGCAGATTTTGCCGGGGATTTCCGCACCTACTACGAAGATACGCCCTTTGTGAACGACTTCAACGACCGTACCTCCTCGATCATCGTCAAGCAGATCGGTGTGGTGGTGCCGGAGAAAGTTCTGCGCTTTGGCGGCAGTATTCAGCTCAAGGGCACCCACGGCAAGTGGCTGGTGGCCGAGGCCGACGGTCGCCTTCGCGCCGATCGCCCCCACTCCCAGACCTGGGAGACCTTCACCATTTGGCGATCGGGCGCCTCCACCGACAACAGCCTGGTCAGCTTTGGCGACATCATCTCTCTGAAGTCCTACCACGGTAAATTTGTGGTTGCAGAGAGCAACGGGGACGCCAATGCCAACCGGGACGCTATCGGCGGCTGGGAGCAATTCCAGCTCATCCGCTCTGGTGCCACCACCTCGACCACCTTTTTGGCCGTTGGAGACCGGATCTCTCTGCGGTCGGTGGCCCACAACCGCTACCTTGTGGCCGAGGGGGATGGGGATGCCAACGTAAATCGCACCGCGATTGGTCCCTGGGAGATTTTTGAGGTGACCGGCGTTTCTGCAAACAACTCCACGGCCGAGGGCGGCAGTGGTGGCGGCGGGGGCAGCTCGGTCTGCGGCGCCAATGCCTGCGGCGCCGATGCCTGCGGGGCCGATGCCTGCGGCGCAGATGCCTGCGGCGCGGATGCCTGTGGGGCGGCGGCCTGCGGCGTGGCCGCCACCCTGATCGGTGTCTGTGGGGTGGCAGCGTCCGGGATCGCGGTCTGTGGCGCGGATGTCTCCGGTGCCGGGGCCTGTGGGGCGGCGGCCTGCGGGGCGGCGGCGGCGGGAATTGCCGCCTGTGGCGCGGATGCCTGTGGCGCGGCGGCCTGTGGCGCGGCGGCCTGTGGGGCGGCGGCCTGCGGGGCGGCAGCCTGCGGTGCGGATGCCTGCGGTGCGGCGGCCTGCCCGGTGGCGGTCAACCCGGTCGGGGCCTGTGGGGCGGATGCGGGCGGGATCGATGTCTGCCCCGTGGACGTCTGCGGTGCGAATGCCTGTGGTATCAACCTCTGCCCGGCAGATGCCTGTGCAGCGGATGCCTGTGCGCTGGATATCATCCCGATCATTCCGGGGATCTGAGTGCTCTTTCGGCCACTGAATGAGGCCTCATTCAGTGGCCGGCCCCCTTCCCGACATCCTCCCTTTGGAGCCAGCATGGCCCTCTACCAGCCCTCCCGCTATGTGATCACCGCGCCGCTGAAGGGGGAGCGTCAGCTTGCCTACAACGGTATGACCGGCGCTTTGGCAGTCTGGAGCCCGGAAGAAGCCAAGGCCTTTGAGGCGGTGACCGAGGGGGAGCCCTGCGAGGACTGGAAGTCGCTGTCCGATCTGGTCTATGGTGGCTACCTGATCAGCGACGAGGTGGACGAGCTGGAGCAGCTCCACGGCCAGTACAAGGCCCATCGTTTCGATCGTCGCACGCTCATTTTGACGGTTGCACCCACCCTTTCCTGTAACTTCGGCTGCGACTACTGCTTTCAGGGGCAGGACAAGCCCAGCGAGACCATGGGCAAGCAGGTGCAGGATGCCATCCTGGCCTTGGTGGAAAAACAGGCTCCCGAGCTGAAGCATGTCCACATCGCCTGGTACGGCGGAGAGCCGCTGTTGCGGATGGGGGTGATCGAGGAGCTCTCCGATCGGCTTATTGAATTCTGTGACCGCTCCGGCCTTAAATATGACGCGATGATCGTGACCAACGGCTTCCGCTTGACGGCGGAGGTGGCGAAGTCTCTGGCTTCCCGTCGGGTGAAGACGGTGCAGGTGACCCTGGACGGCAACGAAGAATACCACGATGGACGCCGCTATCTTCTGTCGGGTGGCAGCACTTTTGCCCGGATCATCGCGAATTTGAAGGAGGTGGTGGAGCAGACCCCCTTGGTGCTGAACATCCGCGTGAACATCGACCACCGCAACGGCGACGGCGCCCATGAGCTGATCGATGCCCTGGCGGCGGAGGGTTTTTCCAATAAGCGGACCTTCCGGCTTTATTTTGCACCGGTGGAGGCGATGACGGCGGGCTGTCACTCCGTGGAAGACGCCTGTATGAGCAAATCCGACTACGGCCAGTTGGAAGTCGGCCTCTATCGCCATGCTTTTGACAAAGGGCTGGTGTCTTTGCCCTATCCGCCGCGCTTCCACGGCACCTGTGGGGCGGTGCGTCCCACCAGCTTTGTGGTGGTGCCGACGGGTGCCATCCACAAGTGCTGGGACACCGTTACTTTTTCGCAGCATGCCATCGGATCGATCTTTGATATGGAGTCGGTGGCGCGCTCGGAGCGGGGGGCACGCTGGCTGCGCTGGTCTCCCTTCCAGAACGACTCTTGTCGCAACTGCAAACTGCTTCCAAACTGTGCGGGTGCCTGCGCCTACAAGTTTATCCACTCGGAAGATACACGCGGAGAAGCCGCCACCCTTCCCTGTCCAAGCTGGAAGTATAACATCAAGGAGCGCCTACTCTTCCGGGCCGAGAAGATGGGGGCCATCACCGCAGAGGACTGGGATCCGGCGCTGACCCGCACCGACCCCAAGGAGCTGTGTACCGACGATCACCTGAGCGGCGGCATCGCCCTTCCTGCGGCGATGCAGGCCTACTATTCGGCCGAGGCCGCCGCAAAATGATCCACCTTGTCCAGATGCCCTTCGGCTCGGTGACCACCCCGAGCCTGGCCCTGGGCCAGTTCAAGGCCCAATTGGCCGACGCCGGGATCCCTTCGCGGGTCTTCCCTTTCAACATGGCTTTTTCCCGGATGATCGGGCCGGGCGCCTACGAGACCATCGCCCGCTTCAAAGGGATCGAGACCCAGGTGGGCGAGTGGCTCTTTGCGAAAGAGGCCTGGGGACGCAATTTTGGCAGGGATGAGGCTTCTTTTCTCAAGCTGTGTGGGGAGGAGATCGAGGGCATCCCCCACGTCAAGGATCTCCCGACCTGGCTGGCCAAGGTGCGCAACGAGGTGGTTCCGGCCTTTTTGGACCAGTGTATCGACCGTCTGGTAGCGGCGGGAGAACTGCGGGTTGTGGCCTTCAGTTGTACCTTTTTCCAGGCCATTGCCTCGCTGGCGCTGGGGCGCCGTATCCGCGAACGTTTCCCGGGGGTGCGCCTGATCTACGGGGGCGCCTGCTTCCACGGGGAGATGGGCGAGGAGATCATGCGGGCGGCAGGCTGGATCGATGCCGCCTCTACGGGGGAGGCCGATAATGTCATCGTGTCTCTTTGTGAGGCGATGCTTGCGGGGGTCGCACCGCAGGGACTCCAGGGAATCCTGTATCGTAGGGTACCGAATGGACCGGTAGAGCGGGATCTGGTCCACAGCCCGATGACCGGCGCGGATCTGGACGCCCTTCCGGTGCCCGACTACGGCGACTTTTTTGAGGAGGCGGCGCGGGTGCGCTACTTCCAGGATCCGGGATGGTTGAACCGGATTTTATTGCCCTTTGAGTCGGCACGGGGCTGCTGGTGGGGACAGAAGCAGCACTGTACCTTCTGCGGTCTGAACGGCGAAGGGATGAGCTACCGCGCCCGCTCCGCCGAAAAAACCCTGGCATTGCTCCATGCCCTGGCGGCGCGCTACCCCTTTGTGAAACGCTTCCAGGCCGCAGACAATATCATGCCCATGTCCTACTTCCAGGACGTGCTGCCCGCCCTGGCTGCCGCGCCCCCGCGCCCGGACGTGGAGTACTTCTGGACGGTGAAGACCAACCTTCGGCGCCATCAAATCCAGCAATTGGCCGCCGCGCGGGTGCTCTACCTCCAGCCGGGGATCGAGTCACTCGCAGACAATATTCTTAAAAACATGCGCAAAGGGGTTACGGCGCTCCAGAACCTGTGCTTCCTTCGCACCTGCCAGGAGGAGGGCATCACCGTCTACTGGAACAACCTGATCCGGATTCCCGGCGAAAAAGCCGAGGACTACGCGCAGATGGTGGCGTGGTTGCCGATGCTGCACCACCTTCGCCCGGCCTACGGGGGCACGCCGAAGGCCGAATGTCACCGCTTCAGCCCCTACTTTTTTGAGGCCGACCGCTGGGCGACCAACCTGCGGCCGATGCCCTGGTACGCAGAGCTGTACCCGGTGGATCAGGTGGATATCCGCCGGGTGGCCTACTACTACGATGCGGAGTGGAAAGATGTCCTGGGTGAGTCATCCTATGATGCACTCCTTCGGGAGAGTGCAGCCTGGACGGCAGCGTGGATGAAGCAGGAGGCCGCCCCGCGCTGTGTGGTGAAAGAGCAGCTTGAAGATGGGGGATTTTTGATTCAGGATAATCGGTCTGGCACAGGGGGAGAGTGGCGATTGGACGGGATGGAGGCGCGGATGTTGGTGGTGTTGGACGTGCCCACCTCGGCGGGGCGCTTGCGGGAGCAGCTTGCGGACTGGACGGAGGGGGAGGTGTCGGCCACGCTGGAAAAACTCCTGGCCGCACGGCTGGTGCTCAGCGACGGAAAGGGCTATTTGTCCCTGGTACTTCGGGAGGGTACCGGCGAGCTGGCCACCTGGCAGCGCGGCGGTCTTCTGAAGCGCATCACCAACCAACGGCCTACAGAGGCGACGGTATAGGCGGATGTGGATTGTAGGGGCTGCCATTTTTGGCGGACTGGCCATCACGGCGGTGGTGTTGGGGATCGTGTTCGTGTTGCTGCGACGGGTCCGCATCGCGGGGCAGGAGCTGCTGTCAGCGCAATTTCCCGGCGGCGCTCCCGCCCTTTCTTCGCCCAGCGCGAACTGTTTTGGTATCCAAAGCCGGGGCCACTTGCAGGTGCGGGGCAACGGAGCCCTGGCGATCACGGGAGCGGGCCTCTGGTTTCGAGGCATTCTGAATGGACTTTCCCTGAATGTGCCGATGGAGCGGCTTCGCGGGGTGGAGCTGGTGGACAGCCACCTGTCCAAGCGGGTTTTTGGTCGGAAGCTGCTGAAGATCCATTTTTCAGGGGAGCAGGGGGCCGAGGACAGCGTGGCCTTCCTTGTGGAGAATCCGGGGCGTTGGCAGCAGGAGATCGAGCGGATGCGGTTTGGGTGAGGGGGGCCGGCTGTCTGGCAGATGGGTTGCAGCGCCGATACGCCTGCGATAGCCACGGGTATGATCCGCGAGAGGGTTGCTCATGTACGTTCATGCCTTTTCTGTACAGGATCTGAAGTGTTTTGCAGGTTTCCATAGGATAGATTTAGGCATCTCTTCAGGGGAAGACAAAAAATTTGAGGGGTGGGTCGTTCTGGCTGGACGGAATGGGACGGGTAAGACCACCCTGTTGAGGGCCTTGGCGGCAGCGGCAATCGGCCCAGATCGTGCAAAACGCCTAGTTGGTGACTTTTCAGGTTGGTTGCGTGCGGGGAACCATGTTTTTGGGGGAGGGGCGTCCCGCCCGACTACAAATATTCAGGTGGAAAATATTGGCCCTGTGGTGGGGGACGATCCTGCACTTTCTATCTTCTTGAAAGAGTCCCACGACATCGATGTGCTGGGGAGGGTCGGGGGGCTGAATTGGTATACGGAGACCGAGAGTGCCGAGGAGTTCCATGCTCGTCGGGATGGCCAGGGTGGACACTTTCTTGCTGCCTACGGCGCGTACCACCGTCTCGGAGGGGCACCGAGCGCGACTCAGCTTCGTTTTCAGGAGGATCTCGCCCTGAGCAGTGTGGTCGGGCTCTTCGACGAAGACGCCACGCTCTTTGAGGGGCTGCCCTGGATTGACAAGCTCCATGCCCGTGCGCTGGAGAGGCGGAACGGTGCGGAAAAAGCCAGAGCCCAGCTTCTGGAGCTACTGGGAGACGATCTGCTGCCTGGTGGAAAGCAGGAGTTTGATCTGGATTCCGAAGGTCTCCACCTGAAGCAGGATGGACGCCCCTTTGTGATTGGGCAGCTCAGCGATGGCTACAAAACGGCGGTGGGACTCGTCCTGCATATCCTTCAGCTACTGGACCGCAGCTTTGGCGACCTGAAGATCGAGCGCCACAAAGGAAAACTCGCCTGTATGCATCCGGGCGTCGTGCTGATCGACGAGGTGGATGCACATCTGCACCCCTCCTGGCAGCAACGGATCGGCTTCTGGCTGAAGGAGCGTTTTCCAAAGGTGCAGTTTATTGTAACTACTCATAGTCCTTTCGTGTGCCAAGCTGCAGATGTGGTGATCCGCCTACCCAAACCGGGGACCGAAGAAAAGACTCGCCGCATGGAAGGCCAGACCTTCTACCGGATTGTGAATGGCTCGGCGGACGACGCAGTGATGACCGAGCTGTTCGGGTTGGATCACCCTCACTCGCCCCGGTCCGAGCAGCTTCGCGAGGAAGTGGCGAAGCTTGAAGAGCGGGTGATGGACGCGGTGGCGACCGATGTGGAGCTGGTGGAGTATCAGTCTTTGAAGACAAAACTTCCGAGCGGCCTGGGCGAGGAAGCGGACCGGGCCCTGCGCCGGTTGGTGGGGCAAATGGACCTTCCATGAGAAAGCTTAGGAGAAAGAATCTTTCTGCAGAAAGTCTTCATGTGCTGGATAAGATGCGGGAGCTGGTGGAGGGGCACCCGAGTCCACCCGCCCAGGCGAAACGCTTGTGGGACGACAAGACAAACTCCAACCCGAGAAAAAAGGCCTTTGCTGAGATCCGGAAGGTGTTGGGGGAGATGGCCAGCGGCCTGGATCGTTGTATGTACTGCGAAGATAGCCGGGGTTCCGATATTGATCACTATCGGCCCAAATCGGTCTATCCATCTGATACATTCCGTTGGGATAACTATCTACTTTTGTGCTCAACATGCAATTCAAAATATAAGAAAGACGAGTTTCCCGTCGGAGAATCGGGAGAACCCTTGCTGCTGAATCCCACCACCGACGAACCAGCACATCATCTCGAATTGTACCCTTCCAATGGAAAGTTCCGGGGAAAGACGGCGCGGGGCCGGGTCACCATCGACCTGCTGAACCTCAATGGAGACCGCGCGGAAGAGATGGCAGAGACGGGTTGTCAAAAGAAGGGGCTGCCGAGGGGGAGGTCGAACGCACTCCGGATCCTTCAGGCTCTAGTTTTGCTTCACGATGCTGAGCTTCAACATGGACAACTTCTGGAGGCAGAACGCACCCGTGAAACGATCCTGGAGGCAACTTTTTCTTCGCTCCTATTGTCCCTGGTCTGTCTGGTCTCGAAGCCCCAAGCGGCGGTGTTGCTGAAGTCTGGTGTCCCCGAAGCCCTCCACCGCCTGATCGCAGAGGTGCCACCTGAGCACCGAGAGTGGATCTATGCACACCGGGACGCCGTGAAGGCGCAGAGCGGCGAGCTGGGAGCGTCGTGAGTAAGATGGGTTCTGTCCTGGACCGCGGTCTCCACCGGTGCCGCCTCAGCCTCCCCCTCCCAATTTCGTGTACAATCCCCCCATGACCCTCCTCTGTGGGAAGGCGCCTGCGGCGCTTTGGCCGCACGCGCCTTGCATGGTGTGGAGAATACTCCCCTTATTCCCGTCCTTTCTGGTGAATGAATCTTCATTCAGTGGGATGCCTGCGGAGCTTCAGCGCCGCATTCCGATGCGGGTCAGGCTGCCCATGGTCTCCGAGCAGGTGGGATCGATGGCGCTGACGGTGCCGCCGTGGACCACGGTGTAGCGGCCCAGGTGGGCGCTTTCTCCAAAAGACAGGTTGGCACTTGCATCTCCTACCTGAGCCTTCAGAGTGTGGGCCACTTCGGTGTAACAGTCCAGCGTTCGTCGGCTCAGCTCTTTGCCCACCGACATCGACAGATCCGAGGGAGGATCAAAGAGGCTCAGTCCGGCTCCCACCCCCACCCATGCGATGGGGGCGCCCTCAAAATCAAGAATGTGCAGCTCGCTTTTCCCGGCCTGGCCGGTCATCGGCAGCTCCTCCCTCCAGATCCACTCCACATGGACCTCCTCCCCGACCCGGGGCGCGACCTCGTCTCCCAGCTCCTGTACACCCACGGTCCATTTTTGTTGGTCTTCATCGGTGACGGTAAACCACCACTGAAGATCGGCGTCGATCTCCTCCTCCCGCCGCCAGCTTCCAAAGGAGGTGCAGCCTTCTTCGGGGCTGCCTCTGCCCACCTCCTCCACGAAGCCGTGCACGCCGATGTTCTGCGTCGATCCGTCTTCGTACTGGATCTCGGCGGGGATCTGCCCGCTGGGGATGAGGCAGCCGTCCACCTCCAGCCAGCTCGGCGGATCTTCGACGGGCAGGTCGATGGGGCCACTGCCATCACAGGCGACAAGGAAAATCAGGACCATACATGCTCCCGGGTGCGACCCTATGACAATGTACACACCGCCGGTCCCGCCTATCGGTAGAAGAGCCAACCTATTTTCTGAATGAAGCCTCATTCAGCGTCGGAATGCACAGCTACTTTCGTGCGCGTAGCCAGGCCAGCACCGGCCGGATCTCCTCGTAGGATAGCTCACCATCGCTGGCCTCAAAGATGGGCTTGGACATCGCATCTCCGTGGATCCGAGCCAGCTCTTCGATACGACGGCAGCTGGCTTCGGCTACCCAGGGCTTCAAGCTCTCGGGGGGGCTGTTCTGGATGTACTCGACCAGATACTGCAGCGTGGTGCTGGGCGCACGTTCCAGGGTTTCGGCAACTTCTTCGAGGCTCTTTCCCTGGTCGAAGAGGTCGAAGGCGGCGCGGCGACTTTCCGTGAGGGGCCGGGGGCTGCTGCGGTCGGGTTTTTGCCTCTCGGGCCGAAGGTTTCTTGGGCGGGAGCCGGCTTCGGCGTCCAGCCCAAGTTCCAGCAAGCCGCAGCTTTCCTGGATGGTTTGCAAAAAACGCTCTCCGAAGGCCTCGATCTTGGCCTTTCCTACACCCCGGATGTTCAGCAGGGTGCCTAGCGAGCCCGGGCGTACCTTACACATCTCCTCCAGGGTCGCGTCGGCAAAAACCACGTAGGGAGGTACATTCTGCTCCTTGGCGATGTCTCTCCGCAGCAGCCGCAGCACCTCAAACAACTTCTGCTCGCTGTCGGAGAGCTGCACGGCCACGCTGCCGTCCACCTGCCGTCGGGATGCGCGTGTGGCACTTTTTCCGGCCTTGGGCTGGAAAAAGCAGACTTCTTTCTGACCCCGGAGGATGGGCCAGGCCTCAGCCTTCAGGTGGACGGTGGGGTACTTTCCGGGCGCCCGGTGCAGGGCGTCCATGTCCACGAGCTGGTCGATATGGCTGATGATCGCATCCTTTTCCACGTCCTTGAGCAGCCTGTAGGTGGAGAGCAGGTGGTGGCCGCGCTCCTGGATCTTCGCACTCTGCGCCCCTATCAGCACTTCCGCGATGTAGCGGGCACCGAAGGCCTCCTCGCTGTTGCCGCGCAACCGGGCGACGCAGGAGAGGATTTTTCGGGCTCTATCTGTAGAATCGGCGACCACATCCAGCTCTCCCAAGCAGATATCACAGGCGCCGCAGCCCTCTTCCGGGGCGCCGGGGGGTTGGTAGGGCTGCCCGAAGTGTTCGGATAGTGCCCGGTGCCGGCACCGGGCGCCGGTAAGCAGTCGTTGAAGCTGGGAAAGTAGCCCACGCTGAGCGGCGACCGTGTCCGGGTCGCTCTCGCTCTCGCTGCTGGATCGATCCAGCAATTGTCCCCATCGCACCAGGTCTGAGGCGGCATACAGCAGCACACAGTCGGCCGGAAGTCCGTCGCGACCGGCACGCCCGGTCTCCTGCTGGTAGGCTTCCACCGACTTGGGCATGGAGGCATGGATCACCAGCCGCACGTCTCCCCGGTCGATGCCCATCCCAAAAGCGACGGTCGCAACAATTACGGAGAGTTGTTCCCCTAAAAATGCCTCCTGGACGCGGTTGCGTGCCTTTGCGTCCATCCCGGCATGGTAGGCTTCGGCTTGAATGCCCCGCTCTTGCAGCGCATTCGCAAGGGTCTCCGTCTGTTTTCGGCTGATACAGTAGATGATGGCGGCGGCACCGGGCTGCCGCCCCAAGAGCTCGGCGATCTGATCTTCGCCCTGCCCTTGACGTGGCAAGATCCGATAGCAGAGGTTGGGACGGTCGAAGGTGCCGATCAGCAGCGCCGGATCCTGCAGATCGAGCTGCTCGATGATGTCCTGCCGCACCCGCTCGGTGGCGGTGGCGGTGTAGGCCTGGATGTGGACGCCGGGGATCAGCTGCCGGATATTGGAAAGTCGGCGATATTCGGGCCGAAAATCGTGCCCCCACTGGCTGATACAGTGGGCTTCGTCGATGACCACACTGCAGACGGCGGAGGCGGGCACTTTGCGGGCGATATTCAGGAGCGATGACAAAAAATCGTCGCGCAGCAGCCGCTCGGGGGAGATCATCAGCAGCCGTAGCTGGCCTTTTTGGAGGGCCTGCCAGACTGCTACGGCTTCCTCCGTCGTGACACTACTGTGCAAGGCAGACGCAGGAAAGCCGGCAAGACGCAGTCCGTCGATCTGGTCCTTCATCAAGGCAATCAGCGGCGAAATGACTAGGGTGAGCGCCTCTGGCTCCCGACAGAGGGCGGGCAGTTGGTAGCACAGGGACTTGCCGCCGCCGGTGGGCAGGATGACCAGGGCGTCGCGCCCGGCCAGGGTGGCGTCGATGGCGTCCTTTTGCAGCGGACGTAGGCGGTCGAAGCCCCAATACCGGGCGAGCATCGCGGAGATTTTTGCGTCGGCACGGGGACGGGCGGGGGGCGCCGGTGTGCCGGGTACGGGGGCGAGGTCTTCCATGGCGGGCAGGCTAAGCACATTGGGGGCGGGGGGAAGGGGCGAGGTGTGCAGGGTGAGATTTTTTGGTGCGAAGCACTGGAATAGGGTAGGAATTCGGGAGGAAGTGCGGAGGGGGGCAGATGGACATCCGGAACCTGAACATCTTCTTCCAGATCGTCGAGGCCGGGTCCGTACAGGGCGCGGCTCGCAAGCTCGGTCTGTCGCGGTCGGCACTACGCCGCTGCCTGGACGAACTCGAGGCGGTGATCGGTGCTCCGCTGCTTCACCGGGATCCCACGGGCGTACGGCTCACCCCGGCGGGGGTCGTCACGCTGGCGGAAGGGCGGGTCCTCCTGGAAGCCGCCGACGGCCTGAGGCGAAACGCCCGCGCGGCCGAGCGCGAGGCCTGGGGCACCCTCCGGGTCATCGAGCCCCTGGGGCTCCCCTTGGCGATGCATGTGAGTGTGCTGTTGGCGACCCATCTGACCCTTCCCAAACAACGGGTGGTGATTCGCCAGCTGGAGAACCCGTTGAGCAACCTCAACGAGCCCTTCGAGCTGATGCTCCACGATGGACCGGCGCCGGACCGCAACGCCTGGTTCTCCCGTGTGATTCTGAGGGCGAACCTGCGTCTGGTGGCCTCGCGGGACTACCTGGAGCGACGGGGCGTGCCCAAGACCGTCGAGGAGCTGTCCGAGCACGACACGCTGGGGTGGAGTCGGCCTGGACAACCCGCAGGGCACTGGCCCCTGCTCGCCGGGGGGAGGTGGAGGTGACACCGTGGCTGGTGACCTCGGACGCGAACCTGGTGGCAAATGTCGCCGCAAAGGGGGGAGGAATTCTCCTGATTCCCCGTATGCCTTTTTTTGATGACAACGAGCCCGATCCCTTCGAAACGGTGCTGGGAGACGAAGTGGGCACCGAGCTGGTCTTCCGGGTCACCACACCCTTTCCACATCGGGCGGATGCCCGCACCCGGGAAACGCTGGAGATGATCCTCGCGCAGCTGGACGGTCTTCCGCAGGATTGATCCGCGAGGTTGGAGGAGGTGTTGGGCGGGCGCCCCCTGGGCCGGATACCGGACATGGGGTGGTCAGGGATACGCCATCTTTTTGCCGACCGCGCGTGGTAAACCGATTGGGATGCCACTTTCCACCACAACGACCCGCAGCTTCGAGCGGGTGGGCTTCGTCGCCATCTGGGCCTGTCTGTTGGCGCTGTTCATCGCCCAGGGGCTCTGGCGCCCGCTGGCGCACTTCTTTGGATCCGCGGGGACCACTTTTCAGGTCACCGGGGCCGCGCTCAGCATCGTAGCGCTCGGCACAGGGCTGCGGTGGATGGGGCGGGCACCCTGGATCCCGGTGCTCTCGGGAGCGGCGGCGGCGGTCCTGTGGTCGGTGGGCCTCTCGCTCGGTGTTGCCGGCCTTGGGGCCTTGTTGGCCGTCGCGCTGGCCACGGGGGCCCTGTTTGGCTGGCTGCCCGATCACCTGCCGCCCTCGCTCGACGGACTCGCCGGTCGCCATCGATTTTTGACCACGGTCTACCTGCTGGTGGCCCTCGTCAGCGTCGTCTCCACTGCACGGCTCAGCATCTTCATCGGCGATCCCACGGCGGTGGACTATCAGGCGGTGCCCGGCGACAGGTTTGTGGAGGTGCATAGCTGCCTCTCCGCCTATGTGCGGGCTTCAGAGCTGGCGCGCCAGGGCGCCGACAACCTCTATGACAACCGTTGGTGGTACGGATCCAACGGGCTTCCGCCACTGCCGTCGGGTGTAGAAAATCCCTATGCTCCCTTCCTTCTCGATAACTTCAGCTATCCGCCCCCCTTCCTTCTGCTCAGCGCGCCCCTTGCGGTGCTGGACGGCGACTTCCTCGCCCAACGTGCCCTGTGGTTTGGGCTCAACGGACTCTTTGCTGCTTTCGGCATCTGGAGGGTGGCCCGCTGGATCGACGGCACGGCCGCACACCGGGTCCTGCTCCTGGCACCCCTCTTTCTGGGGAGTGTTCCGGTCCTCGTGACACTGCAGATCGGCAACTTCCACCTCGCGGTGACGGCCCTCTCCCTTCTTGCCATGGTGGCTCTTCACCGCCAGCGTGCTGCGACTGGCGGGGCGTTGCTGGCGATGGCCATTCTCTCCAAAATCTCTCCTGGCATCCTCGGAGCTGAAGTTCCTTGGCTTTGACATCGGAGATCCTTGGCAAGTCGGTCCGCAGATCGCCCGGGTATTCACCCTGGGTGTGGTGCTCCTCGCTGTCGCAGGTGCCCGGCGGCGGGGGGACCGTCGGGACCAGGCTATTCGCTGGATGGCGCTCCTGGTGCTGGCCGCCATGCAGAGCCCCTTCTGCCCCGCCTACGCGGCCATCGCCCTGCTCTGGGCCACCACCCTGCTTTCGGTGGAAGTGCGGCGGCCGCGCGACGCCGTACTGCTGATCGCTCTCTGGCCCGCGATCCTCCTCGTACCGCCGACGATGGCCCACGGGCCGCAGGCGGTCCTCAGTATCGCCCACACCGCATTGACCATCGGGGTGTGCGTCTGGCTGGTCCTCCGCGGGCCACCGGCCCACGCGGTCCCGTAAACCCACTGGAGAGCAAGATGAAGGTATGTGTAATTGGTGCAGGTCCCTCTGGGCTCACGACGATCAAACAGCTCCTCGAGGAGGGCCACGAGGTTCAGTGCTTCGAGCGAAGCGGCGATGTGGGTGGGATCTGGCAGCGCAGCGCCGATCCGGGTGTAGACGCCGAAGAAATGAAAGTATTCGACAACTTGATCCTGACGATATCTATGCGATTGATGGCCTATTCCGACTTTATGTCCGAGCCGGAACGGGTATTTTACACACACAAACAATACCGGGAATACCTCGTAGCCTGTGCGGATCGTTTCGGCCTGCGGCAGCACATTACCTTTGGCGCACGGGTGGAAGAGGTGAGCAAGGGCAAAGACGGCCGGTGGTCGGTCACCGCCTCCGTCAATGGTGTACGCAGTACGTCGGTTTTCGGCGCCGTGGCCGTGTGCAGCGGCCCCTTCCAGTCGCCAGACACCACCTCCGTCCCCGACATCGACAAGTTTGCCGGCGAGGTCGTTCATTCCTCCGCCTACCGCAACAACCGCCGTTTTGCCGGAAAGCGCGTGATGATCGTCGGCCTTGCCGAGTCGGGGGCCGACCTCGCGCGGGAAGTCTCCGACGTGGCCTCCGCAAGCACGCTGTCCATCCGATCCTACTCCTTCCTCCTGCCACGACTCCACGAGGGCGTGCACGCAACCGATGCGACGGACACACGCGCTCTGATCTACGACCACTTCGTGCGGTCTATGCCGGCGCCGCCCATCCTGGCGATGTTTGGCGAAAATCCCTTCCAACGCGCAATCTTCCAGCTTGTGGTCTGGACCCTGGGGCTGCTTCTTGGGCCGATGGAGTGGTTCCTTTCGCTGTTCAAGCAGCGACCGGCTTCAGAACGGAACGCCCTGGGAGAGCCGGCCCACCCCCTCAAGCTCGATGTCGGCTGTGAATGGACGCCGGACCATGTCGAGGCGATCAACGAATGGAATCGCCGCTCCCACAACTACAAGAGCAACTGGACCCAGCAGATCGTCTTCTCCAAAAACGTCAGCTTCATCACCAACCTTGTGAACGGGAAGCTACGACTGAACGACAAGGGAGTGGAGCGGATCGAAGGTCATCGGGTGACCTTCAAGGATGGCAAGACCGAGGACTTTGACATCATCCTTTTGTGTACCGGCTTCAAGATGAACTTCGCGGCCATGGGTCAGGACCTGGCCGTGAAGGAGAACAACGTCCGGAATCTCTACAAGCACGCCTTCCACCCCGACCACGGTGGACGCCTGGCATTTATGGGTTTTGTTCGGCCTAATACCGGTGGAATTCCCGTGGTGGCAGAAATGTAAGCGCGGTACTTTGCGCTGCTCTGCAGCGACAAACACAAGCTCCCGGACGATGTGGTGACCCGGATCCAGCGGGAGAAGATCTGGGAGGACGAGGTCGTTGCTCGGAGTCCCCGGCACCCGGAGACAATCCCCTCGTGGACCTTGTTTGTGGACGCAATGGCCAAGGAGATAGGCTGCCTGATGCCACTTTCGAAGCTCATTTTCCGGCCGCGTTTGTTGGTGCGCCATTGGTTCTACCCCTACAACCAAGCCTGCTACCGGCTGACCGGACCGCACAGTGATCCGGCCTACGCGGAACGGGAGATGATGCGCGACGCAATCGGTCCTTTGACAATCACGATCTCGGCTATTTTCCTTCTTCCACTTCAGTTTCTTCCTCGCTCCGTACACCCGATGTACGTGCTCCACCGGCTCCCGCCGGGAACCAAGCCGAACACAAATAAAACCGGCGCAACCAAGTTGGGTGGAATTTGAAGAAATTTCTGTTGCCCACGATGGCCACCTCCGCGCTGCTGCTCCTGGTGGGGGTGTTTCCACGGCCACTGCGCGCCAGCGACCACCTCGACGGGCCCGCCACCACTGCCCACCGTGTCACCGATCTGGTGGACCTGTATGCATTCCCCACACCGAAGAAGCTAGGATTTCTTACAATTATTCTGAATTCCTATCCCGCCATCGCCTCGAACGGACACTTCAGCGACAAGGTGGACTACACCCTCCGCCTGCGCCGTGCCAGCATCCGCACGGGCGGCCCGGTGGGCTTCGACACCAGCGACGAGGTCGCCATCCGCTGCACCTTCTACACGCCCACCGACGACGACAAGCACACCGCTTCTTGCCGGACCGACGCGGGCTTTGGAGCGACGGTCGGCACCAATCGTGTTGGGAAGGAGAGTGGTGCCTTTCAGCTCTATGCGGGACAGCGCTCCGACCCCTTCTTCTTCAATGCGGTGTTTGCCACAGCCTACGCCGACAAGGGCATACTCCTCTCCCCGCTCAACCAGAACCTCCTCGACGGGCTCAACACACTTTCGGTCGTCATCGACGTAGAGCTGAAGCAGCTCTTTCGCAGCGAAGTTCCAACGCTCCTCGCAATTGCCGCGGACTCCACCACACGAGACACCGCCGACGGGCCCCTACGTCGGCTCGACCGGCTGGGTCGGCCAGAGACCGGCAACATCACCCTCTTCGCACATGGCGGCGAAGAGGATCTCCGCGATCAATACAACGCTGATCCCAGCTTTGTAGTGCCCGCCGACCACGCCCGTGCCTACCGAGAGCGTATCTACAAAAACCTCGGGTTTTTCGACGCCATCGACCACAACACCGACTGGACCGACAGCGACCGCGCCGCCCTGGCCGGAATCCTCGCCGACGACTTCCTGGTGGTGGATGTCGGGCTTCCGTGTACCTCCTCCAGCTACCTGGAAATCGAACGGAGCCTGCTCCGCCACACAAAGCACCAGACCTGCGGCGGGCGGCAGCCCAGCGAGGATGTGATGGACAACCTCTTCGGTCTCTACACCGGGGGCCTCTCCGGCCCTCCGATCCGGGACGGCTCGGACCACCCGAGCCACCCCCTCCTCGACACCTTCCCCTGGCTCGCAGAACCTGATCAGTCCGACCCCGCGAAGATCAAGACTTTCCTCCTGAACACCGCACTGCAGTCGCAACCCTGAGGGGGTGGCGGCGGGCTATTCCTCTCCACCCTCTTCGGGACCTTCCTCGTCCTCTTCGCCCGTGGGGACTAGCGGCCCGAATTTGCGATACTCCGCCATAAAGGCCATGGATCGGGGGTCGGCGCGGTCAATGTAGAGCACCCCGTCCAGGTGATCGCACTCATGCTGGACCACGCGGGCGGCCCAACCCTCCGCAACAAAGGCGAATTTTTTGGCGTCCCGATCTAGACATTCCACCCGGATCGCATCGGGCCGCTCGACCCGACCGCGCATTCCGGTGACCGACAGGCAGCCTTCGTAGCCGGCGCTCAACAGGGCGGTGGTGGGGGTGATGACCGGATTGATAAGGAATAAGGGCTCCTCTTCGGAGTCCAGTTGAAAAACCAGCAGCCGGATGCTCTCGTGGATCTGCGGCGCGGCAAGACCCAGCCCATCGTAGGCGCCCATGGTCTCCAGCAGATCGTCGCAGAGCCGCTGAAATTCGGGGGTCAAGATCTGGGCGGAATCCACAGGTTCCGCCACTTTTCTCAGAATCGGGTGCCCAAGCTGGGCGACTTTTCGGATGGCCATGGACGCTGCTATCCCGACCCGCCCCCTTCTGGCCAGGGTCAGCTTCGGGACTTGCTCCGCCCCGCGAAAAGGCCTGGGGACCTTTTCCCGCCCTCTCCGCCCTTTTTTGTGCGCCTCCGCTACCAGATTCCCTTTTCCCCCTTGCCAGCCTGCTCCGCCTGAGTAGAAGGGAGGCTCTTGTGGAGCTCTCGTGGCGGATTGGAAGAACCGGTGGAAGGATAATGTGGGTGGGACCTCGGTGGTGGGAGGGAAAACGTTGGGCTTCTTCGTGGACAAGGAGTGTATCCTCTGCTCCGTCTGTTCCGACGCTGCTCCCAACAACTTCCGCATGTCGGACGATGAAGATCACGACATCTGCTATAAGCAGCCCACCGATGCCGACGAGGTAAAGGCCTGCTACGAAGCGATGGAAAACTGCCCCGTGGAAGCCATCGGCGACAACGGCCAGTAGTTTTCTCAGGGCATCCGCAGCAGCGGATGTACCGTCCATGCGCCGCTGCCGTTTCTTAAGGCCAGCCCCCGCTCGATCAAGCAGGGGTCGCCTTGGAAGAGGTGGCTTTTTTCGATCTGTGCGAGGTCGGCGGCCTGCTGTGGGCTGAGGCCCTGCCGCAGCTCCTGCTCCAGCCGCACAATTGCGCCCTGTACGGCCGCTGGAGAGAGTTTTCCCTGCCCGATGAGCAGGGCATCTCTCAGCATCCGTAGCGCGTCCCTGGGCAGCCCTCCCGACGCCAGCGCCAGCTCGCGCAGATGTTTGCTCCCCGACGGCCAGTATTGCCGCAGGATCTGCAACATGCCCGGCAGTCCCTGCGCGTCCGGGGAACCGTCCAGCCGCCGCACGGGAAGGGGAGTCAGGGCTTCAAAGCGGTCAAAGCGGCTGTCCCACTGCTCCCGACCCCAGGTCAAGAGTGCGGGCGGCCCCACCACCACGATGGCCGGTAGAAGGGGGTGGAACCAGGGAGAGTTCGGGCCAAACAGGTTTTTCGCCAGCCCGCTCTCCAGCTTGTCAAAACCGTCCACCACCACCAAGAGCGGCAGCTCGCTGGAGTATTCGGACAACACTTCTCGAAGACCTTCCTGCCTTTTTCCGCCCAGGCTCCGGGTCAAGGACTCCAGCACCGGCAGGTCGGCGGTGCCCCCCAGGTCCACCAGCACCACCTGCGCACTACCCGCCAGCTCCTCCTGAAGCTGTTCGAGCATCCTGCTTTTTCCGCAGCCCGGCGGCCCACTGACCAGGATCTTCGGGCGTAGTCCAGAGGCCAACATCAGCCGCAGCTCGGCGGGCAGGGTGAAATTGGGCCGCGGAATCCACGGGCCCGGGGTGGCAAACAGCGCGAGGGCTTCCATTTTCAGCTCTCCGACTAAAATGGCAATACGACGCTGCTCCGCTCAGGGGCTGCGTTGGTAGCGGATTTCCCAGCTCACCGGGCGATCCAACCTCTCGCTGGCGACCTGCACCTTCAGCTCCATCCCGCTGTCGGTGGGCTGGAAGCGGCTGGTACGGGTGCCGGTATCCGAGGCGATGGACAACAGCAGCGCCTCTCCCTCCGACCATACCCGGCTTTGCAGCGTCTTTCCTTCGTAGAGGATCTCCCGCACGCTGCCGTCCATGTTGTACTGGAGGCCGGGTTTATCGTCGCAACGCACGTTGAAACTTCCCGACACAACTTCCAGTACATATTCTCGGCAATGAAAGAGGCTGGGAGCCAACATACGCTCGCCGATGGGTCGCAACACCGAGGGCACCGAGGCCAGGCTCTGCTCCATCTCCGCCTTCTGGGCAGCCGCAACGGCCTCGGCCGAGGTCACCGCAACGTAGTGTCCACTCAGACTGGCCGCAAATGTAGTCGAAATTACAAGAAGCATCTCAGAGTCCGCTGAAGTCTACAGAGTCAAAGAGCAGGGAGGGCGAACGCAGCGCCGACCAGGTCCACACGTCGGAAGCAGGTTCCTGTAGATGATGGAAAATATCGGCGAGGTTCCCCGAGACATTCATCTCCGACAGGTTTTTGGTGGGGACACCGTACTCCAAGAGCTGCCCCTGGACCCCAAAGCTGAAGTCGCCGGTCAGTCCGTTGGAATTCCCACCGAGAAAGCCGGTCACCAGGATACACTTGGGTAATTCCTTGGTGATCTCGGCGGGGCTGCGGCTGCCGGGCCGCAGGATCCAGTTGGAGCGGCCACCACAGGTGGGGGCCATCCCCAATTTCCGCCCGTAGTAGACGCCGATATAGTAGTTTCGCAGTACCCCATCTTCGACGATGGGCATCGCTTTGGCGCGAAGTCCGTCACTGTCGAAGGCGCGGGAGCCTGGCGCGCGGGGAATCAACGGGTTGTCCATCAGGTGCAGGTGCTTGGATCCGATCGAGGTATTCAGCTTTCCCGCCAGAAAACTCCGCCCCTGGTGCAGCTCTGCCCCCGAGAGGGGCCCTGCCAGAATACCCAGGATCCTCCCGGTGATCGGCGCGTCTAACAGCATGGGGTAACGTCCGGAGTCCACCGGGCCGCTGCCCAGCCGACGTTCCGCCTTCATCCAGGCTTCTTGCGCGATCTTTTCAATGCCGGGCAGCTCGGAGATGTGGTTGGAGGAGTACCAGCTCGTGGCCTCGGGGCGGCGTCCGCCGGGCTCCGAAAGGGTGATGGAGGTGCCCCATCCGTAGCCGGTGCCACGCTGCATCCCCTCAAAACCATTGGACATTACCCGTACCGACTCGCCACTGGAGTCCATGTGGTAGCAGGTGGCGGACAGGATCTGGCTGCGCTGAGGCAGGGCATCCACCGCCTTCTCCAGCTCCTCCAGCCGATCGCGGCGCTGATCGATGGTCAGCGCTTCCCAGCTTGGATCGCAGAGATCCAACTGCTCCGGAGTCAGGCTGCTGCCGCAATCGGACAGCGGTGGCTGACGACGCTCGGGCTCGGGCTCCAGGGCCCGGGTGGCCGCGACTGCCTTCTGGAGGAAGGAGCGCAGGGCCTCGGGGCGCAGGTCCGAGGTGGAATGCCCAGAAAAACGATCCTCTACCAGAAGGGAGAGGGAGAGGGAGAGGGAGGTGGCCTGGGTAGCCTGCTCCAGCCGCCCGGCGCGACGGGTCAGGTTGACCTCGGTCTGCCGGGAGAGGGAAACGGTCGCCTCTTCTGCACCCATTCCCTGGGCATCTTTCAGGGTGGTACGGGCAAGTTCCCACAGTTGTTCGATACTCATCGCGCACTTCCTCCCACCGAGAGCTTGCTCACCTTCACCGTGGGCATCCCCTGAGACACCGGCACCCCCTGCCCGTCCTTTCCGCAGGTCCAACCACCTTCGTCGATCACCAGGTCATTCCCTACCATCTCGATGGACTCCAACACTTTGGGGCCGTTGCCGATCAGGTTCACATCCTTGATGGGCGTCGTGAGCTTGCCGTCTTCGATCAGAAAACCGCTCCGCACATAAAAAGCGAAGTCGCCCGCACCGATCTGCACCTGCCCGTTGGAGAAGGTAGAGCAGTAGATGCCCTTTTTCACCGAGCGGATGATCTCTTCGGGCGCGTAGGGACCGGCCTCCATGTAGGTGCTGCGCATCCGGGGCAGGACGGGGTGCCGGAAGCTCTCGCGGCGCCCGGAGCCGGTGGGGGCCACACCGTAGTGGCGGGCGGAGATCTCGTCGTGCAGGTAGCCACGCAGGATGCCGTCCTCGATCAGGACGGTTTTTTCGGCGGGGTTGCCCTCGTCGTCGGTGTTGATGCTGCCGCGGGCGCGCATCAGGGTGCCGTCGTCCACCACGGTGATGCCTGCCGGTGCGATGGGCTTGCCCACTTTATCGGCGTAGATCGAGATCCCTTTGCGGTTGAAGTCGGCCTCCAGACCATGGCCGATGGCTTCATGGAGGAGGATTCCCGAGGATCCTGCTGCCAAAACCACCGTCATTTCCCCAGCAGGCGGCTTGATCGCCTCAAAAAGCCCGGTGGTGTTGTCCACCGCCTTCCGACAAAGGCGCTCGGTGCGCTCCGGAGTATAGAAGGAAATATCATCCCGTTGGGCGAGGTTGTAGTGACTGGACTCCCGACGCCCCTCCTGCTCAGCGGTACAGACCACCACCGCACGGGTCATGGTCTGAATGTCGGGCACCAGGCGCCCGTCGGGGCGGCAAACCAGGATGTGCCGGGTGGCGTCGGCCAAGCTGACCTCCACCTTTCGTACGCGGGGATCCAGGCTGAAGCTGCGTTGTTCCCAATCGCGCACCATGCCCACCCGCAGCTCCATGCCCACGCTGTCCCAGGGGCGACCTTCGGGATAACGATCGGAGTAGCGGCGCTCCATCGGCATGGCCACCGGGCGGATAGACTTGGCGCCCGCGGCAATTTCGGCGGCCACTCCGGCGGCACGCAACATCGCTTCCAGAGACAAATCTTCGGTGTAGGCATAGCCCACCGAGTCCCCCACCACCACCCGGACTCCCAGGCCCAGGTCCACATGCGTGCTGGCGCGGTTCACCTTCCCGTCGGAAAGGGCAACGGAGTTCGATTGAAGGTGCTCAAAATAGAGATCCGCGTCGTCCGCACCCCGCGCCAGGGCCGTCGACAAAAGCCTGCGGACGGCCTCGTGGGTGATTCCGAATTGTTCAAAATGCTGCACCGGGACTCCGGGGGAAGAGGAGAGCATAGTCACCGCAGCGGCGGGAGGGTGGGAAAATTCTGTAGCAGAGTCCAGCTCAGGGCACACCGCTGGTGGCGATGTCCCGGTAGGCGGCCCCTACCGGACGGAGGCTGCGCTCCTTGCTGACCAGATCGACCGCATGCAGGCCAAAATGCATGCCCATGCCGTGGTTCCATTCATAGTTGTCCAAGAGCGACCAGTAATAAAAACCCCGGACATCGTAGCCCTCTTCCTGCGCACGAAGGAGCGCTTTGAGGTGCGGACGCAGCCAGGTGTCTTCCGTCGTCTCGTCCGGTTCGGCTTTTCCGCTCTCGGTGATGTAGATAGGCAGGTTGTAGCGGCTACCCAAGACCGTCACCTCGTAGAGACCCTCCGGGTAGTCCTCAAAAAGGACCTCTGGATAAAAGGTCATGCGGGCATAGTCCGGGAAGAGGGGAACCGAAAGGCCCCGAACCGTAAGGCGGGTATAGTAGTTTACGCCCAGATAGTCCATCTTTCCGGCCCATTCGGGATGCTGCTCCTCCACCACCCCATCCAGATCCCGGTCGAAGTCGCCGAGGATAGCTGCATTCAAAAAGGCCAGGTTGTAGACATAGTTTGCCGCATCCACCCCCGCCACATCGAGGGCACTGGCCGAATCCAGCGGGGCAAGGGCCACCAGATTGTCTACCACCCCCACTTCTGCCGCGGAGCCGTCGCCATCGGCATCCACAAGGTCATGGGCTTTGACCGCATCATACATGGCAATATGGCCCTCGGCCTGGGCATAGAGCACCTGGATTGCCGCATCGGGATTGACCACACCGGGCGGATTGGTGCGATCGGGCGACGGCAGAAGGTAGCCGGAGAGGACCACCGCCAGGGGCTCGTTCAGGGTGGCCCAGAGGTCGATCTGGTCGCCAAACTCTTCCGCGCAGAAGGCGGAATAGAGAACAATCGCAGGCTTCAGCCTCTCCATCCCCATCCAGCCCCTGTTCACACAATTTTCGAGATCGTCGTGACAGGCCTTCCCATCGTGGAGCCAAAGCGGAAGGGTATAGTGGTCCAGGGTGACCAGGGGTTTCAGACCGGAGGCCGCGAGGGCATCGAAGTAGGCATGGTAGTGGGCCAGGGCCACGGGATCGGCATAGGAACGTAGCTCTTCCACGGTCGTCGCCTGCTCCGCCGCGCCATCGGGAAAGAGGCGGGACCACTCGATGGAGGTGCGGAGCGACTTCAAGCCAAGATCATTTGCCAGACCAAAATCCTGCTCATAGAGCTCATAGTGGCCAGGGCCATTGGAAACAGGCTCCCCCGAAAGGTAGTTTCCCGACTCCGCAATCAGCTCCGGGTCGGTCACCCACTGGTACCAGTCGGAGCTGCGGTCCTCGCACTCCTCGGCCGGTAGGGTGGGACAGCCCGCCTCCACCTGAAAACCGGCGATGGAAGCGCCCCAGAGAAAATCCTTGGGAAAAGCGGCTGGAGGATCTTCTTCTTTCGGGCCCGCCGTACATGCCAGCGCGAGCAGGGTGATTAGCATTGCCACCTCCTGGGAGTCCTTCTTGTCCACCTCTACCGAGAGCATGAAATCGCTGCGGCAGAGCTTCATCGCGGGCCTGCTGGCCTTGCTGCCCCTGTATATCACCGGGCGTATCCTGCTGTTTCTCTTTGAGATGGTTGATGGACCCCTGGGCAACCGGCTCAACGATCTGATCAAGACAACCCTTGGAGTATCCGTCCATATTCCCGGACTCGGCCTGATCGGCACATTCCTGTTGGTGGTGGCGATGGGCTGGCTGATGCGGATGGTGGTCTTCCAGCGGGCCATGTCCTGGCTGGACGAGGCCATCGGCCGGCTCCCCCTGGTGCGATCGCTGTACTCGGCCAGCCGGCAGATCGTCGTCCCCTTTACCGACCAGTCCAAGCTGCCTTTTTCGCAAGTCGTGCTTGTGGAATATCCGATGAAGGGGCGGTGGACACTCGGTCTGGTCGCCAAGGCAAAAGTGACCGAAGATCCCAACGATCCACGAATGGTGGTCTTCTTCCCCTCCAACCACCTGCACCTGGGCTACCCGGTGATTCTGTCCCGAGAAGAGGTGCAGGAGATCGACATGTCCGTGGAAGAAGCCGTAAAATTCTTCGTCAGCTGCGGAGTGGTCGGTGACGAGCGGCTGCTACAGCAGGGCGGCCAGCCGCTGTCCTGGGCGAAGATGGCGCAGCTGGCGCAGATAGACTCAGTCGAAAGGCCCCACCACACGGCCATCCGCGAGCAGAGCACTCAGCCTTCCGCGTAGATTTTTGGGCAGGAGGCGTCGTAAGGTATCGACGATCTTCCCCTCGCCATAGCGCATCGAAAAGTGGGTGAGGAGGATGTGCTGGTTCTCAAAAAGGTCGGCGCGCTCAATAATATCGTGAAGGTGGACGTGGCCACGTGCTCTAGCTGAACCCGGGTTCATATCCATGTCGATGAAGGTACACTCCAGGATCAGGAGCTTGGCCTGGCGGACATCGGCGTGAAGCTCGACCACGTCGATGGTGGCGTCGCCGGAGAAGGCCACCTCGATCTCGTGACGTTCTTCCTGAATTTCAACGCCCTCCATCCGAAGACGACGTAGCTCCTGATCCGGGAGCCCTACAAATTCAGAGCGGAGCTTCTTTTTCCGGGCATGGACCGCATAGCCCTGGCAAAAGATGCGGTGAGGAGAGCGAAAAGGGTGGACGGTGCGATTTTTGCCAAGAACAAGCTGATCTCCCGGACCACAGGCCACAAACACACAGGGGATGTCCGAACGATCCAGGCGACGGTAGGTGGCCAGCAAGAGCTCCAGATCGGCGAGGTTGTCGCGGGGCACAAAATAGGTGGGCGGCGGCCTGCCCAAAAGATCGCGGAGGGAAGCGTGGTAAGCCAGACCAGAGGCATGGTCCATATGGGTGTGGGTAAGGAAGATGCGGGAGCGGTTTTCGGCCCCACGGGGGCAGCGGCCGATGTCGAAGGCCAGATCCAGAGGAGGAAGCTGGATACAGGTCTCGATCCCGCCAATGCTGGTGGCTTCCAGGTCGATGTCGGCAAGTCGTGGCATCCGACCGACATAACGTGACTTTGGAGAGCGCAGGATGCGCTTAAGGATCGAGGCGAGGGTCCTGCTGACCTTGCCGAAACGACCCATGAATGGATGGACATCATGCAGAACGTGAAATTTCTCCTTCTTCCTCTGCTTCTGTTGGGCTGCTCCGTCAACGCGAACCAGCCGGTACCGGCGATGCCGCCCGCCAACTTCAACCCGATGGCCAGTCTGGCGCCGTTGGCCGAGGCCGTAGAGCCCGCAGTGGTCAACGTGTACGTGACGACGGTGCAGGAAAACGACCTGCCGCCCCGGTGGCAGATGTTGTTGGGCGTGCCCGGGCAAAGGGAAGTGAAAGGACAGGGCTCCGGTTTTGTCATCTCCGCCGATGGATTTATCCTGACCAACAACCACGTGGCCGAGAATGCCACCGACATCAAAGTGAAATTCTCGGGGGGAGAAGAGTACAAAGCGAAGGTGGTAGGCACCGATCCCTCCTCCGACGTGGCGCTGCTGAAGATCGACGCCGGAAAAACGCTGCCCTTCCTGCAATTGGGCAACTCGGAAGCCGCAAAGGTGGGCGACTGGGTGGTCGCCGTCGGCAACCCGCTGGGCCTGGGGCACACCATCACCGCCGGGATCATCTCCGGGAAAGAAAGGAACATCTCCGATCAGCTCTTCGAAGAATTCCTCCAGACCGATGCCAGCATCAACCCCGGCAACTCGGGTGGCCCGCTGATCACGCTGGACGGAAAAGTGGTGGGCATGAACACCGCCATCGTGAGCGGAGCAAACACCGTAGGCTTTGCGATTCCCGCCAGCTATTTGAACAACATCGTCGAGCAGCTTCGGGATCACGGGAAGGTGGCGAGGGGCTACCTGGGCGTGAACATGAGCAGCCTGTCGGAGGAGGGCAAAAAACTGTTAGGCGTCAACGGTGGAGCGGTACTGATGACCGTCGCCCCCGACGGCCCAGCCGCAAAAGGGGGCTTGAAAGAGGGGGATGTGGTACTGCGCATCGACGGAGCCGCCATCGAGGACCAGAGGGACCTGCTGCGTGCCGTCGCCGGAAAGACGCCTGGAACCAAGGTAACCGTAGAGCTGATGCGGCAGGGCAAGCCGTCCACGGTGGTCGTGTCCCTCGGAGAGCGGCCGGTACAATAATAGACGCGCAACATAATGCTGAATGAAGATTGGCAAGCAAATAATACGGAAGTGGCGTTCTTTCAGAAGGAGCGACCCAGAGCCGAAGACTCCTGCCGGAGCGAGGCCACCAACATTGCCCATCCGGGCGCGGACTTCAGCCCCGCTCGGTGCCCACTGGCGCCTGCGGCGCTTTGGCCGCACGCGCCTTGCACGATCTGGACGATCCTCCTCTTATTTTCCCCCCTTTCTCCTGCTTCTCTTCTTCCTGAGCGCTATTTCAACGACAGGATGGTCTCCATCACCGTCCGGGAGATCCGACCCGTGGCCGCGAGCATGGATACCACCGCGTTTCGACCGGTCAGGTGCTGGTTCAGCTCGGCGACGACGGCGGCAATGTCTGCGTCCCGAAGCCGGGAAAGGGCGGCATGTAGGGACTCTCCTCCCTGCTCCAGGTTGGCCAGTGCATGGTCCAGCCTTCGGCTGTAGCTTCCCACCCGCGTCCGCTGCTGGGTCAGGATCTGCAAGGCACCATCCACTTCCCCCAAGGCGTCCAGGGCGTCCTGCACCGATCGGACGTTGGAGAGCCCGCCTTCGTCGTAGCTGATCGTGGCGGTCAGGTCGGCTGCGGTGCTGACGGTGGGGTCTTTGTCCAGGATCAGACCCTCCAGGTCGCCGGTAAAGCGGATTTTCTCTGCGTCGGGGGCGATCAACACCGAGCTGCTGTCCCCGTTGCTGTGGGTGGCGGTGACCTGCAGCTCCTGGTCCGTTCCCACCGACTGGCTGCTGAGCGTGAAGCCCATCTCGGTCACGAGGTTGCTGTCGGATCCGGCCAGGATCCTCAGCTCCGAGCTGCTCCCCACCACGGTCGAGACGATGCCCAGCCGTTGGGAGGTGGAGGCACTTGCGGTCGCCCCTCCCCCGATGGCGGCTTGGATGGCGGCGGCGACCTGGCCGGCGGTCTCTCCGTCGAGGCCGTTGCTACTCTGCCCACTGCTGTAGCCCAGGGCCGCCAATACCGACCCGCTGCTACTTCCGAGGATGCTCACGGAGGTAGTGGCCCCCGTTGTCCGCGAGGCGATCCTGAGCGCGCCGCCGCTCAGGCTGGCGATACCGGTGCTTCCAAGCTGTGCATTCAGCGCGGTTACGATGCTGCTTCCCGTGTCCGAGGCCGAGACAGCGATGCTGAAGCTGCTGCCGTTCACATCGACATTCAGGCTTCCCGCGCTGCCGATACTCCCGCTCAGCGTGTTGGTGCCGGTGAGTGTGGCCGCGGTGGTGCCGTTCAGGCTGACCGACACGTTGCTCCCATTCACCACAAGGTCCAGCGTGCCCCCCACAAGGAGGTTTGTCCGGTTCTGCCGGTTTCCGTAGACCCCGTCGGCGCGCTCTTCCAGTCCCAGCTCGGCCACCAGCCCCGCGGTAGAGCCAGTGCCAAGCTGCACATCGCCGGTGGGGCCGCTGAGGTTGGAAGTGATCCGAATCGCGGTGGACACGGCCAGGACGGCAAGTCCTTGCCCGGCAATTGCCGTATTCACAGCGGCCATTACCTGGGCGGGGCTGTCTCCGGCTCCTCCCTGTACCAGCCCGGCGCTAAGCCCCAGATCGGCAAGCAGTCCGGCGCTGGAGCTGCCCAGGATCTCCAGGCTGCTGGTGCTGCCTACACTTTCGGTGACGACGCTGAGGACCCCCGATCCGTCCAGACTGGCGGTGCCTTCTCCTCCAAAAAGGCTGTTCAGGTCGCTGACCACGGTGGCCGGGCTGCTTCCGGCGGTCACGGAGAGCGTGTAGCTGTGGCCGTCGATGGTGATGTCCAGGTTTCCACCGCTCAGGCTGTTGGCGGCGGGGCTACTGCCGCTGAGGGTGGCGGCGCTGGCGCCGTTGAGGGAGATGGAGGTGGCACCGCCGTTGATGCCCAACAACAGGGTGCCGCCATGCTCCACTTCGTCCTGCAGCACGGTGGCCGCCGCGATGCGTGCAGCGGTGGCGGCTACCGCGCTGGCGCTGACGGTGATGGTGCCGGTATCGGTGGCGAGGCTGGGGGCGCTTACGCCGGTGATCCCGGCCCCGGCCGTGCTGAGGGTGGCGGTGGCCCTCCCCAGACCCAGGGCGAGGTTGTCCATGGATCCCAGCTCGCAGTCCAGGAAACTGGTGCCGTTCTGGTCCAGCAGGACGCTGAGCGGGCCGACGCCGGCCGAGGACCAGGTTCCGTCCAGCAGGGCGATGTCTCCATACTTGGTGATGCCGCTGAC
The DNA here is from genome assembly GCA_903891165.1 of uncultured Pseudomonadota bacterium. Lineage (GTDB taxonomy): Bacteria > Myxococcota_A > UBA796 > UBA796 > SXON01 > CAITDR01. The sequence continues at coordinate 30,981 of CAITDR010000438.1, forward strand.
CCGATCGATCTCCGCGTGGAGGATCGCATACTCATCCTGAAGATAGTCACGTTCCTTCTGACTTAAAATCTCCGAGGCCGACTGCATCGCCAGCTCCCGCATACGCACGAGGATGTCGGAAAGCTCCCCCATCGCCCCCTCGGCCACTGCAAGGAGGTTGTTGGCCTCCTCCACGCCCCGTTGGGCCACAATGCTGCACCGTGCTTCGGCCTCCAACGAGAGTGAAACGCCCATTCCTGCGGCATCATCGGCGGCCCGGGCAATCCTATAGCCCGAGGACAGGTGCTCTATGTCCCGTTCGATAGTGCGACCCAGCTTGTTGCTGCCCGCAACCGTCAGAAGTTCGGCGACCCTCACCTTCCTGGACCCTCCTGGGATCGGTGTCGGACCCAACAGCAGCGGCTTGAGCGTGTTCCTCACTATGTGTCTCCGCTTGTCCGCCACAGAGCTGCATGGAGTCGCCCACCGGCCGCCTCAGACCTTCTGCTTGGAGTTTTTTCGGATGATTGGAGTGGTCCGCCCATTTGGGTGCCACCTGCCAGCCATGCCTTGACCTCGGATGAGTAGGTTATTTGAGCGCGATGAGCCGTCCAAATTTCTCTCCTCGCCTACGGTTAACCCCACAACCAGATACACTGAATCGCAACGTCTGGAGAGGATGTTCCAACCCGGCATATATTCGACAAGCATAGGAAGGAGGTGAACGATGGAGCTGCCTACAGACCTGACCGGCGCGGACCTCTCCAACAGGGACCTGTCCGGCAAGGACTTGACCCGGGCGAACCTGTCCAGCGCAAACCTGACCAGCGCGACCCTGACCGGCACGGATCTGCGCCCGACGAACCGGCGCGAGACTGGAAGGCACGAATGGCCTGCCGGGGGATGCTTCGTCCGGTTTATGCCCTCGGGAGCGTAGGTCTGGCAGGGGTGCGGCCCTCCCGCACCCCTACTTCACCCGATAGCCCCCCATCTCATTGTTGAAGATCCAAGCCACCACCTCGCCGATCTCAAATTCAGTCGAGACATAGCTGTGGATCGACGCGGCGGCCGAGCCCTCTTCGCGCAGGTCGGCGCGCGCGCGCAACATCTTGCGGAAGCGCTCCTGCCACAGCCGCATGTTGGCAGGGCGCAGGTCGATCCAGCCTTTTTTGGCCCAGCGGTCCACGGAGCCGGTGTCGCCCAGAGATACGGAGTGGCTGTGCCCCTCCAGCTCGGGTACGTTGATACGAGGGCCGCGCAGCAGCTTTTTGCCGTCGGGCAGCAGGATGGGAATGCCGATAGAAGGGGCAGTTTTCTGGACACCGCTGCTTTCGAGCACGGCCACACAGCGGCTGGAGAGCTCCGCGGGGTCCTCCACCGCCACCACCCCGTCCAGCGACTTGCAGCTCTGTCGCAATAGCTCAGATTCAAAGAGCAATTTGGACAACTCGGGCGGTCCCAGGCGGCCCAGTGCGACGGACTGGATGCCGCTGGTCTTTTCGGCGGAAACCAAGTCGGAAAGGGCCACATTCCGCACCAAGCCGGCTTTGTAGCTGGGATCCATCACCGCCCCGTCGAGTGCGGAGATGGTGTCCTGCCCGGTGTTGGCCCCCCGGATCTCCAACACCACGGTGCGGGCGATCTCCTCCGGGGTCACATATTCCATCTGTCCCAGCGCAGTGATGGCCGCAAATTCACCACGGGTAAACACGCCATTTTCGCCCGTGTCTACCACGGGCACCCGTAGCCGACCGGCACGGGTATAGGCGGCATCTTCTTCGCGCAGGTTCAGACTTCCGCCCTCTACCCCTACCTCTTTGGGCTGGTAGAGATCGGAGCTGTTGTGTTTGTCCTTCGCCTCCATCACCTGCACGGCACGGTAGCCGATCATCGCGGCGGGCTTCACCTCTTTGACGATGGGCGCGTGCGGGGTGCGCGCCAAAAGGAAGAGCAGGCCGGTATGCCCAAAAGCCGCTTCCGTCTTGGCCAAGAGCTTGTGGGAGGGCTTGTCCTCGGAGTGAGTGTAGGGGATGTTCATCCCCATTCCGCCGGTGCCGGTGGTGCCGACCTTGATGTAGACGGAGGTGCCGTATTCCGAGGTGGCCTGGTGCAGGAAGCGCACATGCCGAATCAACTGCGGAACGGACTGCGACAACAAAAAGGTTTCGAGGTCGTTGACCCCCTTGGGATCAAAAGTGTCGCCCTTGATCCAGCCGCGTACTTTGGCGGCTCCGTCAAAAACGTCCTGGTAGGAGAAGCCGGTGGCGGTGTTCACGCAGTCCACCACCACTTCCGGCCGGTGGGTGCGCACGAGGTGCACAAGGTGGTTGCCCCGATAGGCCGCTTCGTAGTCGTCGTAGACCGCGTGCAGCAGCTTCTGCCGGGTCACCCCATCGCTCAAAATCTGCGCCCTTGGTTGTGTTGCCAAGTCCTTGGGTACAAAAAGGTTGCCCCAGGCGGGTACAAAGGCCACCGTATCGCCGAACTCCCGCTCCAGTTTTGCACAGGCGGTCGTGGCCTCCTGCTCCAGCAGCGACGCCACCACAATTCGCCGGGGCGAAAGCTGAAGAACAATCTGTCGGCACACCTGAAAGCCGACCAGGCCAGCGCCACCGAGAATCAGGAAGTCGTGGTACATGCAGAGCCCTCGCAAGGGCGGCAGTCTAACGGGAATCGGGGGCAAGGGACAGGGGGGAGGAGGAGGCGGCGCTCTGGCATCAGGGGCGCCACCATGCGGCCCCGTCGGGGGTCTCTACCGTGGGCGGGCCCCACCGTTCTTCGGACTCCCTCCGAAAGGGGCTCTCCGCAGCTCCCAGGGCAACAACCACCGTTCCGGCGGGCAATTTGCGCGGCGCCGGACCCGGTCGGTCGGGATCGTGCAAGAGTTGCCTTCCGTGGGCCCGCTGGTCAAAAAACAGCTTCTGCGGGTGAATCCCCGGTCCTGCGGCCCCCAGCACCACCACCGGCCCGGCGGGAAGGTCCGCCAACCTGGAATAAATTTCCGGGCTGCGGACAGGCGTGCCGGGCAGCGGCACCACCGCCGGAGAAAGCAGCAGATACTCGGCAAAAAGCAGGGGCGGCACCCACCGATAGAGGCCCGGTCGGCCGAGCCGCACCAGTCCCTTTGCCGCCGTCAGCGCCAACAGGCTGTGCCCCAGGATCAGCAGCCTTCCGCCATGGTGCCACCGATCCCCCATCGGGAGAATTTTTAAAAGCTTCCAGAAAGGGTTTTTGACATTCAGCGGGTGACCCATCCATGAAAGGTCCTCCCCGGCCCCGATGCCCACACAGGTCAGGAGCCCCAAGCCCAGGGGTTGTGCACCTGCAGCTAAAGTGAGGAATAAGGCGCCATAGCCCAGGTAGGTGGGGTGTTGCCGGATCATGGCCTCCTCTCCCTCCACCTCTGCGGCCTGCTTCCCCGGCGCCCCATAGGAGGCCAGATCACTGCCCTTCCACGGATTCAGCCTCCAAAGCGGCTCTTCCCGCACCATATGCTGCCCGAAGTCGGGCTGATCCGTCGTCAGGCGATCCCGGAAGGGCAGCGCAAACAGCCCCACCAAGCCCAGTGCCAAGAGCGCGCCCAAAAACCACCGCCCCCACTGCCCCCTCGCCTTCCACAGCCCGATCCCCAGGGCCATCGGCGCGGCCATCCATACCAGATAGAGCCCACAACCTGCCGAAAGACCCAACCAAAGCCCCCCACGTAGCGGACGTTTTTCGAAAAGATCCCCCAGCCCCCACAGGGCCAGTCCCCACGAAAAATCCTCGGTCAACCCACTGATCACCGAACCCAGGAGCGACGGCATCACCAGCCCCATGGCCGCACCCACCCCAAAAGTCCGGGGCTCCCCCGAAAAAAGGGCGCCCAACCTTCCCAATGCCACTCCCGCCAGCCACAGCGACAGCAGCACCCGGAGGTTCCAGGCATGTACCGTGCCCAGCACCAAGGACATCCCCGCAAAAATCCAGGTAGACAGCGGGTCAATCACCGCCCGGTGCTCCGCCCCCAAGGCCATGTCTGTGCCCAGGGGCAAGGCCGGCCAGGCCTCGGCCACCCAGCCCAGCACCCAGGCATGCCCGTACAGCTCCCCCCCGGAAGAGCCGATCAGCTCGCCGCGCGCCCATGCGGGCAGGCACAGCAGCAGGGCCCCGAGAAAAACCCAGAAACTACGGGCCATCTCCCACCCACCACCAACGCGCGGTGGCCAGCCCTCCGCTGGGCCCCGGCGCTGACTCTTCCACCCAGTAGTCCACCCCAAGCTGCTCGCCCGGATCGGCGCGCAGCGGAAGACTTGCTTCCACCCAGCGATCTTCGGGAACCGCGGGCAGGCTCCAGCCCGCCACCACCCCGCCGAGCCGGATTCGTAGCCGCACCGGACTGGCGCTGCTGCCCATCCTCAGCACCAGCCGACCCAGTCCTGTCGAAGGGGTGGGCCGGTTCATCTGGAAGGCTACCGTATCATAGTGACGACGAGCCCCGTCGATCAACCGGCGTTCTTGGCTGTCCAGCCCGGTGAGGATCCGGTTTCCGCGTCCCGCAACCAGGGGCGCATCGCTGTGCTGGTAGCGATGGAGAAATTCCGAGTCCAGGTCGGAGACATCCAGCATGTCCCATACTTTTTCCCCGTCGACCATCGCCGGTCCGATGGCGCCGCTATCCAGAAGCTCCCAGCGGGGCCGGGCGATCACCAGCTCACTGGCGCCGGAGACCGTCCGTTGTACCAGGGTGGAAGACCACAAAACTTCCAGGGCCCCCGAGCGGCTTAGACTCGGATACCAGGAGGGAAAGATGACCATCAGGGCAGGTTTTTCTTTCAGAAGTAAGCTCAGCAGGCTGCCTTCTCCGGCCTGGGCGTAGGGCAGCGCCCGCATGGACACGATGCCCTCCAGGTCCAGGATAGATTTTCCAGTCAGGAAGGGCACAAAACCGGCGTCGTTCACGGCGATCCGACCCTCCGGCGCGTGGGCTTCCAGCCAGTGTGCCGCCGCCACATGGTGGTTCCGGATGTCGCTGGCACTCCGCCCGAGGATTTGGGCCCAGCCCGGTACGGAGGGCAGCAGTCCCAACAAAAATAAAGCGGGCGCACGTTTTGCCCCGACCATCGCCATGGGCAACAACAAGGCCAGCCCCGGCATCAGGTAGCGGTTCAGGTTCACCCCCGCGGGCACGGTCAGGGCCATGCCGATCAGGGGGAGCAGGAAGGCGCCCCCCCAGAAGATCGCCAAGGGGCGCCTTTTGTGATCTGTACTACACTCCCAAAGTCCCATACCTGCCAGTCCCAGAATCAACAGACCAAAATATCCGAAGAAATAGGTTCCGTAGGTCTCCCAGATAAGCTCTTTCCATACGAAATCTACGGAGGACACTTCTGAGGCCTGGGGAGCCCGGGGGATCTGCTTGGCCAGCACCGAGCTGCCCACCCACAGCCCCGTCTGGGTGTAGTTCAAGAGGGGGAGTAGCACCCCACAGCTGGCACCCAGCACCAGATCCAGCGCGGGCTTCCGCGCCTGCACACTCACCAGGATCACCGCGAGCCCACCCACAAAAAGACCCTCGGGACGCGCCAGGGCCAAGAGCGCCAGCCAGAAGGGCAACGCCCGCGCCGCCTCTCCCTCCAGCCGCCGCTGCAGACCGTCGAGGACGCCCAGCATTCCCAGGGCACACAGGCCGATCTCCATCCCCGAAAATCCGCCCCAGAGCAGCGGTCCTCCCAAAAGGATCGCCCCACCCCCCGCCCACCAGGGCAGCCCAAGGCGCTCCAGCACCCGGCTGCTTTTTTGTGCGGCACCCCCTAAACACAGGGCACCGATGACCACCGCCGCCCCATAGGCCCCCGTGGCCCCCATCCCCACAAAAGGAGCGAGGATCCACGGCCAGAGTAGCGAGGTGGCCCCCGAAGAAAAGCCCTCGCCGGGCAGGTATTCAAAGGGATGCCCACTTGCGATGGCTTGGGCATAGCGGAAGTGGATGAAGGTGTCATCCAGGGGCGGAACCAGCTCTCCCCCGTTCATGGAGGCGGAGCGGAGCAGGAAGAAGGCGGCCAGCAACAGGGCGGCCGCCATCCAGATGACCAACCGGGAGCGGAGCATTTTTGGGCCCTAACCCGCAGCCTTCAGTGCAGGTACTCCCGATAGGGCTGCCGCAGCCGCGCCTGTCGCCATGCGCGCTCCTGCTCCAGCATGGCACGGCGCTGAGCGGCCCTCAAAAAGACCTGGTTTTCCTCCCTCTCCCAGCGTTCGATACGTGCCTGGTTGCGACGACGGATGCGGAAGTAGGCCAGCACACCCAGGCCCACCAGGGTCGCCACCGCCCCGGCCGCCAGGGCTTCGGGCACCCGCAGCCAGGGATCTTCCCAGCGTGCCCGCCACATACTCTCCAGCTCGATGGGGCTGCCGCCACTGATGGCGCGCAGGGCCACGGGCATGGGATCTCCCGCCGCGGTCCTGCGTACCAGCTCTCCCAGCGACGCATCTCCATAGCGGTTTGCCAGCCAGGCGATCAGATCCCCACTCTGAGCATAGGCAAGCTGAGCACGGATAGGATCGCTGGGAAAACCCTCTTCCAAGTCCTTAAAGCGCAGCAATGTGGAGGGCAGGTGCGCCATCAGGGCGGCGGTGCGCTCCGGGCCGGTCTCCCCGGCGATGTAGGAGGCGAGGCCCTCTTGCAGCCAATGGGGAGGATCCACCTTGCCAAAAGCCTGGCCCACCAGAATGTGGACCAGCTCGTGGACCAGCACCTGCTCCAAGGGAGCAGCGGTACCGGAGCGGATCGAGGGGGAACGCAGGAAAACCAGACCCATCGTCGGCCAAGCGGTGCCGTCGGCCCAGTCGGGAGGGCGACCGGGTTGGATGCTCAGAAAATCCTTCTGGGTAGCGGCAAGGTAGATGCGGGTGTTGCCCCGGATGGGCAGGCCCAACCGTTCGGAGAGACGGGGCAATTGTTCGTTGGCGGCTCTTGCCAGTCGGATGGAGGTCGGGCGGTCCTCGGTGCTGCTGTAGACCTGGACGTAGAGGCCGTCCTCCCGCCACCAGCCGCCGGAGGGAGCAGGTAATTCAGGAGTAACAACCTGTAGGTGCTGCGGTGCCTCAAAGGCCGGGGCCGCCTGTGCCGTCGGCATCAGGAGGGCCAGGACTTGGAGCAGCAATAGGAAGAGCGCGACCATGTTTTGGAAATAGACACGGTGGGGGGGCTCGGGAAGGCCCCCTGACCGATTGGGGAGGTGTGTGAATTCCTGTGGCAGATCAGCAAAATCGGAGGCTTTGGGCTTGGCAGAGCGCCCCCCAAGGCTCTACCCTGCAATCGGCGGAGGGAAGATGCAAAAAGTGGTCCTGAGTCGTCGGCAGGCGCTGGCCGGTCTGGGTGCCCTGGGGGCATGCCGACCCGCCCCAGGCGGAACGGAGAGTGCGGCCCCGGTCACCCCCGGCAGCATCGACACCGTCGTGGTCGTGATGATGGAGAACCGAAGCTTTGACCATGTCTTCGGCTCCTACAGCCTGAAGGAGGGCCGCAGCGAGGTGGATGGCATGACCGCGGACATGCAGAACATGGCCCAGGATGGAAGCCCTGTTTCCGTGGCAGAAGCCCAGATTGACTGCGTGGAGGATCCTCCCCACGGATGGAACAGCGCCCACGACCAGTTCAACATGGGCAACAACGACGGGTTTGTACGGGAGTACCAGGACTCTCACCCCTCCGCCTCTCCAGGCGAGGTGATGACCTACCAGACCCGTCTTACGATGCCCATCTCCTATGCCTTGGCCGATGCCTACGCGCTGCCGAATCGCTGGTTCTGCTCGGTGATGGGCCCCACCTGGCCCAACCGCTTCTACGGCCATGCGGGAAGTTCCTCGGCGCTCAAGGGCAATTCCCTGCCTTCGGAGGGAGGTCTCTACACCTTCCCCACCGTGTGGAGCAAGCTGGACGAGATCGGGGTGCCCTGGGCCTACTACTACACCGACCTGCCCTTTTTGGCGCTGTTCGAGAACCATATCCGCCCGGAGACGGCCGCTCTTTTGGAGGACTTTTTTGCCGATGCCGAACATGGGCGCCTGCCGCCGGTAGTCTGGATCGACCCGGGCTTTTCCTTCAACGACGACCACCCGCCCCATCCGGTGGGGCGTGGCCAGGAGTTTTTGGCCTCCATCTACAAGGCGCTTGCCAATTCTCCGCATTGGGAGACCTGTCTTCTGGTCATCACCTACGACGAGCACGGCGGCTTCTTTGACCATGTGCCCCCGCCCACCACCGATGACGACTATGTCGAGGACGGCTTCGATCAGCTGGGCTTCCGCATCCCCGTGGTGGTGGCTGGCCCTTATGTGAAGCCGGGCGTCAGCGATGTGGTTTTTGACAACACATCCTGGATCAAATATATCTGCGATACCTACGGGATTGAGCCGTGGACCCGGCGGATTGCTGCGGCCAACTCTATTTCTGTATTGTTGGATACAGAGCGATTGAAGCAGGGGGAGCCGATGGCCCCGATCACGCTTCCCGATTTTGTACATGACTCAGAGGGAGAGGGGGAGGAGTGCGAGGGACAGGGGGTCCTGGGGCCGCCGGGCCTGCCCGAGCACGAGGAGGAGCTTGGGGCGGCGATCCGTCAGCTTGCACCCTCGTTGGATCGTCGCAACCAGCAAAACCGTCTTTTGGCGATGATCCGAGAAAAAGCGCGCCGTCGTTGAGGATCAGGGGCAGACCGCTTCGTTCCAGTCCTCGGTGTTGTCGGTCTCGTCACACTCCGACATCAGGCCCAGACCGCTGCCGTCGTCGTCCACCACCACCCGCAGGCCGTCCGCACCTACATCGGTTTGGTTGATGGTAAAGAGCAGGGGTGCACTACGTTCTCCGGGGAGCAGTGGGCTGCCGAGCGCGATGGAGTCCAAGTCGCTGTAGCTGCCGCCGTTGTTGGCATAGAGTGCCACCATCAGGTCGGCGCCGGCACGCTCCACGCCGATGTTGTCCACCACCACGTAGAAGTCCATGGTAGTACCTGAACAATCGGGGCAGCCACCCAGGATGGTCGGCACCAGGTTGGCGGTGCCCCGTGGGTCTCCTGAAGGGGCGGCCGAGGCGCGGAACAGGTTCTCTCCCAGCCAGGGAGCGTCGGGACGCGCCGGGATCCCCATATCCTCCTCTACCGCAGAATAGCTGCCATAGAAGGCCGGCCAGAGTAGCGGAGCCGAGCCCCAGCGATCCCCTCCCTCCTCCAACACTTTGAGGCCGTCCCAATCGCTGGCATTACTGACATTGCTGGCAGGAAGCAGGATTTCGGCGTTGCCGTCGCCGTCGTAGTCCACCACCACCGGGCTGGAGAGGGTGGCCTGAGTCCCGGAGTAGGAGGTCTGGCTGGAGAGGGTGGTGCCGGTGGCCCCGTCAAAAATGTAGAAAGCGGCGCTATCGGCATAGAGGATTTCTGTCGTTCCATCGCCATTCAGGTCTGCCCCGGTGGAGCCATAGATCTGGTTGCCCCCGGTGCTCGCAGACCAGAGGAGGGTGTGGGAGGAGCCGTTGACCACCGTGTAGCCGCCGTTCCGGGAGACACCGATGTCCAGAACTCCGTCGCCGTTCATGTCGGCGAGGACCGGCACACCACTCTGGCTGGCACCGGCGATGTTGTAGTTCCAGAGCAGGGTTCCGGCCGTGGAGTACACATAGAGGCTGCCGCTCAACGACTGTACGACCTCGGGGGTGCCGTCGCCGGTCAGGTCGGCGACCGCGCCAAAACCGCCGGTCTGAGCTGCCGTCCAGCCCGGCGCGGCCGTCGCACTCCAGGTGGAGACCCCCTTGGTGTAGACCATGCCGCCACAGATCACCTCCTGCTTGCCGTCCTGGTTCAGGTCTGCAGCAAAAGAGTAGTTACAGGCAGAGGAAAATGTGGAGAGCAGGCTACCGCTGCCGTCGAAGAGGTAGCTGCCCACCAGCACCTCGGCCGTGCCAGTCCCGTCGATATTCACGACGGAGATCGGGGAAAGGACCGATGTAGAGCCGACCGACGTGCTCCACTGAAGACTGCCGGTACTGCTCAGAGCGACCAAGCGCCAGTAGGAGCCGTTGCCACCGGAAGAAGAAACCACGGTGGTGGCCAAGATTTCCACGGTGCCGTTGCCATCCAGGTCACCCAGCGCCGCACCACCCGCCCCGTGGATCTCGATGCCCCCGGCGGTACAGACGGAGCTCCGCTCGGTCAGGGTGGCCCCATCGACCACACGCAGGCAGCCTTTGTTGCCGGTAGCGCCGGTCTGGCCCGCCGTCCACACCAGATCAGGCGTGTCGTGGGCATCGAGGAGGCCATCGCCGTTGTCGTCGTTGAGCTGGCCCACGACGGGGGCGGAGCCCATGTGGGTGTAGCCGGAGGAAGTGGAGAAGGAGATGCTGCTGCTCTGCCAGCCGACGCTCTGGCTCCAGCTTCCGGTGGCGGTGACATCGCAGGTCAGGTCGGGACTGACAAAAGAGGCGTCGGGAACATCGTCGCAAACAGAGGGATCTTCGACCCCGTCACAGTCGCTGTCTATACCATCGTACCAGGTCTCGGCGGCGCCGGGGTGGATACTGTTGTCGCTGTCGTTGCAGTCCCCGCCAAAGATGATGTAGCCGGCGGGGGTGAAGCAGGAGCGGAGGACAAGGGCATCGTTGCCATAGCGGTCGCGATCGGTGTCCGGATAGTAGGAGACGGCATCGGCGGCATCCGAACCGTCGGTACTGCCATCGCAGTTGTCGTCCACGCTGTTGCAGACTTCGGTTGCACCGGGGTTGACCGAAGCGCTGGCGTCGTTACAGTCTCCATTTGTGGATGCCCGGCCCACAATGGTAGAACAGGAGCGGACTGCTGAGCCTTGCCCATAGTTATCAGCGTCGGCATCTACATACCATTGCAGGGCATCGGAAGCATCGGCTTCATCGATGGTTCCATCACAATCATCGTCTTTTCCATCGCATGTTTCGATCAGACCCGGGGAGGCAGTGGCATCGGAATCGTCGCAATCGCCGGATGTTGCTGCGTAGCCCAAGGGAGCGGTGCAGGAGAGGAGAGAGGAGGCGGAGAGGCCGTAGCCGTCGGCATCCCCGTCCAGGTACCAGGTCGTCGTATCAATGGCAGTGTTTTCGTCGGTACTGCCGTCGCAGTCGTCGTCGTAGCCGTTGCAGCGTTCAGAGGCCGAGGGGGAGACGGCGGCGTCCCCATCGTCACAGTCACCGCCCACGGTCAGCCAGGACGAGGGGGTGGAGCAGGAGATCAGCGGGCTGCTCTGGTTTCCGTAGCCGTCCCCATCGACATCCGGGTAGGAGGCGAAAGCGTCGACCGCATTGTCGTCGTCGATGCCGTTGCAGTCGTTGTCCAGGCTGTCGCAGACTTCAGGATTTCCGGGCCATACGGCGGGCTCCCCGTCGTCACAGTCTCCCGCAACGTCGACGTAGCCCACCGGGGGGGCACAGGCGGTGATGTCCCCCATAGGGTTCCCGAAAAGATCGGCATCCACATCGGGATAGTAGGGGGTCGCATCGATGGCGTAGCTGTCATCGGTGGTGCCGCTACAGTCGTTGTCTACCCCGTCGCAGAATTCTTTGGCGGCTGGGTTGACGGCCGCATCAGCGTCGTTGCAGTCTCCGCCTTCAGAGATGGTGCCTGTGGGCTCCTCACAGCTCCGCTGCTCCGAGGCCGGATCCCCGTGGCCGTCGCCGTCGAGGTCATCATACCAAGGCGAGTCCGGGTTCAGGGCGGCATCGGTGTCGTCACAATCGTCGTCGTTGGCGGCATAACCGGCCTGCTCGCTGCAGCTGTAGATGAAGCCCCGGTCGGGATCCCCGTAGCCATCTCCATCGTCGTCGTGGTACCACATGATCTGGTTGGAGCCGGTGGCATCGTCCGTCGTCCCGTTGCAGTCGTTGTCCAGGCCGTCGCAGACTTCGGTCGCATCGGGGTTTACCTGGACATAGTGGTCGTCGCAGTCGTCGCCGACGCTGATCCGCCCGTCGGGCGCCGTGCAGCTCAACGCTGCCGACGCGGGATCCCCAAAACCGTCGCCATCCCCATCCTGGTACCAAGTGCCCGCATCGGTGGCGTTGTCGTCCACCATACCGTTGCAATTGTCGTCGATATCATTACAGAGTTCGGACGCGGAAGGAGAGATCGCCGCTGTGCCGTCGTTGCAGTCATCACAGGCAGCGTAGCCGTCCTGATCATTGTCACCACTTATGAATCCGTCACAATTGCTGTCCAGACCGACACCACAGACCTCCTCTGCGCCGGGGTGGGTGTCGGCGCGGTCGTCGGCACAGTCGCCCCCGGTGGTGATCTGGTTGTCCTGAGGGTCACAGTGGGAGCTGCCGCTGTTTTGGTCGCCATAGCCATCGCCGTCGATGTCGGGGTACCAGGTCACCGCATCCACGGTGGAGGGGTCGGCGTCGTCGGAGAGACCGTCGCAGTCCTCGTCCAGGTTGAGGGAGTCGCAGACCTCGGGGGCACCGGGGTGGATGTCGGGGCGGTCGTCGTTGCAGTCGCCGGACCAGGGGCTCAGATCCGGGCCAGGGCAGCTGCCGGTGATGGCGGCACCGGTGCCAAATCCGTCGCCGTCGTCGTCGGTGTACCAAAGAACCTGCTCGTCCTCCAGGCCGTTGCAGTCGTTGTCCACGCCGTCGCAGCGTTCCATTGCACCGGGAAATACTTCGGGATTCTGGTCGTCGCAGTCATCATGCACGGGTGAAAGGTTGGGACCGGGACTGCAGGTGGCAGTGCCCGCCTGTCCATCCTCGCCGTGGCCGTCGCCGTCGCGGTCGTCGTACCAGATCCCCAACGGCTCCGCACTCCCGTCGCAGTCGTTGTCCAGTCCATCGCAGAGCTCAGGTGCTCCCGGCGCAATCGTCGGGTCGCTATCGTTACAGTCCCCCTCGGTAGAAAGGTAGCCATCCCCATCCCCATCCAGGTCCGGGATGTACTTTGGCGGCGTACAACCGTACAGAAAGAGGGCGAGGAGGAGGGAGGAGGAGGCGGCGCGCATGGAATCATTCTACCACATCCCCCTCTGCCTCGCGCCCTCAGGCTTTTTCCCCCTCTACCCTGCCGCCTTGCTCCTATGATTTTGAGAGATCTCGGGGCGTGGCCCTTGTCATGTCAAGGCTTTTCGGGGTACATAGAGCTGTCTCATTCTGGAGCTCTGATGGAAGCCGTCCTTGATCCCTTCCAGCCCCTTCTGCACCTGATTGGGCGGTACCGGCAGGACGTGCACAGCCTGAAACCCCCGGCTTCCGCGCAAGCATTTCCGACGGCACAGGCACATATTGGCGAGCTTCCCGCTGGGCTGAAGGAATTCCTGCAGCGGTGGAATGGCGCCGTCCTGTTCCGGGGCGCCCTGCGGGTGCGGGCCATCTCCGAGCTGGCCCCCGCCAGTCCCGAGGTGGAAGAGGTGATCCTTTTTGCGGACGGCCCGCGGGAGAGCGACCGCTGGGGTTACGCCGCGGCAGGTTCCGGTCACCACTTTGGGCGTTGGACCGGCCAAAAGCTGGTTCCACTGCATGAAGACTTCCATCGGTGGCTCTACGCCCAGGCTCGGGTACTGGACGAGAATCGCACTGATGAAGCTGCTCAGTTGGCTCTACGTATCGAGGTGGATCCCGACGATGGGCTGCTGTTGATGGCGCGGGGCGACCAGTTGATGGCCGAAGGCGACGGCGACGCCGCGCTGAAGGCCTTCCAAAAAGCCGTGGTTCGTTCTCCCGATCTGCCCTCTGCCTGGCAGCGGTTGGGAGAGGCGCTCCTGACCGTGGACCGCTCCGCCGCCGTCCATGCGCTGCTGATGGCGCTGCGTCACACGCGGCTGCCGTTGCCCTATCCCGGTGCCCCCTCGGCAGACCGGGGCTTGGTCCGCCTCTTGGAAGGCCATTTTCCGGCGGGGGATCCCGGCTGGGAGCGCGAGCTTTCGCACTTTTTGAACGAGCGCTGTCTGGATTTGCGTCGCGACGAGGGCGGCGAGCTGATCGAGAGTGCTGCGCTGGCCTGGAAGCGGAGCAAGCTCGCCCGGGGAGACCGGAGCGGGGCACGCGCCATGTTGGCCTCGGTGCGGGATCGGGTGCTGGCCTTTGCACATCCCCCGGCGCTCTACCGGCTCCAGCTCGCTTTGGTAAGCCTGGATACCGATCTGGGCAACCATGAAGAGGCCGAGGAGACCCTGCGGCGGCTGAGGGGGGGGCCGCTGGATGTGCAGGCGCGCTGTGCGCTGGCGCTGGCGCGGATCGCGCAGCTGCGGGACGAGCCGTGGATCGACGAGCTGGTGGACGAAGCGCTGTCCGGGCTGACCGACGAAGCCGACCGCTTCGACGCCTGGATGATCCGGGCCGAGCGCGGGTCGGTAGAGGCGGTGGGCGAGGTGGTGCGGCTGAGCAACCGACTCGGGGACAAGGTGCGGCTGGCGCGGGCCGCCTTGGTGCAGGGGGACCATGCCCGGAATGCCAAAAACCCGGCAGGAGCCAAGGCCTTTTACGCACAATGCCAGGCCGATCCCGAGTCCTGGTTCCGCTCGCGGCTGAGGATGGGCGAGCTCGCCGGAAGTAACAGCGAGGCGATCGCTGGTTTCCAGGAAGCGGTGGAAGGTTTTGTACGGTTGGAGCTACCGTTGCGCGAAGCGTGGGCGAGGCTGCGGCTTGCGAGGATGGGGGATTCCGCGCAGGTGGAGCCCGCGCTGCGGATCTTCCGGGCCACGTCACTTGCCACGGGGGTTGCTGCGGTGGACACCATCTGCGGAAACCCGGGGGCACACCTGCCTTGGCACCTGAACCTCGCCGCCGAATATGCACGGCAGCGTCACGACGCGCAGCGGATGCGGCCGCCCTTCAGTCGCGCCGACGCCGACCGTCCGGAGCGAAGGCTGCTCTCCCACCGGAGCGCCATCGCTGCCTGTGATGCGCGCATTGTGACGGTGCTCTCCGAAAATCTGCGCGCCGATCTTGCTACCCTACGGCGTAGCGACGGGCGTATCCAGGGGCCTCCGGCCATGCGCTTTATCGCAATGGCCGATCTGTTGGCCGGGCATGGATCCTTCGATGCCGCCCGAGAGCTGATGAGTCTGTTGAAGGAGGACATCCCCAACGATGCGGTGACCCGCTCGCTGATTGGGGCCGTGGCCCGGTCGCCCAATATGACCCTGGTACAGACCCTTTTGGAACACTTGAAAGAGGGAAATCGTCCCGAGCCGGGTGCGTTGGTGCGTATCATCGAGGTGCTGGGATGGCGGCGGGAGGAGGAGGCGGCGCCCCGGCTGGCGCAGCTTGCGGCCACGTCGTCGCTGCCGGTGCGGAAGGCAGCGATCACCGCGTTGGGACGTATCGGGGACAGCTCGGTGGTGGATCTGCTGATGGGACTCGTGGAAGTTCCCGAATTGGCAGAGGTGACCTCGGTGGCGCTACTGCTGTTGGGCGAGTGGCAGGGGGTGGACTTCCACGGGCAGTCGCTGGCACAGCGGGTGCAGGGTCTGCAGCGGTCGCCGGGCGAGCTGGTAGGACGTTTTGGCGGACCAGCCTACCTTTTGTTGTTGCTCTCCGGTGTGGATAAGGATGGACCCTCCGCCCTCGGCGCCATGCACGGACTGGGCCTTTTAGGGGCGATCCGCGCCGTACCCAAGCTGATCGAGCTGACCGGCGATCGCGA
>CAITDR010000439.1 GCA_903891165.1 uncultured Pseudomonadota bacterium
AATCATGGCCCGTCAGGTCCCCCAGCCATGCCCCAAAACCCAGGACATCCCCCGGACTCACACTCCAGAGGGCCGAAAAGACCACCATCGTCAAGAGCGGCAGCGCCATCCAGAGCTGTGCGGTGAGGATCTCGGGCCGTCGATAGTGCGGCGTAGAAAGGTCCTCTCCCAGAAGTGCATCCCCCAGCACATAGGCCAACACCACCCCGATCAGGCCCACCGTCACCGAGGGTCCGCCCACCAGGATCGCCAGCACTGAGAGCAGCCCGATAAAATGAAAGAGAAAGAATTTTAAGTAGTCTGTGAACATCGCGGGCGTCTTTTCGGCACCCGCGGGCCGCTCGCTGGCTGGGGGACCGGCCAGAAAACGGTCAGCGTAAATCTGAGAACGGGGCACCCCCCGCTCGCGCAGGAGCAGCTCCGCCCGATCTACCATAGCTGGCGGACCACACAAATAGGCATGCGCCCCATCTTGGTGAAAGGCTACGATTTTTTCGGTGACCATGCCGCGTTCTCCCGCCCAAAGGGCTCCTTCTGGCGGCTCCGATAGCACCGGCACAAAAAGAAAGGGAGCCTTCCATCGGGAGGCAAGCGCGTGGATCTCCTCCAGAGCGTAGAGATCCGCCTCCTGACGAGCACCAAAGAGCAGGGTGACCGGACGCTCCACCCCTTCGGCCTCCCGCAGTATCGCCAGCAGCGGCGCCAGGCCGCTGCCCCCGGCCACCATCAGGATCGGCGCATCACTCGGGCGCAAGAAAAAATCGCCAAGAGGCCCTTGAACTTCGACTTCCTCTCCAAGCAACGCTCCATCATTTACCCGGCTGGAGAACAGCCCCCCCGGCACTTTTCGCACAAAAAAAATCAAACGGCCGTCGGGAGTGGAGGGGGTGGCGAAGGAGTAATTTCGACGGATCCCTGGCAGGCCGGCGAGGCAAAGCTCCGCATATTGTCCAGCTTTATAGGGCAATGCCTGCTCTACCTGAACTTCCAAGCGGGTGATGTCATCCGTCAGCTTTTGCTGGCCTACCACTTTCCCGTGCAGGGTCTGGCGAGCGGGTGGCCGAGAAAGATCAACCTGCAGGCGGATTTTTCCGCGCGGCACCGCCTGGCAGGCCAGTATCGTTCGGCCGGCGATCTCCTCGGCGGTCAGCAGGTAGCCGGTCTCGGTCAGTTCCTTGACTTCTCCCTCGATCAACCTGCACTTACAGGTACCGCAGCCGCCCACTCTGCAGCTATAGGGGAAATCGATGCCCTGCCGAAGAGCTGCTTGGAGGATACTTTCTTCGGCTTCTACCTCAATCATCTGCCCATTGACCTCGGCGGGAGCAGCGGCACGGCGGGCGGAGAGGGCGAACATCGGGAGCCTCGGGACGGGGCGTATGGCCGACATCATAGCACAGTGGCGGAAAGGCTCCGGCCGAGATAGTCGCGGCGGGAGGAACCCCGATGTCTACCCTGATTTTCCTGCTGGCCTGCACCCACGCAGGCGCTCCTTCTCCCTCCCCCACCTCAGCTCAGGCCGTCCCGAGCGCTCATGCCATTCGCGTCGACGCACCGGGAATCGATGGGAACTACGCCGGAACCTGGGGAGGGGACACCTCTACAGCGGTGTACCGCTTCGGCATCGACGGCAACCAGCTGTGGATGGAGGCCTGGGACTCAGGCGACGGCGAGTGGTTTGATCTGGACCAGCTGGGCTACGCCGATGGAATTTTTGTAATAACGACCATGCCATCTACAAACTGGACCCTTCAAAACAGCTTCCGCCTGCGGGGCAGCAACCAGATGATCCAGCAGATCTCCGGTGCAGCGACCGGGGAGTTTGATCTGGGGCGGGTGACGAGAGAGCCGACGCGGGAGTGAGAGCCGGCATCGCTGGCCCACCCTAAGCGCGCGGCATAGAGTGTGAACAGGAGGTTGAACCGCTGCAGGCCCCACATCGTCACGCAACACTCCTCCTATGGGGATTTATCAGCCTGGCGGTTCTTCTTCGCCTAGCCAACCTGCACCACGCGCCTGACCAGAACGAGCTGGCACTGGTCCCCGGAACCACCTGGTCTGAAGTCTGGTGGAGCCTGGAATCCGGCCAGAATCCTCCCCTTCATCGACTTCTGGTCACCCGGCTCGCGGGGGCGGGCCAGAAAGTGGCGGTGGGACGCGGGCTGTCCTTTCTCGGCTCCCTGGTCTCCTTGTACCTGGGCTGGAAGATCGTCCGACCTCGCGGAGAATTGCCCGCACTGGTCGCCCTTGCGTTGCTGGCCACCAGCCCGGCCGCATTGGAAAGTGGGACATTGTTCCGCTCCTACGGCCTCTGGCTGCCCATCGCACTGCTCCATGTAGACGGACTGCTGCGTGGGCGACTCTATCAGGTGGCAATTTGCGCCGTTCTGATGGTACATCTGCACTACAGTACACCGGTCTACCTGCTTTTTCTTGGGAGCGGTTGGGTGTTGGCGACGGGGAACCTACGCATTCTGTATGCGCACATCCCCGCAATCATAAGTCTGCTTCCCCTTCTTCCTTTCATCGTGGGGGAGGCGCCGCTACGCACTCCGGGCGGCTTCGGCTACCTGCCGGGCAGTCTCCTCCAGCTGCTTTCGGGCGGCACCTGGCTCGGACTCCCCGTGGTGGCATGGTTGACCAAATTCCTCTGGCGCAGCGGTGACCGAAAGGATCTACTTCCCTTTTTTGCAGCCGGCGCGATGACCCTGGTGGTAACCCCGGTGGCCCTGCTCACCCGCTCCGCCAATACCTTCGCACTTCCCGGTTTGATCCTTCTTATGGCTGGAGCATGGGGCGTCAAACCTGAAAGTCGTTCTATCCGCTACTCTACCTACTTTTTTATTTTTATTCAATTAATTTTTTGTTTTCTCCTGATTCGAGAGGTGACTTTGGCGGACGCAGCATCCTCTCTCGCGACTCGGCTTCGATCTCAACCGACCAACGAGCGGGTGTGGGTCTACCCGCCCCACGCGGTCCCGGCCCTGGCCTGGACCCTCCTGGGCCACCTCCCAGATCGTTCCTCCTGTCCTTCCGGTACCCCCTGCTTTTCTGCGGGCGACCTCAGCGTGAGCGGCTACATCCCGGGACGGGTACCAACTCCGCCCAACTTTTTCGTTCTGGGCTCGGACCGCAGCCTCTGCACCGAAGAACTTGAATACGGAAAAGGATGGGTCAAGTGCCGATTTTTTCCTTCAAAAGGCGTCCCAGAATAGATCCAGGCGGCTGTCAGAAGGGAGAGACCTATCGCCGCCCGGGCTGGCAATTCCCAGATCAATACCTTCGTTCCTATTAAAGTTGCCAACCACCAACCAACGACCGGTCCAGGCGTCGGCAGTGCCGGTGTACCAGCCCGGGCTCTGGTTGCTATCGATGCTCCCCTGGAAGGGCCCATAGATCAGCCGGGTACTACCGCTGTCATCATCCGGTTGCTGATCCGCTCGACCAAAACCGACCAGCAGGTCAGCCTGTGCATCTGCATCCAAATCCTCCGCGATCAAGCTATCTACATCATCATCGTCCCCATCACCAGTAATCTGAGCTACGCTCAGATCCTCCACTGCCCCTGACTGGGTTGGCTTTAGAAGCCATGCTAACCCATCGTTGTGGCGAACATCCTCTCCCGCTGCCACCATCCAGATGTCGTCCAAACCATCTCCAGTCGCGTCGCCCGGAAGGGGATCTGCGGACGCAAAGAGCTCAAAGCCGGCAGCGGAGGTGATCACAATGTCCGCATCCGCGGCTGCCCGGTCGAGTACCGGCCCCAGGTACACGCGAAGCTCTGGCACGGTCGGCCTACCGCCCCCCCAGAAGGACACGGGCGTCGCCAAATCCTGGACTCCATCCCCGTTCGCGTCGATCGCCCAGGATACAATCCCCAGAACCCCGTCCCCGTCCGTGCCGCGAAGAACCACTTGATAGGCGGGGACTTGACCCGAAATCAGGGGGAGAGAGGTGGAGTACAACGTGCTGCTGTCGGCCGCCATGTCGCTGGCGTTCACCAAGAGGCTGTCCTGCAGAGGATCGCCGACCAGCGCCCGGCCAACCCCAAAGCCAAAGAGGGAGCTGGATTCCGGACCTTCCAAAGTAGTCAGGTCGGCCACAGCCAGATCTCCGGTCTCAGAGGTGAGCACATACACCACCCCGTTTCCGGAGTATACATCCGTCACCGCCAGATCGTCGCGACTGTCCCCGTCCACATCCCCTAAACCAACCGTCACCAGACCGAGGCCAGCCCCCTGACCAAAAACGGCAGCAAGGTAGCCCGCTGCAACCGACTCATCCCCCTGGCCGCCGGCAAGCCCGTGATGCACAAACACCCTGCCAGCCGAAGAAAAGGCTATTTCATCAAATCCATCTCCGTCCATATCTCCGGCGTTGACCACCGCGTTGAGGGTGGAATCCCGACCGATTCCAACATCCGCTGTCCCTAAAAAAGTGGCCGACGGTATCAGCTCCCCCTCCAGGCGACATCCATCCAGCAGACCATCGCAGTCATCATCCACACCGTTCAAACAAAGCTCTTGAGCAACTGGACTCACCCCAGCATTCTGATCGTCGCAATCCCCCCCTTCAACCACATAGTCTTCTGGAGGATCACAGCTTATCAATTCTCTATCTTGGTCGCCATAGAGATCTGCATCCTCATCGGGATACCATGAACGTTCGTCCGCCTCTGGGCCGTCCACCACGCCATCACAGTCATCGTCGATTTCGTTACATCTCTCAATTGCGCCGGGATGAACACGCGGATCCAGGTCGCTGCACTCCCCACACCAGGCATAACCATCCTGGTCTTGGTCCAGATCTTCCTCGACCCCATCACAGTCCCGATCAATCCTTTCGCCACAAGTGATAGGGGCATCCGGATGAATTTCTGAATCTGTATCATCACAATCCTTACCCACAGAGGCATAGGTGGGCACCGGCTCGAAGGAAAGGCGGACCACGTCGTCGTTTCCGTACCCGTCGCCATCCCGGTCCTGGTACCAGGCAAGAATATCCAGAGCATCCCCGTCGGCATCCCCATTGCAGTCATTGTCGATCCCGTCACAGACCTCATAGACGCCCGGAAAAACTTCCGGGTTTTTGTCATCACAATCGCCGTCGATCTCCCGAAAGCCATCCTTGTCGTCGTCTTCCAGCTGTGTGTATACCCAGTCCAGTTAGTCGTGACTGTAGAGGCAACCGGTAAGGAAAAGGAGGAGCATCTGGAACCTCCTCAGAAAGGTAACCAATCACTGAATCGTGGGGTAGGCCGGCAGCCCTGATTCTCCATAGGCGCCGTAGGGGTGCCACCCCTGATACATCCAACCATGTATCACCAAAACAAGCCTGCTACAAACAATTTCATGATACACCACCCATGTATCACCCCTCCCCCTACCAATCCGAGCAAGCCTCGGTCGTAAAATTGCTGAAGACGATCCTGTCTTTCCCTTTGTGGTGATACAAAGGCCCTCCCTCGGTCCCCCAGGTCAGATCCCAGGACATCCGCAGCTTGGGGCCTTCGTCGAAGTCGCACGGATCCCCTTCAAAGCCCTCAAAAACCTCGACCTCCCCTGCGGTCAGACCCGCACCATCCTGCGGACAGTCGATGCAGGGGTTGATCGCGGCACTTCCGTATAGTTCTTCAAATTTCACCACACCTCCGGACTGAAGGATGGCAGAAGGAAGGCCGAGGATCATCTCAATGTCGATGGCCTGCCAGTCTTTATCCCCCGGCCCGCCCGGAAGGAACCAAATCTCCGAATAGCCCGGCTCCCAATCCCAGACTCCCGAGCTGCCCATAGTTCCGCATTCCTCGGTCCAGCTCCCGTTGTAGTCCTTGCCCTCGGCATCGGTGACCGTAGTGCCTGAAATATCCAGCTTTCCACAGGTGAAACAGGCGAAGTGAAGGAGGGAAAGGAGGAACATCGGCGCTCAAGAAGATTGTAGGTCTAACCGGCCGTCCCCTCCCCGGCGCCGCCGATCTGGGATAGAAGAGCCGATGCTCAAACGCCCCACCTGGCCCTCTGGCACCGTCCATCGCCTGACCTTCGACTCCAAGCTCCTTCGCGGCAACCGCCCGGGAGACCCCAGCGAACGCCAGCTTCTGGTGTATACTCCGCCGGGCTTTGATCCCGGCCGCCGCTATCCGCTGATGGTGGATCTGATCGGCTACACTGGCTCGGGTGCCTCCCACACCAACTGGAAACCCTTCGGGATGAATCTGGCGGAACGCCTGGATTTTTTGCTCCATGAGGGCAAGATCGGGCCGACCATCGTCGCCTTGCCCGATTGTTTTACGGCCTATGGCGGCAACCAGTACATCAACTCGGCGGGCACTGGCCCCTATATGTCCTACCTGACCGACGAAGTAATCCCCTTTGTCGAGGCCAATTTTCCAATCCTTCCCGGTCGCAACCACCGGGCATGTTTCGGCAAGTCCTCCGGCGGCTACGGCGCCCTGGTTCATGGGATGATGCGCCCCGATATCTGGGGAGCCATTGCCAGCCACAGCGGCGATGCGGGTTTTGAGTACCTGTTTATGCCGGTCTTTCCGCGCCTGCTGGAGCGTCTTTTGAAGACCGATGGCAGCGTGGAGCGGCTGCTCCAGGAGCTTTTTTCGAAGGAGAAGCTGAAGAGTGGTGATGTGGATGTGCTGATGACCATCGGCATGGCGGCCCACTATGACGGGGATCCCGAGGCGCCGCTGGGCTTCCATTTGCCCCTGGACTGGCCCACCGGCCGCCTGCGGCCCGAGCATTGGGAGCGCTGGCTGGCCTGGGATCCGGTGCGGATGGTGGAAAAACGCGGCGCCGCCTATGCGAGCCTGAAAGCGGTCTATATCGACTGTGGTACCCGCGACCAGTACTCCCTCCTCTGGGGCAATCGCCAGCTCCACGAGAGTCTGGTGCGTCAGGGGGTAACCCACCGCTACGAGGAGTTCGACGACGACCACTCCGATGTGGACTACCGCATGAACGAGAGCTTGCCCTTTTTGTATCGGGCGATTGCGGGGGAGTGAGGGGGAAGAGTCCGCAGCGAAGGTGCGGATAGGGGCCCTCAGGTGAACTTCACCCGCCGCCGTGCCAGCCGCTGGCCCGTCCCCTGTTCTTTGACCCACTCTTCTACCTCCACGCTGCTCCCCTGGCTCAGGCGCTCCTGAATCAGCTCCTTCATCCAGGGATCCAGCGGAGGAAGCAGCCCCTCCGCGGCGGAGGAGATACGACGGAGGGAACATCAGGCGGCGTGCGGACTTGTCGCCCACCTCCAAAATCGGTAGCACCGCTCTCCCCCGCCGCCAGCGCCAATACGTTAGCCATCGCCATGTCCTTCTTCTTCCCTCCCGAGACCTACGGCTTTCCGGTTGCGCCAGGACGTATCCCCGTCATCGGCCACCTCCACCGACAATACACCGACTATCCTGCCTTTCTCAAGCGCAGCGCCGAAGCCTGCGGCAAGCGCTTCTGGACGCAGGGGGGCGGAGAGTGGTGCCTGGTCAGCGCGGACGAAGAGAGCTTCGCCTTCCTGAAAAACCGGGGAACCACCAACGAACACTACCAGAAGATTGCGCATCGCCTGTTGGGAGACTCGCTCCTGGTCAAGGACGGAAAGCCG
>CAITDR010000440.1 GCA_903891165.1 uncultured Pseudomonadota bacterium
CGACAGCCGTTTCTGGGGCTTTGTTCCTCGGGACAATGTACGCGGAAAGGCCATTCTGGTCTGGCTGTCCTTTGACCGCTGCTCTTCCAGTGTGACCCCGCTCGGTCAGCCGCGCTTTGACCGAATCGGGACGATGCTGAATCGGTAGTCCGTTTGGCGCGGCGAAGGGGTCAAAAGCTAGGAAAGCCTTTCACTCTGCCTTCATCGACCCCTGGCCCTGAAAACCGTCCGCGGAGCTATTGAAGGTGAGCTGGATTTTGTGGTTGGTCTGGTCGCGGGTACCCCACATCTGAGCGGCCCGTTGGGTGCCCCAGACCGTGGGAGTCCACTCGCCGGAGAGGCTGTTCCAGGCGATAGTCCCGGAGAGGGGGCCGGATGCGTTCACATCCTGGCTTACACAATCGGCGGTGCCCGTGAACGTGTCATCCGTGGCGACGACAAAGCGGGCGGTGCCGGTGCAGGAAGCCTGCTGAGTCGCCCCATTGGATCCCCAGGTCATAAACTGGGCGCTGACATCGCCGACGTAGACTTCGCCGGTGGGTGGATTGCCGGTGTCCGCATCGGCGTCGGTATCGGTATCGGCATCCGTGTCTGTATCGGTATCCGCGTCGGTGTCGGAGTCGGTATCCGCGTCCGCATCGGCGCTGTCGGCCATAGAGTCGGACTTGCCAAGGTCAATTTCAGCGGGGTCACAGGCGAGGAGGAGCAACAGCATGGGGGGAAGGATAGCGGATTTTTGGAAGGAGGGTGTGGGGAGGGAGGGGAATTTTTTTGGGAGGAGGATGCGGCGCTCAGTCGCCCTTATGGCCTACCCGGAGCATGTCCCGGTCTGGATATCCCTCCTTCACCCACGGGAGAGCTTCCCCGGCGATAACCGAAGCCCACATCAGCTCTCGGAGTTCGTTAGGAGGATCCTGGATTCTCCCCAGCAACGTCCGCAGCCGGAGATCGTTGCTGACCACCCGGCGATCATGGACCATCGCCAGTGCGACCAGATGCAGGTCCTTCTGTACTTCTTCCGGTCCGTTCCCTCCCAGGCTTTGTGCAGCTTCCAACAGGGGAACCTCTCCCGACCAAGCGGGCGTACCCAGGCGCACCCGCTTCCGACCGATCTGCTCACCGAGCCAATTCAGCGCGTAATTCGTGGCGTGTTTGTCCCACTCCAGCCGAAGGGGCTTGGACATCGCCACCAAATGGTATTCTGCAATACACTCCAGAACTTCGGTACATTGCGGGCTGGGAAAACCGGCACCCGGCCGCCCACCCGCCGCCCTGGCCACCGAAGTGTCTACCACCAGCACCCGGCTCACGCGTCCCCCATAGCCGCGTGGATGTAGGCACGTATCAGGTCGCGCTCTACCGTGGCGAAGTCCACCGGCCAGTCCTCGTAGGCGCCGGCGGCATCCATGTGGCCTTCGCGAATCTGGGTGGCCCCCTCCTCGTCGCGGCTGAACCAGTTTAAAGAGACGTCTGCAGCGGGTATTTCGCCCTTGGCCACCGCAAGCTGGATCGCCATCAAAAGCAGCGGGGCATGCGTCTCAGCAACCACAAGCACCCCACGTTTGGCCGCCTGCACCAGCAGACCGGCCATGGCCACCTGGGCGCGGGGATGCAGGTGCAATTCGGGTTGTTCGATGTGGACAATCTGGCCCGGCTCACCCGCGAGCAGCCCCACCACCACC
>CAITDR010000441.1 GCA_903891165.1 uncultured Pseudomonadota bacterium
AAGGCGCGTGCGGCCAAAGCGCCGCAGGCGCCTTCGGGGTGGCCGAAGGCGGACACCGACTTTTTGAGCTTTTCAGATGTCTGAAAAGCTCCAAAACGCGCGGTACCGCCTATCTCGCGGTGGAAACGACCCCACAAGCCTCGGCCGCCTGCCCCCCGAATTGGTGTGCGCCCACATCCGGGTCGCCCGAAAGAGCACTTCCAAAGCCGTCACAAAGGCCAGGGTCATCCAGGCTCTTTCCGGCGTCGATGGCAGGCGAGCCCGCCCCCAACTGGAGCCCCGCCTTGCCAAATCCACCGACCAGCACGGGATCGGCACTCAGGTTCCCGGCCCCTCCCCCGGCCCTTTCCCAGGCGGCCACCCCGTCGTACCAGCCCGCGCCGCCATCGTCGAACCAGGCCTGATCCGCCGTCGTCCACCAGAGGTTGTTGCCTAGCTCCACCTCGCCCGCGATGGTTGCAAGCCAGTCACGCTCTGTTACAAAAATATTGTTCCAGATCCCACTTCCGGCCCCCGGTGTGGCCAGAACCACAAGCGCCGGCCAGCCCGCCGATCGGCGCACCGTGTTGTTGTAGACCTGCACATCCCCCAGGCTGCCGCCGTTCCACGTGGTCAGGTAGATATCGCCCTGAAAAGCCTGGTCTTCCCCCTGGCCGTTGTTCAGGCAGAGATTGTAGCGCACCACCGAGCCACGGGTGGTGCTGCCCTCCGCTGCAAAAACCGCCACACAGTAGCCGTCGTTGTGGTGGCCGTAGTTGTACTGCACCACATTGTCCACGTTGTCCCAGTCGATGTCGAAGGCTCCTCCGTCGTTGCCCGGGCTGTGGGTGTGGTGGGCCTCGTTGAATTGCACCGTACATTGCTGGCAATCCCAGGTCCAGATGGCGTTGGGGGTGCCCACGGCGTCGGTCTGGATCTGGCCACACTCGTAGGCAAGGTTGCCCTCCATCAGCACATCTTCTGCACCAAAGACCACAATCCCGTCGCCCGCTACATCATGGACCACATTGTTCCGAAAAAGAATGTTCCGACTGCGTGGCCCTCCCTCCCGCCAAGCTGTCCCATACAAGAAGATCCCCGCCCACATATTGCTGTCCCAGGCAACCACATCCTCCACCACCACATCCTCAAACCAGGCGGCAGCGTTGGACACGGTAAACACCACCAAGCCAGTGGCCTTTGCATCGGCACCACCCGCCCCGTGTACCCCGTGTACCTCCAGGTTACGCAGGGTGATCCCCTGAACCTGACCGGTAGTCGTGACGTAGATCCCCCAACGGCTCCCCCCCTCGATCTCCAGACCCTCCACCGTCACAAAGGACTGATCCTCCAAACGAAGTGCCGCCTCCCCCTCCCCCCGGATCCGGGGCGGCAGACCCTCTCCCCAAGCCCCCACCCGGATCGGCGCCGCCGCTGAGCCCGAGCCCGAGAGATGGAGGGTCCCTGTACAGGTGCTACCTGCCAAAAACCAGACCGCGTCCCCCGGCCCCAGCGGCTCCTCCGCAAGGCGCGCCAACGAGCGCCAAGCGGTAGCCGGGCTGTCGCCAGCGGCCACATCGTCTCCCGCCGAACAGTCCACAAAGTAGCCCGAAGGCGGCTGATCGGCACAACCGGGGCCCGCACACAGGCGCACCGTCGCCGCCGCCGAGGTCGCCACCCCATCGTTCAAGCGATAGGTGAATTGGTCCGTTCCGGCGCCGGTATAAGAAAATCCACCGTCACTACGCAGGCTCAGGCTGCCCAACGTAGGCGGCACGAGCAGCTCCACGCGGGCGCTGCCACGTGCCCCCCGGTCGTTGGCCAGGAGCCCCTCTTCCGGCGCCACCTGAAGATCCGCCGCCGAGGTGGAGTAGTCGTCATCCGCTGGAACCGGTGCAAGGGTGCTCTCCAGGGACTCCCACCAGCGGGTGGCCACTTTTGCGTCCCCCGCTGCATTGGGGTGGATCAGGTCGTAGGTGTCGGCATAGCCGTCGAAGCCGCTGTATTGGTCCACAATCACAATGGGAGAACTTTCGGTGGAAAGTGCGGTAGCAAGCTCAGGAATGTGGGCATTGTAGTCGCGCACCCAGCGATCATAGGTGCCGCCCTGCCAGTGCTCGTGGACCAAGGGGATGATCTGAGCGAGGTGGATCCGAACGCGGGGATTGTCGCGACGCAACGCCGCAATGATCGTGGCCAGGTTGTTGGTGAGGTGATCGGTATTCTCCTCGTAGAATGCGTCGTTGGTGCCCAGATGGATCAGGGCCACATCGGGAGTGGTGGACAGCAGCCACTCCTGAAGGCTGCCCCGATCCTGGTCCCAGGTACCGGGGTTCTGGAGGATATCGGTGGAGGTCCAACCGGCATGCCCCTCGTGGTCCGGGTCCAAGCTCTGGCCCGCATAGGTGGGCCAGTCATGGGGCTGACCGTCCAGAAGGGGCGCATCCGACATCGAGCCCACCATATTGAAGGACCATCCGGCGTCCACCAGGCGGGTCCAGAGGTCGTAGCGGTAGCCATACTCGGTGATCGAGTCCCCTAACGGCAGGATCCGCAGCGGAAGAGTGGCACCGGGCCCCACGTCGATCACCGCGCCCTCCACCGGCCCTTCGGTGTCTCCCGAGTCCCCGGTGACCGGATAGGGGGCTTCCCCTTCAGGATCTTTGACGGGTGTCGTGCAGGCGAGCAGCAGTGATAGGAGAAAGGAGCCCATAGGCCGAAGATAGCGCGACGACGGAACCGGCGCCAGGAGCTTCCCGTTGGTAGGTGACCTCTTGACTCGTCAAGATCTTGACCGGTCAACCCCTCAGTAGAGACCCACCGCTTGCAGTTGCTCCTGCATCCGTTCGGTCCTCTGGGGAAAATACCCATTCATCAGTCGGTCGTACTCCGCCTGCCACTCCACCTCCCGACTGTAGGGTGTGGCCCGGAAGTGATCCCCCCATCGGGCGGACTCGGCAAGCAGGGCGTCGTAGATCTCTTCCGCACGGGCTTTGTAGCGGGCGCCAGCTTTCTCCGGGCTCAACGCCCCACCCGGGCCCAGATGGAGGGCCGCCCGCGCGGCGTAGCGGCTGCGGAAGTCGGGGTTCTCCCGCAGCCTGCTGTAGACATGGGAGATGGCCCCCTCCACGTCGATGTCGATGTTGCTGTCGTCGGTGGCCTCCCACAGGCTGTATTCCATATCCCACACGAAGAAGCGGAACTGTTCCCCTTCCACCCTCCGCCGCAGGCCCCGCATGTTGTTGTGGGAGAAGCAGCAGGGCCCATCCCGATTGGTCATGTATTGGTGGATCAGCATGTAGTCGATGAGATCCTCGATGTTCAGCATCTCTTCCACGGATGCCAGCCCCTCGGCAGTGGAGAGATCAGCATCGGCGCGCTGCAACAGCTCCAGGTAGGCATCCAGGCTCCCGTCCACCGCTTCGTTGGTCACCGTCCGTCGGTTGATGGCGTCGTACTCCTCCGCCTCTCCTCCAAAATATTCCGCTCCAAAATCGGCTTCTGGCCGCTCCACCAGGTTGTAGAGCCCCCAGTAGAGCCCATTCAGGTACAGGTGTGCGAAGGTGGCGTGTCCGTCGGCTTTTCCCATATCACGGGCGGTGTCCCTGGCAAAGGCATCATGCAGGTACTGCCCCTGCGCGGGATCCCGGAAGTCCAGCCATGTCTTGCTGCCCCCGGCCCTGAGCACAATGCTGTCGAA